>WAIB01000049.1:4671-11258 GCA_009873655.1 Nitrospinota bacterium | reverse complement strand
GGTGCGAGGTTGACAGTGATTCTTCGAACAGGGAGGGAAAGCTGGGTATTACGAATGGCGGCGGAAACGCGATCGCTGCTTTCTTTGACGGCGGCATCGGGGAGGCCCACGATAGACATGCCTGGAAGCCCTTGCGATAGATTGACCTCCACCTCCACCGGGTACCCCTCGATACCCAGAACCGCTCCACTATGAACCAATGCAACCATAAAATCCCATAAGCAAATATATTGGTATTCGGATAAAATGTCAGCCTATCACCAATGGGCCTGTTGAGGCAAGTGGCAAAGTGCCACTCCAAATATTTTTATAACCTCCATGCCGTGAACGGGAGAAAGTGTTGTGATCTTCCTCCCGGTGAGGGGGACTGAGGGGATTGCCTTTTGTCCGTCTACTTTTTGGGGATTTGAGAAAGAAGGTTTTTTAAAACCTGGGTTTGCTGGGGAGTGGGGTTGAGTTGAAGTGCTTTTTTCAGGTGGCTGGCGGCCTGTTGTTTATCATTTTTGAAATCCAGTAAAAGTCTGGCGAGGTTGAATCGGGCTTCCAGTGAATTCGGGTTTTGATTCACAGACTTTTGAAATTGATTCAGGGCTTCATCATATTTTTTAGCGTTGATGTAAGCGATGCCCGCCTGGTTGTGGGCTCGGGCTTTGTCGGAATAAAAATTTGGGGGCGGTGGGTTGATATGTCCTTTAAACAGTTTTGCGGAAACATCAAACTCCTCACTCGAATTAATGGCTTTTCCCATTTTTCCATAAAGGCTTGCGAGATTGTAATGCGCTTCGGGTGCATTGAATTTAATTTGAATGGCATCTTTAAATTTTTTTTCCGCGTTGGACAAATCTCCCATGCTTTTATAGGCGAGTCCCATATTCTGATGGACATCGTAAAGTCCGGGGTTGATTTTCAGTAAGGCGTTTAGGGTTTTCAACGCTTCAGGATATTTTTCTTCCATCAGGTAATGGATGCTCAAGGTTTTCCCCACACTTATTTTTTTTGGAGTTTTCTCAAAGGTGTCTGCCCACAGCGAAGAAGGCGAAGCATAAGCCTGGTTTCTTTTTGCCGCCAGCGAGGAAAAGCAGAGTCCGATCGCCAGTACCAGGGCTATTCCAAGCCAGTTCTTCTTTTGTCTCTCTTTGAAAAATAAAAGGTAAAGGATCACTGAAAATAACAAGGAGAGTCCGAAATAGGGGATATACAAGTTTCGTTCGCTGAATAAAGGCACTCGCGGCATGACCGAATTGGTTGGAGCGAGTGTGATAAAAAACCATAGTGATGCGAAGGAAAGGATTGCAGACTTTAAATAAAATTTTTTGATCACAAGAAATATAACCGCTGCCAGCAGGAAGAGGGGCACCACGAATGAGCCCCACATCACCTGAGCTTTAAAATCATATTCGAAAGTAAGGTTGATGGGGAAAAGAAACAGTTTCAGCGGATGTTTTAAAATATCGAGCTGCACCCATAGCAGCGACAAATCTATTTTTTTTAATAAATCTCCCAAAGCCGTGAAGGCATATGGGGATCGCAGATAAGCCAGTATTGCCAATATGGGGAACAGGGCATAAAACACCAGCCGCGAGAGAAACGGTTTCCAGTTTTCTCCCTTCATCAGGCTAAGGTCGTAAAGCAGCATAATCACGGGAAGGGTGACAGCGGTTTCCTTGCAAAGCACCGCAATAAAGAAAGTTATTAGAGCGAGGAAATAATAAAAATAACCGGGTATTTTTCGCTTTTTCAATCCGCCCAAAAGAAACAGGAGCAGAGAGAAGAAAAAAAACAATGCGGCTAGCCCACCCGGCCTTCCCGAAATATAGGTGATCGTTTCGGTATGGATGGGGTGCAGGCCGAACACCAAAGCGTTCATCCCGGCAATTTTCATGGCTCCCAGCTCTCCCCATTCGGTGCAGTTTTTAATAGTCAGGGATGTAATGAAAAAAACCAGAATTACGGTGCAGATATGGATAAGGAGATTGAAAAGGTGGTAGCCGAAGGGATTTTGCTGGCTCCACTGGTAATTTAAGGCAAAGGTCAGGTTATTGATGTGCCGGTAGGTGATGTAGGTGGAGTTCAAATAAAATTCAGGGTTATTGATATTTGGATTGATTATGATGTGCCGTTCGTCGTCGCTCTGAAAAGGGGTGTTGAGCCCATTCGTATAAACCAGGAAAAGGATTCCGGTGAGGACTAATAAAAACAAAGGGGATTTGAGTCGGGACTGAGTGGGGGCCACATCTTCACCTGAATTGAAACCGCGCATAAACTATAGAACGGCATTTGCAGGGATATTTTAAGCTATTTTCTTCTAAAAACGGTTAAAATGAGCCGGATTGTCCGGAGATTCGTTAAAGCTGCCCATTTTTTATGTCGTTAAGCTGGTGTTGAGTAGGGATAGAAAATTCACCTGACTGGAAATTCACTTCATGTCTGTAAATCGTCCAAAACATTTAATGATCATCGGAGGCGGGGTATTTCAGGTGCCAGCCATTAAAACCGCCAAGTCGATGGGCCTCAAGGTGGTGGTCACCGACTACAATCCCGAATCGGAAGGCATGTTGCTTGCCGATTATCCTATCGAAGTCAGCACCCGCAATATCAACCTCACCGTCAATACAGCCAAGCAGTTCCATATGGCCTGTCCTCTGGATGGGGTGATGACGGTGGGTACGGATGCCTCGCAGACGGTTGCTGCCGTGGCGGATGCCTTGAACCTTCCGGGAATTCCTTTTGAAGTTGCTGAACGGGCTACCGACAAAATCAAGATGCGCCAGGTTCTGCAGGACATAGGAGTCCCCGTTCCCCAGTTTCGCCCGGTCTGGACCCTCGATGAAGGACGTGAAGCGGTCAGTTCGATGGAACTTCCCCTGGTTATCAAGCCCTGTGACAACATGGGTGCGCGTGGTGTGCGCAAAATAGAACGCCCGGATGATTTGATCCCTGCATTCCGTGAGGCGAAAGAAGCTTCTATCAGTGGCAAATTGGTTATCGAAGAGTTCATGGAAGGACCGGAACTGAGTCTGGATGCCCTGGTTTGCAACGACAATATTCATATAACGGGTGTAGCGGACCGCATTATTGAACATTCCCCTTATTTTGTAGAGGTGGGGCATACCCTGCCTTCCAATTTACCCGGGCAACAGGTCAAGGAAACGATTGATGTTTTTAAACAAGCTATTCGCGCTTTGGGCATCAACACGGGTGCCGCGAAAGGAGATATCAAATTCACCCCGGAGGGTCCCAAAATTGTTGAGATTGCCGCCCGCTTGAGCGGTGGATGGATGTCGGCGTACACCTACCCTTTGTCCTCAGGGGTCAATTTATATAAAGCAGCGATCCAGGTGGCATTGGGAGAATCACCGAATGAATTGAAACCCAGGAATTCACTGGTCTCCGCAGAGCGTTCCTTGATTCCCGCCCCGGGGAAAATTCTAAGCATTCGCGGTGTAGAAGAGGCCAGGAAAATCAAGGGAGTCCGGGAAATCATTCTCATGAAAGAAGCCGGTGACTGGGTTGAGGAACCGAAAAGCAATATGGGAAAAGTGGGTTACGTTATAACCGTTGCCAAAACCCGTGAAGAAGCCATACGAATAAATGACCTGGCAAGGGAAACGATTCAGATTGAAGTGGGTGCTTCCAATACGCTGACCTGGGACATCATTCGGAACAACGCCAGGAAAAAATTCTATGTCGCCTGCAAAGCCTGTACCGTCTGCGATGGGCACGAGTGCGCCGGTAAGGTCCCGGGAATCGGGGGTATTGGTACAGGCAGCTCCTTCACGGAGAACCTGACCGCTCTGGCCCGGTACCAGGTAAACTTGCGAACCATTCATAAAATCAAAACCCCGGATACATCCATAGAATTGTTCGGTCATAAACTGGCCATGCCAATCTTGGCGGCCCCTATTACCGGTATGGAAACCAACCTTGCAGGAGGTATGGATGAAAAAGAGTATGCCAATGCCATTTTAGATGGCTGTCTGGAGTGTGGAACTCTGGGAATGGTGGGCGATGGGGCAAGCCCTAAAAAATACCTGATTGGTTTGGAGGCAATTAAAAAGCACGGGGGATTGGGAATCCCCATTTTTAAACCGAGAGAATTTAACCTGGATATTATAAAGCGGTTCAAGGCGGCGGAGGATGCCGGTGCCCTGGCCGTAGGAGTGGATATTGATGCAGCTTCCTTCAAAACCATGTCCCTGAAAGGGCAGGCGGTAGGGCCTAAAACCGTGGAAGAACTGCAGGAATTAAAATCCAACTTGAAGGTCCCCTTTGTTTTAAAGGGAATAATGAATGTGGAGTCGGCATTGTCCGCTATCGAAGCTGGAGCCGACGCCATTGTGGTTTCCAATCACGGCGGTCGGGTTATGGACCATATGCCGGGAACGGCCGAGGTGCTGCCGGAAATTGCAAACGCGGTGGCAGGTAGAATCAAAGTTCTGGTTGACGGGGGAATAAGAGAAGGGATCGATGTTCTAAAAATGCTGGCACTGGGTGCCGATGCGGTGATGATCGGCAGGCCAGTTTGTATTGCGGCCTTTGGTGCAGGTCAAGAGGGTGTTTCGTTTTATCTTCAGCAAAAAGTGAAGGAGTTGAAAAAGGCGATGATTCTCACGGGCTGTGGTTCCATTGAAGATGTCGATCCATCCATTATTTTCAGGAAGAAAGGGGAAAGATAGTGAAGTCCAAAAAACCTCCTTTGAAAATCATGCCGGTTAAAAAAACGGAATCTTTCCAGGCCACCCTGGGTCGATCTTTAAGAAAATTGAAAGATGATTTTGGGGCTTGTGGATTAAAGCTTTCAACCGAAGATGCGGCCATGACCATTGACCAGATCAAGTTTTGGGCGGATTTATCACTGTTGCCGGTAGTCGTTAAAATAGGCGGTCCCAATGCAAGAAACGATATCAAACAACTGGTCCCTCTCAATATTGATGGTTTGATCGCTCCAATGGTGGAATCTCCTTATGGCCTTGAAAATTTTATTTCCGCCGTAAAAGATTTTACAACTCCCATGCAGTTTGGAAGGTTGAACAAACACATAAATATAGAAACGATAACCGCCGTCAAGCAACTGGGCGACATTATGAATGCCCCCGAGGCAAAATTTTTAGATGAGATTACCATTGGTTGCAGTGATTTATCCGGTTCAATGAAGAAGCGGACCATGGAGGGTTCCGTTTTAAATAGGGTGGCAAGAGCGGTGAATAAAATTCAATCTAAAAAGATAACGGTTTCGGTGGGTGGCGGAATTCAACCGGATTCGATTGACGGTTTTCTGAAAAAAGTCCATCCCGATAAATTCAATACCCGGGTGGTTACTTTCGATGTGGTTGCCGGGGAGAAATACAACCAGGCGGTCGCAGAGGCTTTGCGGTTTGAAATTCTTATGCTTGAGCACGATGCCCGTCAGGGTTTCATCACCCGGGATGAAGAAAAATTCCGAATCAAGGAACTCAAAAAACGTTTGAAGTAGATTGTTTTAGAAGGTCTTTTGATTGTTTGGTTTTTCGTTTTCCTTCCTTGTATATAAACTCACAGGATATTATTGACAAAAGAGCTAAATATCATAAAATACATCCCTCGTTTCACGCTTAACCCTTGTAAAAATAATATTTAGCCCGTTCGATCGTAATCGGTTTTTCTAGGCTATTGAAATATCCTATTTTCATTTCATTTTTTTATTTATTTTGGAGGCAGTAAAACAAAATGCAAATAACTGGCATGCTTTGGGGAAGAAAATTATTGGATCTGGTGGAGTTCCCTCACTCTGAAGTCCGTGGGCCGGAACTCAGTGTCGACGATATCAAAGACATGATCAAACGACATGGACAGGTATTTATTAAACCCGTTTTTAAAGGCGGTGTGGGTAAGAAAGGTAAATCCGGGCTTTTAGGTCGAGTCGATAATATTACCGATGCTTTAAAAGAGAAGGAACGTCTCTATTTTGCTGAACATGTGGATGGATTCAGCAAGGTGAAATCGGATGGCGTGACTTATGAAGGTGGTGTGCCCGCAGATTATGAAGTTTATTTTTCTATTACAGAGAGTACTGAGCATCGATCTCCTGTTATGACCGTGACGCATCATGGGGGTGTAGATATTGAAGAGTTAGATTCTAGTAAATTGGCCGTAGTTCCATTTGATCCGCTGACAGGGTTAAAAGCATTTCATGTTTCGAATGCATTGATGGACCTTGGAGCGCCGCCTCAAGTGATAAGTCCCCTAGTTCAGAACCTTCCAAAGCTTTGGGACTTGTACAATAACTACGGAATGTGGATGCTGGAGCTCAATCCTATTCGCATGCAGCCAGGTAAGGGTGGACGTTTAACTCCAATTGCTTGTGATTTTAAATGTGCTTTTGATCAGGACGATCCTTCATGGAAAAGATTACACCTTCCTTCACATCTTTTTGCATCGGACTACTCTGAGTTTGAACAGGAGATTAATCAGCTACGGACTTATCAGGGGCAAAGTGACGTTTTTGTTATGAACGACAAGGGAACCATTACGGCCCCAACATTCGGTGGCGGTGCTAATGCGATGGTTACCGAATTATTGGGAGAAAACGCAACCATCTCATCTGACTT
>WAIB01000049.1:0-4661 GCA_009873655.1 Nitrospinota bacterium | reverse complement strand
CTGACTTTGGTGGTAACCCTCCTTATGAAAAGATGAATGACATTTCTAAAATCAGTTTCAAATATTGGCTACCGCAGTCGAACGTCTTATTTATCATTGGAGGTAAAGCGAACAATACGGACATTTATGAAACGTTTCGTGCGATGGGTGATGGGTTGCGTGAATTTTTTCAAACTCATGGGCCAATCCCGATTTTCGTTGTGGTGGGTCGAGGTGGGCCAAATGTCATCCGTGGAATGAACTATCTGCGGGATGTTTTAGATTCTTTAGGACTTCCCTACCGTTTCTTTGGGCATGACAGTGCAATGTCTGAAGTCATCAACTACGCACTTAAGGTGAACGAGTGGATGAAAAACGGTGGAAAAGACGAAATAAAAGCCAAATTAAAAATTTAACCTAACGAAACTGTTGGAGGTTTGAATGCATAAGCAAGGTGTAGGGGATTTCCCCTTTTACTGTGGAATAAACTCCCTGTCTGAACTGGCAACCAAAGATGACAGATGTGTGGTATTAAATATTTTGGGTAAAGAGAGTTCTGGAGTGACCCCGATCAGCAATGATTATTCAGGAGGTAATATTGTTTTTGGGACTGGGCCTGGTAAATCTGGCAAGTTTCTGCCAACGAAAACTGGAAAAATTCCGGTTTATAACTCCATTAAAGAGGGATTGGAAGCAGGTCATAAGTTCAATACCGTTGTTATATACCTTCCACCTTCAGGAGTGAAAGATGGGCTCGCTGAAGCCGTTCGCGATAATCCAGATTTAAAAAAAGCGATTATACTCACTGAAAAAGTTTCAATAAAAGATTCTCGAATAATGCGGGCGATTTGTCAGGCTAATGGAGTCGATCTTTTTGGTGGCAACTGTTTGGGTCTCGCGGATGCCTGGAATCACGTCCGACTAGGTGGGGCACTGGGTGGAAACGCTCCTGAAGAATCTCTGATTAAAGGTTCGGTTGCTATTTTTTCCAACTCTGGCAACTTCACAACGACTATGGCCGTTTATCTGTCTACCGCAGGGTGGGGAACAACGACTTCTGTTTCAAGTGGAAAGGATGTATATATTCAATATAGTGCCAAAGAATTCCTTTATGCATTCGATAATGATGATCGTTCAAAAGTAGCAGTTCTTTACAGCGAGCCAGGTGGGTATTATGAAAATGGACTGAAGTCCAATAAACCCATAATTGCATGTGTAGTTGGGCGTTGGAAAGCACGTTTGACCAAAGCTTGCGGTCATGCTGGTTCTTTGTCAGGGTCGGGAGATGACGCTCTTGCCAAAGAGCAATGGTTCATGGACTATTTTGGGGTAGACGGAATTTACACTCCAGAAAAACCCATTTTCTCAAAAAAAGGTGCGCTAGTAACAAACATTGCGCATATTCCAGAAGCTTTGACCAAAGTTATGGAACTCAATGGAACCAAGCCGGATTTTGCACCGCAGGGCAGTCTGGATTTAAAACCCTGGTTTGGTAACAACCAGGGATTGTCCCTGCCCCCTGAGTTGGATATTCCCATTGTTGAAGCAGCGAACCCCTACAACGAGCAAATAGAAGCGCTGGATAAAATGGTAGGTGCTCAGCACCGCCGAGAAACATTAAAAGATGCCAGTGGGGCTTCTATGATGGATCCGAAAACCCAGGTCTCGAAAATACATAACACCTCAATTCTTGATGCTTCTATGAAAACCTTTGAAGCCAATCTGGTTTTCGCGCTTACTCGTCTTTATCCGTGTGAGTATGGTGAGAAGATTGCTAATATCGTTTTAAATATGTATGTAAATCAGCATAACGAACCCACATTGTCAGCTGCCGAAGCAGCACGGGAAAATGGCAACTCTCCTAACACAGTGGTCTCTTCCGCAGTAGCCATTGTAGGTAAAAAGATGGTGCAAAAGGCCATGGATGCCTCAAGCGCACTGTTGGAGTTGTTTCAATTTACAAAGCTAGGTGGCCCTAAAGAGGCTTTCGATTACGCGGACCAGTTAAAAGAAGCCGATAAATTTAAAGATGCTCTACTGGCAGATGGTGAGGACCCTTGTGCAGGAATATTGGCGGACTGCCTCAATAAGGCGGGTGACTCTGTTTTTATTAAGTTTGTTCAGGATTTTGCAGCAGCAAACGGTGGAAAACTTTCCACTGATGCATTGTTTGCTGCGGTATGGGTCTCTCTTGGTTGGGAAGCATTGCGTGCTAAAAAGATTTCCAAGTACACTTTGGTTCGTCTTCCCTGGTACTCCCGCATTTATAGCACCATTGTTGGGGTTTCCGCTCCCGCATCACGGCATTCAGAAGATAGCCTTGCAGGAGTTAAGATGGAGGAGCTGGTTCCTAATTATAGTTTCACTAAAACAGCATTCGTGACTTTGTTGGGTCGACAACCTTCTGAATCAGAGTTATATGAGTTCCAGGTTTTACTCGGCCTTATTATCACCAACGGGCCTGGCACTATTTCGGCCCAAGGTTCAAAAGGAGCAGTTAGCGCAGATGGCCCAGAACAGCCTCAGCGAGTGCAGGTGAACAAGGGTTTTATAGGTTTCCTCACGCACACAGGGTTTGCCCATGGCGGAAACGGTTTTGAAGCGGCGGCATTTCTTATAGAGCACTTTAAAGATACGGGATTGAAAGATCCGGCTGATAAAAATCATGGCCTCGATCTCGATGCCATGGCTTTAAAAGTCGCGACAGACTATGCGGACTACAAAAAGAAACAAAAAGCAGTGGGTAATCTCGATTATGCCAAATTGCCTTGTGTGAATCATCCGGTGTTCAAGGGCAAAGACGTGAATTACGATCCGCGAGAGGTTTTCGTTAATGACCTGTTCAAGGAAAAAGGCATCAATAACGTCTTTCTCGAATTCTACCACAGTCTTGTTCAGGGATTGTTCAAGGCAAAAGTCAGTAAAAATGTTTATTGTGTAAACATCGATGCGGTGATAGCGGTGATTCTATTAAAAATTGTCTGGTCCGATTTCAACGCCGGTAAAATGAAGGAAGAAGATATTGAATCAGCCAGTTTCGCAACCTTCCTGTTTGGAAGGATGATTGGTTGTGCCGCAGAAATCGATGACCATACATCACGCGGTAAAAATATGGATACCCGAACACCGGCAAGCAAATGCTCCTATGTAGGGTAGTTCCTTCAGAAGTATAAATTTGAAATCCTCCCCCAAGTTTTGGGGGAGGATTTTTTTTGCCGTTTGTATTAGAATCGAAAACGAATTTTATTTTGAGACAGGTTTAAAAGGTTTTTTATGGGAAAGGATAAAAGAAGCTTTCCTCGTTCTTTGGTCGAGTATCCGGTTGAGATCAGGTCAGAAGGTCAAATCCTGCCAGGAAAAATTATTGATTTGACCATCGAAAATTTGTTTTTGGAAGGGAAAAAGATGGAGGATAGCACCCTTTTAGAATAGATCGGCGGGAGGCCTGTGCTGGGAAAAATTCATAAGGTTTATTCTGATGAAATTCTAAACTTTCCCAAACCTAATAGTCGGTTTGATTCTGAGTTAGATTAGGCGGTCGTGATAAAATATTTTAATTTTTAAACCATTTTGTAATTTGAGAACGGAGGCACTCCGTGCAGGCTCAGGAAGGGGTATTGAAAACTCCCTATCAATATTCGTTGATTCAGAAATATATTTTTGAAGATCTTCCCTTGATCGCCATGAATATCGCCCGAATTGGAGCTCAGACTCCGGGAATGGCCTACGAAATCGCCAAGGGAGAGAAACATTTTGCGACTATAGGGTTCGGTCCGATGGCCTGGTTGCTTATCACGCCGGATGTTCCTTCCCAAGGGGGATTTCGTCCCTTTGAAGAAATGGATTTTGGAGATGAAGAGGTCCCGGAGTCTGAAGGGGATATGCTGCTTTATTTTTCATCAGGCCAACCAGAATTGAATCGGGAACTTGCCGAAAGGGTAGGTGAATTGTTTGGAAAAGACGGAGAATTGATTGAAGAAGTCGAAGTCGAAGGGGGTGAGCATTCCGATATCTCAGAAGTTAAGAAGCAGGTGCTGATTGACGATCCGAACTTCCTGGATCAGGCACAAAGCAGCTTTGTGAGTACGCACCGGTTCACCACCAGGGATGAAACAGTTTCCCATCTTCCACAGCACAGCTATAGCTATAAGAAAGGAAACGAGTCGGGCGATTTTATCCTGACCTACGATAAAAACCCTTTTCAACTGGAAGAGCATAGCGAGTCCCTGACTCAACCACCCGCTTCCCGTGGATTGTTTTTCATACCCTCCCTTGATCTTTTGACCAGCCTGAGAATGGGAGGCATCCGCATGGGTTCCCTCGCCATTAACGCCAAATGGAAGCAGTAGACTGCTTTGGCAAAAGGTCTGTGCCCGAACTCCTGACAAGCTAAAAAAGCATTTGAACAAGAAAGTTTGTTTGAAATTTAGGCCGAACGGTATCTCTAATAACTTATTTTTCTTCCTTTTCCTGTGTTAGCCCGGTACAATTTCTCACCGAATTAAAGAATAATCCGATGGGAGTCTAACTTCATGAAAAATATATTGGCATTGAGTGTTGTCTTTTTATTTAGCTGGGTTTCCTTGGCAGACGCGGGAGTTAAGACAGAGGAAATCGAATACAGTCATAATGGCACAAAATTAACGGGTTTCATGGCATATGACGATTCCGCAGGAAAACGC
>WAIB01000048.1 GCA_009873655.1 Nitrospinota bacterium | reverse complement strand
ACCCGATATAACTCAAGGCAAGGGTCATGTAAATCACTCCCCCCGCATTGGAAGACACCTCGGATATATTTTCGTAATCGAACTTCGGGTAGAGGCTGCCCAATCCCAAACCCAGTCCGGTCAACCCCAATGTGAGAAAGAACACCCCGATCACGGAAATGTTCATGACATATTGATCCACCCCCAGCACAAGGTTCGATGTGATTACCAGAAACTCGGCGATGAACAGTAAGGGAGGAAAGAACATCCAGAACTTGCAGGCGATAAATCCACGCATGGTTACGGGCCTGGTATAGACCGACCAGAAACTTTTGCCTTCGATACTGGGTGAGGTATAGACAAACCTTGAAATCAAGGCGGCCATGACGAATCCTACGAGGCCTACATTGAGCACCGAAACGACGTCACGCAGAACCCGGTTCTCCAGGGGAAGGTGCATGATATTGAAAATATACACACAGACCAGCGCGAATAATATGAAAAGCTGCGACCATTGCTCGGGATCGCGGATAAAAACTTTCATGTCTTTTGCCAGAAGGGTTCTCCACCTTTGCGACAAAGGCAGGCCGTTAAACAGGGGTTTCCTGTTTGCTTCCCTGCCCCTACTTCCCAGGGGAGAACTGCGTACTTCCTGCACCGAGCACCAGCTTGAAAAGTAAATGCGGGAACTCAATTTTACAAACAGGAAGAAAAGGACCAAAGCCGTAACCCAGATCTTATAGGGAAATTCTTTTTCACCGGCAACCCAGCCGGTTATGGATTCGGTGATCCAACTGCTGGGCAGGAAAGCGTAATCGGGAGCTTTCAAAGTTTCCACAAAAGCGATGATCATTTCATCGGACACATCCTGTCCGAAAAATTTATCCTGCGCTAAAAATCTCAGGTAGACCACAGTTCCCGCCAGAAAGAGCAGTCCCAGAAAGGAAAGGATCTGGTAGATTTTATGCGTCGGGAAATATTTCATCAACAACATCACTCCCTGCACCGCCAGCAGGCAGGGGATGGCCATAAAGGGAAGGATGTTCAGAAAAAAATAAGCGTAAAAATCCCAGAAAACGTGAAAAAAGTTTCCGTAGGCGACAAACATGGGAAAGGCAAACAGCAATACCATCCACGAACTATGGATCAGGCATTGTCCAAAGCGAACGGTGATCAGTGATTTTGGAGAGACCGGCATGGAATTGATAAACTCCAGGTCTCTTGATAAATAGTAAATGGAAAGGGAAACGATGAGGGTTGAAAACATCACCATGAAAAACAAGGTGATGAAAACCAGGTTTACGAGTTGCACGATCAACTCTTCTCCCACCTTGAAAGGCAGGCCATCGAGATATTGGATGATTCGGAAGAAAAACCAGTAGTCCCCAACCACGAACAGGCCCGCGAGGAAAAGCACCCCGACCCAGCGCCAGCGGTTTTTCCCGTCGAAGCAACCGTTCTTCACCGCGGTCAACCGGTATTTCAATAAAATAAGGATTGGATTCATTTTGCCCTTTTGCTCATTGCATTGACCCATTCCAGAACCACGTAGTCCATCCAGCGGCGATCGCCGCAGGGAGTTTTATTCATGGAAATATAACCCATATGCCCCCCTCCCCCGGGTTGATAAAAATCAACATTTCCGGAAATACCTTTGAAAACTTCCGGCGGAACAAAGGGGTCGTCCAAAGAACATAAAACCGATGTGGGGATCTCGATATTTTTTAAATAATGTTTGCTGCTGCACCGATCATAATAATCATCCAGGTCCTTATATCCTCCCGCGGGCGCGGTGTAGCTTGCGTCAAATTCCCAGATGGTTTTTAAATTTTTACGGGGGTCCATCGCATTCGGAAAATTTTTTATCAAGGCCCGGGCCTGATTACCAATCAGTTTCATATAGTAGCGGTTGAACAACCAGCAGGAAAGATGGGTGGATAGGATAAGGCTCGCAACACGCAAATCAATGGGGGGATTCACCGCCAAAGCGCCGATCACCCCCGAAGGAATAGATTGTCCCTCACCGAGGTATTTCAAAAGAATGTTTCCGCTTAAAGAGAAACCGACGAGGAGCAAGGAGGGATGCTTATCCAGAATAAACCGGACCATGGTATCAAGGTCATTACTGGACCCGCCATTCCACAGGGTGGGGCTCAGTCCCATTCCATGACCGCTGCCACGATGGTTGATCATGAATACACCGTAACCTTGCGCTGACAGTTTTGAGGCGATTCTTTTTATATAACCCGATTCGGAACACCCCCCCATGCCGTGGGCCAGCATCACCGCGGGCTTGTCTTTTTCCGCCGTTTCTATTTCATAGACTACGGCTTTGGCTTCTACATCAAGATCAATATAATGGGTGATTTTACCGGGTGGTTTTAATCCGTCTCCAGGAAACTGCGACCCGATTATCGTTTGAATCAGGGCGCCTCTTATAGCGGGATGCGGGGAAAAATCCCGCAATAATTCATTCATCCTCAAAGCCTTGTCTCCTCAGTTCACAAAATTAGTTGGAATTTTCTAAATTCCGAAAGTATCTATTATCAGGGTTAAACGAAAGGCATTTTCAGGCATTTCAACCCCGGTTGACACAATAACAAGGCACTGATACATTGAAAAGTCTACCGCCCGAAAACCGGTTAAAAATCACCCAAAACTGATTATTTCAGACTATCTTTTGCGTTTTTTTACATTATTATCATTTGTTTTTTTTCTGCAAACTTCCATGGTTGCAGCATCCCCTGAGGAAGCCGACCTTCATTACCAGAAGGCCATCAAGCTCAGCCAGCAAAAACTGTGGAAAGACGCGGTTCCAGAATTTTTAAAGGCCGCCAAACTGTCACCGAACAAGGGACTGATTCATGCCAACCTTGGGGTTGCTTTAAGCCAGACGGGCATGTTCAAAGAAGCCCTGTTTTCTTTCGAAAAAGCACTGCAACTGGGTTATGACTCTTCAGGGTTGCGCTACAACCGGGGAGTTTCGTTTGCCCGGTTGGATTTAATAGACGAAGCCATCACGGAACTTGAAAAAGCATTGAGCCTTAACCGGAGGATGGTAAAGGCCGAATATGACCTGGGCCTCCTGTATAACCGCCAGGGAAATAAGAAAAAAGCCCGGGAAAAGGTTGGCACCCTTTTCAAAAGGAACAACAAGCTGGCAAAAAAACTTTATGACCAGATCATTCCGGACTACAAAGTAATAACCGTGGACAATGGCGGCAAACTGAAAGGCCGCGTCACGCTGACGGGTCCGGTTCCCAAAGTCCGCTCTTTTCACCTGATCCATGCTCCCAATATAGAATTCTGCTCACGAATATCAGACGGGAGGGGCCATCGCCTCCTGTTCGATTTTACCGTGTCTGAAAACCGGGGTTTGAAAGACACGATCATTGCCATAACCAATATCAAGAAAGGCAAACCCTTTTCACAAGACATGCAAACCTTTCACATAGACCGCTGTCGTGCCAACAACTACATCATCGGCATAAAGAACAGTGAAAACATCCTTATCGAAAATACCGATCCCATCCAGCATGAGATCGCAACCTATGAGGTTCGAAACATCTATTCGGACCAGACTTCAAACCGGCCCGTGGTTCCAAAGTCCAGCCAGGTAAGAGCCGCCTTCGTTAGACCTGACGCGGAAGAGTTCACTATCAAATGCAACCTTCATCCTTTTCTGCAAACGCACGCGTATCTGGTTGATAATCCGTATTACGCCGTGACCGACTCCCACGGAAACTTTTCCATTGAAAATATTCCCCCGGGAACTTACGAGGTCGTGGCATGGCATACCTACATCCCTTCAAAAAAAGGGACCGTGACTATCACTCCTTCAGGGGAGACTCAACTGGATTTTGAGTTCAACGGGGAAGATGAAAGAAGAAAGCTGTACCACGATGACATTAAGGGATACAGGTTCAACACCTGGTATGACAGCAAAGAAAAATTTTATGGCGGCCCGAGAGTCGATGACCCGGTAGAAGAGCTCCAGGCTTTTTGCGATAAAGATCATATCTGCTCAGAAAAATAATAAATTTAACCCAGCGTTTTCTTTACCACAACCGCATTGAGTTTATATTCCTTCCTTGCGCGCTCGGCGTCTTTACGCGCCAGGTCTTCATCACTGTATTTACCCAGAAAAACCCGGAACCATTTACCCCCGTGATTCGGCAGTTCCGTTTCCATCAGGAAGGAATCGAAACCCTTCTCCTGCAGTTTCATTTTTAATTCACCCGCCCTCTTTTCATCGCGAAATGAGCTGACCTGAACAGAAAAACGAGGCTGTCTGGGTTTGGGCGGTTTTTGTTCATCTTTAATTTTCGCTTTTGGATTGGATGCAGGGGTTTCCGGTTTTAAAACCTTTTTTTCCCGGGATCGCAAAACGGGCCTGGAGGGCAAGGAAACAGGAAGCATTTCACCATGCAAACCGACATATTTGGTCAAGGTCTTGTCTTCAAGAGTTTCAAAAAAGGTAAACTGGTGGGAAACAGGTTTTAAAGTGTTTAATTTATTCGTCAGGGACTTGGGTTTCACCGCCCTCACCTTTTTGCTTATGGCGGGTTGATCCCATTCATCCATAAACCCGGGTCTCCACTCCTTCTTAAAATAAAGAACGGTCAGGGCAACCAGGGTTAAAATCAAAATAGAGAAGAATCGCATATCATGGGTTCCGTCACATTTTTTCCGGAGCTGAAATTCCCATTAAGTCGAACCCGTTTCGAATCGTTATTCTCAACCCATCCAGCAGATACAACCGCGCAAGCGTCAAGGGAATATCTTCGGAGATCACCCTGTGACGGCTGTAATATCCATGGAAACGGGAGACCAGGTCCAGCAAATAATGGGAAATTCTATGCACTTCCAAAGCTTTCGCGCTTTTTTCCACAACTTCAGGAAATGCCAGAATAGCTTTTATGATGGAATATTCTTCATCTTCAACAAGGGGGGAAAGGTCGACCTCCCTGTTTTCCGGCAACTCAATGCCTTTCTCTTTCGAACCACGAAAGATACTGCAAATTCTCGCGTGGGCGTATTGAATATAGAAAACGGGGTTTTCCGGAGTTTCCTGTTTTGCCAGCTCCAGATCAAAATCCAAATGCGCATCCGAACTTCTCATTAAGAAAAAATACCGGGCCGCATCAACACCTACTTCATTCACCACATCGGACAGGGTTTCGAATTCTCCCGAACGGGTGGACATGGAAACTTTTTCACCCCCTCGAAGCAAACTGACAAATTGAACCAACAGTATTTTAAAAATATTTTTGTCGTACCCCATCGCCTGCAAAACAGCTTCCATACGCGGCACATAACCGTGGTGATCCGCACCCATCAGGTTGATGATTTTTTTAAAACCACGTTTGATTTTATTCTGGTGATAAGCAATGTCCGAGCAAAAATAGGTTTTTTCCCCGGTCTTCTTTACAATCACACGGTCTTTATCATCATCAAAAGCAGAAGACTTTAACCACACGGCACCATCCTTGTCGTAAACATGGCCCTGGTCCCGCAACCATTGAATGGCTCCCTCTACTGAATGGTCCTTGTAGAGAGATTGTTCGCTGAACCAGTTGTCAAACGTCACACGAAAATCGGAAAGGTCTTTTCTAATGCCGGCAAGAATATTTTCCCTGGCCAGCTCTTTAAAAAAGGGAACGCACTCCTCTTCGGGTTTTCCAAGAAATTCCTTGCCTTGCTGATCAACAGCCAGTTGTGCGATGTCTTTTATGTAATCACCCCGGTAATGGTCATCCGGAAACTCTTTTTCATCACCCAGCAACTCCAGATAGCGCAACCATGTCGAGCGCCCAAGAATGTTCATCTGGTTCCCAACATCGTTCACATAATATTCGGTGCTTAAATCGTATCCCGCTTTTTTTAGAATTCGGGAAAGAGCGTCGCCCACCGCCGCTCCCCTGCCATGACCAATATGCAAGGGTCCCGTGGGATTAGCACTGACAAACTCGATGATAATTTTTATTCCTTCACCTACATTCGATTTCCCAAAATCATCCCGCTGTTTAACAGCATCTGCCAGACGATCAAGAAAAAATCTCTGTGACATTTTTAAATTAAGGAATCCCGGTCCTGCGATTTCCACAGAATCCAATCCTGTTGCCCCATTTTCAATATGGCGGTTGATTATCTCTGCAATCGCTTTGGGGTTTTTTCTTTCGCTGCGGGCCAGGGTCATTGCAATATTCGTGGCGAAATCACCCAGTTTTTCGTCCTTGGGTTTTTCTATGACCACATCGGGGACATTTTCCAACTCAAGCTCCCCCGCTCCCTTTGCCTTCTCAAGGGCACGCTCAATTATTTCTTTAATGGCCTTTTTCATGCCGGCGCTCTCAATTTTTCAGGATCTCAGGGTTTTGGGTGGGATTCGTATTGCTAAAGGGAGGCAGATAAAAAACGATGATTTTCTCAACCTTTTGAATTTCGAATCGATTCAATTTCTTTTTCCATTTCTTCTTCAAGGGATTTTTTTTCTTCCCGGAATTGAGTTTCCAGCAACCGTTTTGCATCTGCGATTTCTTCAGGAGGTACACGGTCTGAGAGCTTGCGAACTTTATCCTGCATCGTCACATCACGATCAGCAATTTGCGCCGCAAAATTTTTCCTGATTTCAGCGATTCGCTCTTTTTGTTTTTTTGTCAGTTTTTTTTGGGACTTCAGTTCAGGAACAAGATCGTCCGACCTTTCCAAACTGAGCTCCCATGCACTTTTTAAACCCGACATACAAAAGGCCTCCTTATAAACTTAACTGGTTAATTATAAAGGAATTGCAGCCAGGACTCAATAGCCTTCAAGATAGAAAATGTTGAGGATCAATCCGGTGATTTTTGTTTTTAAATCATTTCCTCAAAAAGTGCTGCGAACATCTGTGATTGTAAAACGATGAGATTGGAAAATTCGACTGTCCTGTTTCAGGATCTGGTCAATTCGATAAACCAACCAGATTTTTCCGAATTTTTTATAGCGGTAGGTGGATGTTTCCTGGTAATCCAGTTCACCCATCGTAAAAAGGGATTTACTTTCAACGATCACCCATTTTCCATCTAATTTGTCATAACGAAATCTTCCACTCACTTTATAGGGGGCTGAACGCTGCTTGAAACGTATCGATTCAATCTTCATATCTTTTTTGTTTATTTTAAGGTGATAACTCCTTACGGCAGCATCGGGTGAACCCGCTTTTAATAGAAGGCTTGCCCTGCCTCGTTCCCGCTGATTTAATCGACCGCGGTACTTAGAAAACTTTTCTTTTAATGTAAAGGGGATGATCAACTCGCCATAGTTCCTGATTTGGTTTTTTAATTCAAATTTACGTTTTATTGAATAATGATCGGAATCCTCTGCGATTTTAAAATCCCCGACCCCTTTACCACCCACCTTCCTCCACGTGAAAATATAGTCCGGATTACGCAAAAACTTTCCAGAACCGGTTGCCACATCCAACTGCTCCCATTGGACTCGCACCTGAAGTTTTGAAAGTCCCCTTTGCTGGGGATAATAATAGCTTTGATCCAGTTGAGTCAGAATTTCCTCTGTTTCAGTCAGAGCCCAGGCCGAACTCAGACTGGTTCCAATAAGACAGAGAAATATTAAGGAAGAAAACCTGTAGATCGACATGAGCTATCAGTTTTGTGGGAGAGATGGGTCCACCCGCATGGTGAGCTTTTCGGTTGCAAGTTCGGCCACCGAGCCGTTGCCTTTCAAGGAAAGAAGTGCGTTTTTCGATGCGGAGCTGTCCCAGGTACGGGCACCTGAGGCATAACCTCTTATTTTGCCCTCCCCATCAATTAAGTAGCTGGTCGGGAGTCCCATGACATAATACTTCTTTCTCACTGTTTGATCCGGGTCGCGAAGAATATGGAAGGTCAGTTTATTCTTATCCGCGTATTCCATGATTCGGTCTTCATTCCAACGGTCTATGGAAATGGCTACAATTTCCACCCCCTGTTCCTTGAGATTTCCATATAGATTCTGCATGGAAGCCATCTCCTCAACACAAGCGCCGCACCAGGTGGCCCAAAAATTTATCAGGACAATTTTTCCTTTAAAATCAGATAGTTGAGTCACTCCACCTCGAATATTCTTAAGCTTGAAATCGGGGGCGGGTTTGGATATTTTGGGGGTTACAATGCCCATTTGGTTAAATAGCAAGGGGTCAGCTGCAGCCTGGGCTGGAAGCAAAAAAAGTACTAATACCAAAGCCGCTTTTTTCAAACTCGCTGGAATTTTCATAACCTGTTTCCTTATCTTGCGTTTCTATGCAAATAGTCCTGAATCAGTTTTTTTTCATCCGCTGAAAACGGAAGACCTCTTTCCTTCATAAAACCGCTCATCAGGACCAGAAGTTGATCCCATTGCTCCGGGGTATGCCGTTTCGGTCCCGGCAACCCGTGGCACTGCGTGCATTTTTTCAAATACAACTTTGCGCCGTGGCTTTCAGGTTCCGGAATGGTCTGCGTCATTGAACAACCCGTGAAACAAAACAGACCGATTAAAACAATCGCTGCAACCTTTCCCATATTGACTAAAAGCCCAGCTCTTTGGGTGCGCTGAAACCTTTATACCGCCGACTTTTCTTAGTTGGCACTTCAGCGTACCAGGAGAGCCTCAACATCCAGTTATCCCGCAATTGAGGACCGTTCAAATCCTGATGGATCGGGTAAGTAAAGGTCGCTTCCAGGATATGCAATGGGATGGGCTGGAATTGGGCACCCGCACTGATTGCGACTTTGTGGCCCCCGTAATTGTTTGGATCAAACAACGGGCTTGTAAAATGACCATTGGCCGCGTGACCGTTGTTCAAAACACGTTGGTTATAGGGTTCCCTGCTATATTTTCCTTCCCACCAACCATTCAACTGGGTATGAAGTACCCATTTGTCAGAAACCTGCCGCATCGCATAAAGGTCGTACCGCCATTCCTGACCCCGGTGGTACCCCTGCTCATTTTCATAAACATGGGCTTCTAGCTGAGTGTTCACACCCCACCACCAGGGATCTCTCGAACCTTGGTATGTAAACCCAATGATCGGGTCCACCGTTCCACTGCCTAATTGCATTTTGTACGGAAGAATGGTTCCATTTTGCCCCGCAACTGTATTGTTTGTGAAATGCCTGTCAATAGCTCCCGATGGCAGTGAAAGACCAAAAACCATGGAGACCTGTTTTGTGGGAACCAGATTGTCATCTTTATACACACGATATTTACCTAGAACGGTAACATCTCCGATACCATCCGATGTCATGTCGAAATTGGTTCCATTTTGGGGACGAATCTCCATTGGCATTGTGTTTTGGATGTAACTGCCCATGACCATCAGAGCAAAATCATCGGTAAAGGAATAAGCAGCACCGACCATGGTCATATCCATACTCATTGAACGGGGAACGGCAACAAACCTCGAACCGTTGGGTGCTCCTATAAGTGTAGTACTCAAAATATCGTCGGTTCCATCCCGCAGAGGCCCCATTTCCATGATCATATGACTGACCTTGAATCGAAATTCCTTAGGCTCTGGAATTCCTCCGCCAAAAATATTCAGAGGCATGTTGCCGCCACAGTGCGCACAGCAAAGGCCCACATAAGCCTTAGCTGCTGTCACCCAGAACAAAATGACCAGATTTGAAAACAGAACAATCCTGCCCGTCTTTTTCTTGAACATTTTAACCTCCACAGAATGCATTATTAAACAGCAAAACAGAAAAAACGATTGAATTTAAATTGGCCTCACGCTGCGATTACCGCGCGCAAATCTACCTTCAAAATCAATCCAAATTTGCTATAAAAGTTGAGGCGGACGCTCAATGGTGTGGGGAAAACGACAGGTTTTATCAACCGTCTGGGGAATTAAAGATGCAAAACTCCGGTGGTGGGAATATTCGTCACTTTGAACCAGTTGAGGAAGATCACTTCCTGAAGAAAAACCAACTGAATTGACCGGACTGGAACCGCAGTCAGCTCGAAATTTGGCAATTCCATTGGAATTTTTGCCTTTATGCGGGCAATCTTGTTTGGCTTTATGCATATGAGCATTCAGCAAACAGTGCAGGGGGTTATCGGCACTCACCTTATTGAAAGGAGATATAATCTCAGCTTTGTGTTGATGATGGGAATGGTGGCCCGGATGGGGGTGAGAATGATGCCCCGGATGCGCCTGAGCGATGCCCCCAGAAAAGAAGACAGCCGCCAGCACCAGAACTCCTTTTACAGCTGAAATTTTAAAAAATGGTCCCATAAAAAACCATCCAATTAGGGTAACCCTATTTATACGCTTTTTAAATCATTTATCAACTGTTTTTACAAGGAGATAGCTGGGAATTTTTCTAATATTTCCCGTTTTTCCATCCAGCTTTCTCCAAACAACCTGCGTTAATAAACCGATCCTAAATTACTAGAAATAAAGATCATTTTTTCGACAAAAATATTCCCCATTATGATTAATTGTTTTTTTTGACTTTCCCATTTGCTATTCTTTTTGTTGATATGCAAACACCTGATCGCAGTCATCTTTTAAGGGAATTAAAAAATCACCTGTTGTTTTTGAAGGATGCCGGGTATTCAGAGATCCCCTGCGAGTCTGAACTATTTGCTCATCCGGTTTCAACCTCACCCGTAAAAATTATGGAAGCCAGAAAAAAATCCTCTTTAAGCCAGGTGCAAGAAGAACTGGGGGACTGCACACGCTGCAAACTGTCCCAGGGAAGAAAGACCATTGTTTTTGGTTCGGGTAATCCGAAAGCGGATCTTGTTTTCGTGGGTGAAGGGCCGGGGGCCGATGAGGACGAGCAAGGCCTGCCCTTTGTGGGCCGTGCTGGTAAAAAATTGACCGAGATCATCGAAAAGGGCATGAATCTGAATCGGGAAAAAGATACTTATATCTGCAATATCGTAAAATGCCGTCCCCCCGGAAACCGCGATCCCGAAAAGGAAGAAATCGAGGCCTGCAATCCTTTCCTTGTTCAACAGTTAAAAGCCATTCAGCCGAAAGTGGTGGTGGCCCTGGGAAAACCAGCGGCGTCCACCCTGCTTGGAAGAAATGTGGCCATCACCAAGGAGCGGGGAACATGGCATGATTATGAAGGGTTCAAATTGATGCTGACCTTTCACCCCGCCTATCTTTTACGCGCTTATACCATTGAAAACAGAAAAGCCGTCCACAGCGACATGAAAATGGTCCTGGAGGCACTGGGTCGATGAGTTCTACTTCCGATAAGATTGTCCTGTTGAAAAACAACATAGGCAAAGTCATTTTTGGCAAAGACGATATCATCGAATACGCTATCATTTCATTGCTGGCCAGGGGTCATTTACTGATTGAGGACGTTCCGGGAGTGGGAAAGAGTTCCCTGGCTCATTCGCTGGCAAGCTCTCTTCATTTGGACTTCAAACGCATCCAATTCACCAGCGATCTTTTGCCGACCGATATTACCGGCGTTTCAATTTACGATCAGGCAGAGAAAAAGTTTCACTTCCAGAAAGGGCCTCTGTTCTCAAATATTGTTCTTGCGGATGAGATCAATCGCACCACTCCCCGTACCCAAAGTGCCCTGCTGGAAGCCATGAATGAAAGGCAAATTTCCGCCGACAACACGACATATATTCTCGATGAACCTTTCATGGTCATCGCCACCCAGAACCAGGTGGAAAGCCAGGGGGCCTGTCCCCTCCCCGAATCGCAACTGGATCGTTTCATGCTTTATGTTTCGATGGGGTATCCATCCCTTGAAGACGAACGCCGCCTTTTAAGCGAAAGCCGTCCGGAGCGAATAGCGCCTGTCTTGAATAAAGAAGATGTGTTGCAACTTCAGGGCGAAGTGGACTCCGTTCACATCGATCCTCTATTAACCGATTATATTTTAAATGTCCTGACGGCGACCCGGGAGAACCCTCATCTGGCACTTGGGGTAAGTCCGCGTGGAGGGCTGATATTCCAGCAGGCCATCCGCGCCCGTGCCCTGGTTCATGGAAGGAATTACTGCATCCCCGACGATGTGAAAAGCCTGGCTATTCCGGTGCTTTGCCATCGGGTCATCCCCCAGTCAAACACCCAATCACAAAAAAGACTTTTTGCAGATACAGCAACGATCATTGAAACCATTCTTGGGGAATTAGCGGTTCCCGTCTAAGGCAGTCATGGCCTTGAATCCGACAAAAAGCAATTCGATCTACACCCTTTCATTAAAAAACCGCACCCTGGAACTGACTCGCGAAGGGTTGGGTTTTATTATTATTTTATTTGGGATTGGAATCGGGGCTATCAACACGGGCAACAACCTTCTTTACCTGATCCTGGCCATGTGCTGCAGTTTTATTGCCGTGTCTGGAGTTTTATCCGAATTGAGCTTTAAAAAACTTTCGGTTAAATGTAAAGCACCCCCCCATCTGTATTGCCAGGAAGCGGGGACCTTGTTGTTTGAAATTTCAAATAAAAAAAAATGGGCGCCCTCTTATTCCTTACGGGTTTTAATTCCCGGCAATTTTCAATGTTCCCTCGAAAACCCTCCCTATTTCTTTTTTATTCCGCCGGGAACAACCTTAAAAAAAACCGCCCTGTTAAAAGGAAAGAAAAGAGGCCGGCTGCGGCTGAAA
>WAIB01000047.1 GCA_009873655.1 Nitrospinota bacterium | reverse complement strand
GACGGCTCATTTTACACGGATTTTGCGGCATTGATAATAGCACAAAACGAATCAATATTCAGGCTGGCACCTCCAACAAGGGCCCCGTCAACCTCTTTATTTGCCAATAATTCGCTGCAGTTTTCAGGAGTCACACTGCCCCCGTAAAGGATAGTTAATGGACTGATTCCATTGCCATATATTTTATCCGTTATGGTTTTTCGGATAAAGTGATGCACCTCTTCGGCCTGGCTGGCTGTCGCATTTTCCCCTGTACCAATCGCCCATACCGGCTCGTAAGCAATAGAAATTTTTTGCAAATCCTGCCTTTTTAATCCATCCAGACCTTTACAAACCTGTTGCTCAATTATTTCAAAGGTTTTACCGGTCTTTCTTTGATCTTCGGTTTCTCCGACACAAAGAATGGCATCTATATCTTTTTCCACTGCACAAGAAACTTTTTTATTAATCAAAGCGTCCGTTTCGCCAAACAAATGTCTTCTTTCCGAGTGCCCTATAATGGCAAATTCGCATCCGGCATCTTTAATCATTCCCGCAGAAACTTCCCCCGTATAAGCCCCTTTTTCTTCAAAATAGAAGTTCTGGCAGGCCAACCCCACATTGGAACCCGACAGGACATTTCTTACTTCCGAAAGCAATGTGAAAGAGGGAGCTAAAACCACTCGGATGCCGGAAAGGGATTTTACAAAATCACGGATCCCGCCAGCCAGGACTACGGCTTCATCGGTCAGCAGGTTCATCTTCCAGTTTCCCACTATAAGAGGCATATTCATATCAGGATGGGCCCTCTTTTGATCTAAGATATCAAAATGTTCAAATATAAAAAGCCGTAAGCCTAACCAGAAATGTTTTTGCTGACAATAAATTTCAAAAGGTCTTTTACTCGGTTGGAATACCCCCACTCATTATCGTACCAGGCTAAAACCTTAATCATATTGCCCTGCATTACTTTAGTGGAAGGACCATCTATAATAGAAGAAAAAGGATCGCCATTATAATCGATCGAAACCAGAGGATTTTCCTCTACTCTTAGAATGTTCTTCAGCCGATTATCTGCTGCTTCATGGAACAGCGAATTTACTTCATCCGTAGAGGCGCTTTTTTCTACTTCCACTACAAGATCAACCAAGGAAACGTTTGGGGTCGGCACACGAATGGCCATCCCATCCAGACGCCCTTCAATTTCAGGCAGGACCAAAGCCACCGCTTTAGCAGCTCCAGTTGTCGTTGGAATCATGGAGACATTCGCAGCCCGGGCCCTACGAAGATCGGAATGGGGTAAATCTAAAATCCTTTGATCATTCGTGTAAGAATGGATGGTGGTCATCAATCCTTTTTTTATACCAAAACTGTCGTGCAAAACCTTTGCTACCGGCGCCAGACAATTGGTGGTACATGACGCATTGGAAATGATGTCGTGCTCTCCCGGGGAATAGGTTTCCTGATTGACTCCCAAAACGACCGTGACATCCGGGTTCTTAGCGGGCGCAGATATGATTACCTTTTTCGCTCCGGCATCAAGGTGCTGTTTTGCAGCCTCGCGTTTGGTGAATAAACCCGTCGATTCAATTACAATCTCCACTCCCAGGTCCTTCCAGGGCAGCCTGGCAGGATCTCTTTCAGAAAAGACTTTTATCGCCTTTCCATCGATCAGGATTCCGTCGGAGGTGGACGTCACCTCTTGAGGGAAAACCCCCTGTACCGAATCGTATTTAAATAAATGCGCCAAGGTTGCAGGATCGGTTAAATCATTGATCGCTGCAATTTCAATATTACTGCATTCCGGATCTTTTAGGACGGTTTTGAGAACGGCTCTTCCTATACGTCCAAAACCATTAATACCAACCTTAATAGACATAACACTCATTCAAAAAAATTTACAGGCAGGTGCATCAAAAGGAAAATAAAAGCATTCAGATAAAATCAGGAGTAAAAAACAACATTACGGGGTTTCAACTACCTTTTAGATTACGGGGAGTATGCAAAAATTATAATTTCAAGTCAACCCAAACCTAGGATGGGTGATTCATTCTCGCACAGGAACTGGGTTTTCTTCCGGCAGGTTCCTGGATTCCGCAGCTGTGAGGCAAGCAAACAAAATTGAATCAAGTTCATCACTGATTTCCAAACTACTTTCTACTTTTCCAACAAGTTCTTTAAACTCTTTGATCAGAAGATCCTCTTCTTTTACGGATGCAGCCAATTCGGCTTCAATTCTTTTCACTTCTTCCAGGAATCTTTTTCCCTCTTCCTCTAACAACCGAATTCTCTTTTGGGCCTCATCTTTTTTTACCAGAATTTCACCACGGGCATTCGTTAATTCTGCCCGGAGCTTATCAATGGAAAACAATTCGTTATCCAATCGTTTAAAGCTCTTGTCCAGGTTTTCCAAATAGTTCTTACGTCTCTGAATAAGAAGTTCACGCGATCCTTCAGGGTCATCGCTATTTTGCTCTAAACCGGGTTCGGAGAGATGGCTCTCCTGGGAGCTTCCGTTCAATAATTCTTCATATTTAGCCTTGATAGAATTTTCTTCTGTGTACAAATTTCCTAAATTGGTGGAAATTTTATCAATATTTTGATCGTAGATATCGATATTTCGCAAAAGAGTTTCAAGGTTCTCAACATTGCCATTAACCTGCTTGCCAATGGAGCTGAGTTTTGCTTCCAGAGAAATACGAAATTTTTCTTTATAATCGAGAACCTTTTTGAACGATTCCACAACTCTCGAATACTCACGCGCATTGGAGTTTCCCCGTTCTCGTATCGCTAAGTTTTCTTCGGCAATCTCAGAATAATTAACGGATTCTTCCATTATTTGACCATTCCAAAATAAAAAATTTTACTAAAGTATACATCAAATTTTAACCCAAATTAATCAAAAAAACACGTAAAACTAACATTATTTCAATAGGTTATATTTTACTCACTCGGCTTTATTTCAAGATTGGACCGTTCTTATGACCCGAATCATTTTCTTAACGGCGTTTTCTATTCCCATATAAACCGATTGAGCCACTAAAAAATGCCCAATATTCAATTCTTCTATTTCCGGAATCGCCGCAATAGCGGCCACATTATCGAAATTCAGTCCATGCCCCGCAAAAACCCGTAATCCCATTTCTGAAGCATGATTTGCCGCTTTTCGGATTCTCATAAGCTCGGCTTCTATCTCATTCGGTTCTGATAACTCAGAATAATGGCCGGTATTAATTTCTATACTATCTGCATGGACATTTTTACTTGCTTCAACCTGTCCTAAATCCGGATCTACAAATAAACTGAAAAGAATTCCGGCATTTTTTATCTTGTCCCGTATTCCTGAAAGTTCCGATATCTGACCACTGACATTAAGTCCGCCTTCTGTCGTTATTTCCTGCCTCTTTTCTGGCACCAGTGAAACCTGGTAGGGCTTTAACTCAAGGGCAATATTAACCATTTCTTCAGTAGCGGCCATTTCCAGGTTGAGCTTGGTGCTGATATTTTCATGGATGACACGGACATCTTCGTCCTGGATATGCCTGCGGTCTTCCCTTAAGTGCACGGTTATCCCATCCACCCCTGTTTTTTCTACTAACAGTGCGGCCTTTAAGGGATCCGGTTCCAGGGTTTTTCTGGCCTCACGCAGGGTCGCAACGTGATCTACATTTACAAATAAACGGGTCACAAACTTTCTCCATGTATGATTGCTTCGGCCACTTTAACCGCATTACGGGTGGCATTAACATCATGAGTTCTTAAAATGGAACCTCCTTTGCAAACCCCTATTACGGAAGCAGCCAGGGAACCTTCCAGCCTTTCTTCCGGCGGCAGGTTTAATATATTTCCAATAAAGGATTTTCTTGAGATCCCTAAAAGGATGGGTTTTTTTAGTTCGGCAAACTGTTCAAGGTTATTTAATATATCAAGGTTGTGTTTTTGGTTTTTTCCGAATCCGATGCCCGGGTCAACAACAATCCGATCCGGCAATATCCCTGCGGCCTCAGCAATTTTCACACTTTTTCCCAGAAACTTTTTCACATCATTTACTACGTTTTCATAATTCGGGTTTTCCTGCATCGTTAACGGGGTCCCCTGCATATGCATGATAATCACACCCCCGTCAAGCCGGGATACCACTTCCGCCATTTCTGAAGATTTTTGTAAACCTGTTATGTCATTTATAATTTTCGCACCTGCCTGCAATGCTTCTTGAGCGACTGCCGGTTTATAAGTGTCTACAGAAACAGGGATATCCACCTTTTTGACCAACGAAGACACCACGGGTATCAATTTGTCCATTTCTTCCTGATCGGAAATCGGTTTAGAACCAGGACGGGAGCTTTCGGCCCCCAGATCCAGATAATCCGCTCCCTCTCTTATCATTCTTTCCGCAGTGGCCAACACTTCATCCAGGGAATGACATTGACTTTTCTCATAAAAGGAATCTGTGGAGATATTTATGATTCCCATGAAGCGGGTTTTTCCACGATTATTAGAAAAAGAAAACGGCTGCATAAAAGGGGTTTAAAAAAATAAGATTTATTCCGGTTTGGCTGGGAGCCAAACAAAAAACTCCACTTACAGGCAAATATGCCATAAGTGGAGTTTTTATTTTATAAAGTTTAATTGACGAAGGGGTCTCAGGCCGGACTGGGGTCTGGCATACCGCCTCCTAACAGGCCTTCCCCAGGATCCGATTTTGGCTTTATTTTTTCAGCGGGAATTTCATCTGGTTTTATGTTTTGTGTCTTTCCAGAGTCTTCACTATCGAAAATATCTTTCCCATCCAGAATATTTCGAATCTCTTTCGCGTTTAAGGTTTCATGTTCAAGAAGTGCCTGGGCCATTTTTTCTAATTTATCCCGGTTTTGGGTGAGCAGGTCCGTTGCGCGGGTATACCCTCCCATAACCAGAGTTTTTACCTCCTGGTCAATGAGCTTGGCTGTCTGGTCACTGAAATTCTTTTGGCTGGCAAAATCTTTTCCCAGAAAAACCTGTTCTTCCTTGGTTCCATAAGTAAGGGGTCCCATTTTTTCGCTCATTCCCCATTCACAAACCATTTTACGAGCCATCTCAGTTGCTCTCTCAATGTCGTTTCCGGCTCCGGTTGTCATTTCTCCCAGACAAATTTCTTCTGCACACCGCCCGCCCATCAAGATAGCCAGGCTGTTGATGAGATAGTTTCTCTGATAGGTGTGCTGTTCATCCATGGGAAGCTGCATGGTAACCCCCAATGCCCTTCCTCTCGGGATAATGGTAACTTTATGGAGTGGATCCGTTCCCGGAAGCAGGACCGCAACCAAGGCATGGCCGGCTTCATGATAGGCGGTGGTTTTTTTCTCTTTTTCAGAAATGACCATGCTGCGTCTTTCCACACCCATCATGACCTTGTCTTTCGCTTCTTCAAAGTCACTCATTGCGACGGCTTTTTTATCATCCCTGGCAGCCAATAAAGCGGCTTCGTTGACCAGGTTTGCCAGGTCTGCCCCAGTAAAACCCGGGGTTCCGCGAGCGATGATTTTTAAATCTACCCCATCCACCAACGGTACCGTTGAGGTATGGACTTTCAGAATGCCTTCACGTCCTTTTACATCAGGGCGACCCACTGTGACCTGACGGTCAAAACGTCCGGGCCTTAATAGCGCAGGATCCAGAACATCCGGACGGTTGGTAGCGGCAATCAGAATAACGCCTTCATTATTTTCAAAACCATCCATCTCAACTAAAAGCTGGTTCAGGGTTTGCTCTCTTTCATCATGTCCGCCGCCTAAACCGGCTCCCCGGTGCCTTCCTACCGCATCAATTTCATCAATGAAGATAATACAGGGACTGTTTTTCTTTCCCTGTTCAAAGAGGTCACGGACTCGAGAGGCACCGACCCCGACGAACATTTCAACGAAGTCCGAGCCGCTTATGCTGAAGAATGGAACATTTGCTTCTCCGGAAATGGCTCTCGCCAGCAGGGTTTTGCCCGTGCCGGGAGGACCCACCAAAAGAACACCCTTCGGAATTTTCCCTCCCAGTTTGCTGAACTTTTGGGGTTCTTTTAAAAATTCAATTATTTCGTGAAGCTCTTCTTTGGCTTCATCTACACCGGCAACATCCTTAAAGGTGGTTTTATTTTTGGTATCGTTTAACAGCCGTGCCTTACTTTTACCAAAAGACATGGCCTTGCCGCCGCCGGACTGCATTTGCCGCATAAAAAATATCCAGATACCCAATAACAAAAGCATGGGGAACCAGGATATCAATATGCTCATGTACCAGCTTGTCTGTTCGGGTGCCACAACAACAATACGAACATTTTTCTGACGAAGAGATTTAATCAAATCCGGATCTTTGGGCGGGGCCGTCGTTTGGAAAGCTTTCCCATCCATATACTTGCCACTGATATTATCCCCGCTGATGACAACTTCATTGACCTGCCCCTGCTCAACCTGATCCATAAAGTCGCTGAAAACAACTTCAGATTGAGGGGTTAGGGGTTGATTGAACATGTTGAATAAAGCGATGAGTACAATACCTATAACCAGCCAAAGCGCCAGATTTTTATAAAATTGATTCAAAACTCTCTCCTTAAATCACTGTAAAATCGTACCTGCATATGTACCATCCTACCACAATTACATTTTCAAACTTCAATAATTTATAACCTTATTTCCCTGAACAAACAGGATTTTCGTGGTTTTATCCGTAACTCGGCAAAAATGAGCGATTCTTTGCCCATATACCCAGATAATATCGTCTTTGGCGTTTGTCAATATGGGGATCCGGTGCCTTACGGATTTAGGGACTTTACTATCAATAAAAAGGGATTTCAGTTTTTTATTTCCCATCATCCCTAAAGGGCGAAATCGGTCACCAGGGCGAAAATACCGTGCTTTAATAGAGAGCCCGGTTTTGTCTAAATCCAAAAATGCCTGCTTATTTGGGTCCAAAGAGGAAAATTCTCGTTTATCTTCTAAAATTTGAGTTTGCACCCGAATTTCCCCCTGGGTCAATTCTGTAAACCCGGGAATGGGGATGGGAATTGAGAATGCATTATTTTCATGGATATCCCTTTCTGATTGTTCCTTATTCTCCCGCTCAAATAAAACAGAACCGTAACCGCAGGTAACCTTAATTTTTCCAGGGATATGAATTGTTTTTCCCACTTTTGGCGATTCAAAAAGGCGAACCACTTTTTGAATATGATGAGCTGTGATTCCAAACCTGGTTCCGGTGATTCGAAAATATATTTCGCGTATCAACCTTTGCCTCAACGAAACGGGATGAGAAAGAAAATGGTCTGTATTCCAACGGATCTCTTTTTCAATGAACTCCTGACATGGAACATTTTGGTTAAAAATATCCCGGGTCAATTGATCCAGCAAAGCATCGTCTTGCCCCATAATACCGGACATTTCCTGCAGGTTTTTTTTAATATTGGGGTTATATGATTTTAAATACGGAATCAGCTCATGGCGGACCCGGTTACGCAAATATTTTCTATTGCTATTTGACAAATCCTCACGAAAGGGAATTTTATTTTCCTCGAGGTAACCTTCCAAATCTTTTCTGTAGAAACCCAAAAAGGGTCTGATAATTTTTCCCCTCACCTGGGGAATCCCGGTCAAACCTGTTAATCCCGATCCTCTGACAAAATTCATCAAAATGGTTTCAACTTGATCGTCTGCGGAATGTCCAACAGCAATTTTATTGCCATCTATATTTCCTAATGTCTCTTCAAAAAATTTATAACGGATGAGTCTGGCGGATTCTTGAAAAGATTGTTTTAAACGAAGGCGCTCCTTTTGGACGTCAATTTCCTGGAGAAAAAAAGGAAGACCCAGTTTTTCGGCAACATTCTTCACAAATTCAGCATCTTTAAAGGAGTCTTCTCCCCTTGCCATATGGTTGATATGGGCGACTGCCAAACTGAATTTTTTTTTAGAGGAAAATCGATTCAGAACATGCAGGAGGGCAATGGAATCTGCTCCCCCGGACACCCCTACTAAAATCCTGTCTCCGGGGGAAATCAGACCAGTTAAAATTCCATCTGCTTTTTTGAGTAATTCATCCATACTTATCTTTTATCAATCTACAAATTTTTGAAAAACGATAAGAAGGAAGTAGATTACGGCGGTTACACTTATAGATCATCCAACAGTTTTTGTTTTCGCCTCTGGTATTCAGGTTCTGTTATTTTTCCCTGGGAACGAAGATCTTTAATTGCCTTCAGTTTTTCCTCCATATCCTGGAGTGAAGATGGGGTTTGGTCCGGGTTTTGTTTTTTGGATTTTTCAACGGACTTGTACATTTCCTCCCATCTATCCTGCATTTTCCTTTTTTTAGCTCGATCTACAAGCCTTCCCTTATTTTTCTTTTGGGTTTTCCGGGAGGACCCCGGTTTATCTTCACGATTTTTTTTGGAATCGATTAAGCTCGAACTTAAATTTCTTTTGGGTTCTTTGAAAAGCGATATTTCTATAAACGCGGAATCCTTTAATTCTTTCATCCAGCTTTCATAAACGGCTTTTTGTTTCTTTCCCGCAAGGATGAATTGAATTTTACCTTTAACTTTATCCAGAGGGAGCGTTCTCCCTTTTTGAATTTCTTCCACCTTAATAATATGAAATCCATATTCTGTTTCAACAATGTCGCTAATTTCACCTGCTTTCAGCCTGTATACGGCTTTCTCGAATTCGGGCACCATTTTACCTTTTTCCACAAAACCCACATCACCGCCCGAACTGGCCGAAATGTCTTCTGAATATTCCTTCGCCGCTTCTGCGAAATCTTTCCCTTTCCTGATTTCGGAAAGAATCTTTTTTGTCTCCGCAAACTTCTCCTTCTTTTTTTTAGCTGTTGCCCCCTCCTCTGAAAGGATGAGGATGTGTCTAACCCTGGCCCTGCCAGGTTCCCAAAATTCCTTTTGATGATCATGGTAATATCTGGCTATTTTTCTTTCACTAACCTGCAAACGGCTCCCCAGCTCAAATTTCGTGATTTTCGAAACAATAATCTGATCCCTTATTCGATTTTTATAAGATTCTAAGGAATTCCCTTCTGCTTCCAACATTTGCGCCAACTGCCCTTCCTGCAATCCATTTTTATTTTCTATATCTGTAATTGCAGCTTCTACCGCAGAATCATCGACCTCAAAGCCCATCTTCCTTGCTTGTTGCAGCTGCAATTTTTCCGCTATGATCATTTCAAGGGCTTCGCTCAAGATTTTCTTTTCATCCAGCTTGGCTAATTCGTTTCTATACTTCTGTTTTAAAACCACCACCCTTTCTTCTATTGAACTCAAAGTGACTATTTCACTATTCACCTTCGCCACAACGCGATCAAATACTTTTCCTGCCGCTACATCGGGCCTGAAGAAAACCCAGCAAAATACAATTGCGAAAAAAACCGGGTCAGCTAATTTTTTGAAGGAGATCATATTCAATATCAATATGGGCATTCTGCTTTAGATTTAACAACCATTCCTGAAAAGCTTTATCCTGGAGATCCTGCAGGAGTATTTTTTCAATCCCGCTCTTTGATTCATCAAAATTCATTTTTCTTTCTTTGATTTTATCCACCACTTTAAACAAGTGGAAGCCATAGGGTGTGCGAATAATACTGCTGACTTTATTTACATCTAATTTAAAAACTTCATCAAACTCTTCCGGCATTTGGCCGGCTTCAAAGTAACCCAAATCTCCCCCCTGGGCGCCTTCGGGGCCTAAAGAGTATTCTCTCGCCAGTTCCGAAAAAGACTTTTGTTTCCTCCGCAATTCCTTCTGGATTTCCCTTATTTCCTCCTCAGACTCAACCATAATATGAAGAGCCCTAACCTGTTCTTTTTTATGAAATTTATTATTGCTTTTTTCGAAATAGTCTCGCAATTCCTCATCACTCACTGACACTTTACTATTGACATGAAGATGAATCAATTTATTTGTCAGGAGCTTATTCTTTATCGAACTTTCCCAATCCTCATTGGAAACCCCTTCTAACGCCAATGTTTTTTCCAAGGCACCTTCAATATATCCTTCCCTGGCTTTACTCAACGCCTCATCTATTTTTTTTTGGTCAACAGTAATATTATTTTTTACCAATTGCTGCGCCAGTAATGTGTTTTTAATTATTTCATCCAACACTCTATTTTTGATCCAGACCAACTCTTCCGGCTTTAACTTTTGGGCGTTCCGAACTCTATATATTTTCTTTTGCCCAACCAACACTTTTTTAAATTGTTTTGAGGTTATTTTTTCTTCATTGACTGTCAACACAACTTCATTATCAGCTATCAGACTTTTCGAAGCATTACCTTCAAAACAGGAGCTCAGCAAAAAACACATTGCCGCAACCAGAAAGGATTTAATCAGGGTATTCACAATAATGCCTTTTCCATATCAAGAGACTTCAAAAGTTTTTTAAGGTACCCGGAAATCATATTCAAATCTGTCCTCCAACCTTTTCTATCGAGCAGAATTCCAATTTGAAATTCAGACAGCATTTTTAATTTCTCATCCAGAATGTCGGCAAGGCTTTCCGGTTTTACGGGGGTCGAAGGCAATAAAGTTAAAAAGACCTTACCATTTTTCATAAGAACCTGATTGATATGCAATTGTTGGCAAAATACCCGAATCTCAAGCAATGCCAACAGTTTCTCTACCGATTCGGGATGGGGTCCAAAACGATCCGTCATTTCCCGGGATAGTGCCATGCATTCATTCCTATCTGCGGCCAGTTGTATCCGCCGATAAAAATCCAATCTCTGACTAAGGTCGGGAACATAATCGTTTGGGATAAATCCCTTGACCAAAAGATCAATTTCAACTTCTATTCTAGGCTCAACTTTTTCACCACGGATATCTTTAACCATATCTTCAACCAACTTACAGTAAAGATCGAACCCGACCGATGCAATATGCCCTGACTGATCTTTCCCCAGCATATTTCCCACACCCCTTATTTCCATATCCCTGGCCGCAAGCTGAAACCCGGCCCCCAATTCGCTGAGTTCTTCCATGGCTGCCAGCCTTTTCCTGGCGTCCCCACTCAATGCCCCGGTCCCCGGGATCAATAAATAGGCATAGGCCTGGTGTTTGTATCTGCCTACACGGCCACGCAATTGATAAAGTTGAGCCAGGCCAAACTGGTCTGCACGGTTAATGATGATTGTATTTGCTGATGGGATATCCAACCCTGATTCAACTATAGAAGTACTGAGCAATACATCAATTTCTTTATCCAGAAATGACTTCATTACTTTTTCAAGCTGATGTTCCGGTAATTGCCCATGGGCTATTTCTACCCTCACTCCCGGGACCAGTTTTCTAATCAACTCAACAATAGAATGGATACTATGGATTTTATTGTGTACAAAGAAAACCTGTCCGCCCCTGTCAACTTCTCTTAAAATGGCATCTCGGATAACTTGCTCATCAAATTTCCTTATATAGGTTTTTACCGCAAGCCGATCTAACGGTGGGGTTTCAATCACACTTAAGTCCCGAACTCCCATTAAAGAAAAATGCAGCGTACGTGGAATGGGAGTAGCGGTGAGCGTTAAAATATCAACAGAGTTTCTAAGCTTTTTCAATTTCTCTTTATGTTTAACTCCGAATCTTTGTTCCTCATCCACCACGATGAGTCCCAACGAGGCAAATTTTACATCCTTGGAAAGCAGCCTGTGGGTCCCGATAATAATATCCACTTCCCCTTGCTTTAATTTTTCCAAAGTATTTTTTTGTTCGCGCGGCGTACGAAACCGATTAACCATATCAATCGACACGGGATACTCTCTAAATCTTTCCTGAAAGGTCTGCAAATGTTGCTGAGCAAGAATGGTGGTAGGTACCAATACCGCTACCTGCTTTTTATCCGCAACCACCTTGAATGCCGCGCGCATAGCCACTTCTGTTTTCCCATAACCCACATCACCACAAATCAGCCGGTCCGTCGGCTTGTCACTTTCCAGGTCGTTTTCTACCTCTTCAATCGCTTTTAGCTGATCATCTGTTTCTTCATATTCAAATGAATCTGCAAATTCTCTTTCCAACAAAGTATTCGATGCGTAAGCGTGACCTTTGGCCAACTCCCTTGAAGCGTAAAGCTGCAATAAATCTCCCGCCATTTCCTGGATCGCTTCTTTAACTTTTTTCTTTTGTCTTTTCCATGCAATCCCTCCCATTTTACTTAAAGGGGGAGGAGTTTCTGTGCCGCCTACATATTTCTGCACATATCCCAATCCCTCCATGGGAAGGTAAAGTTTCTCATCGTCCGCATACTGGATATTCAGGAACTCTCCCCCCCCCATTCCGGTTTCTATTTCTTTTGTCCCCAGATAAAGACCGATGCCATAATCGACATGGACAAGATAGTCTCCCTTTTTTAAATCTTTCAACCCTCTTTGAAAACTCTGAGAATTGGATTTTCTTCTATGACGATGTTTATGGGATCTGCCAAAAATTTCGTGCTCTGAAACAAAAACCAGGTTTGCGGATTTAAAATGGAAACCCTGGCTCAACCTCCCAAGGTCCACATCCACTTCCAAATCCCATTCATTCATCAATTCATGGATGCGGCGGATTTGTCCTTTGGTCGGAGCAACGATCACAATTTTCTGGTCTTCGCTGAACCATTTAATCGCCTGGTCGGCGAACATATCCAGGTTTCCGGCCATCGGGGAAATTTGTTTTATCTCAATACCATTGCCAAATTCCTCGTACTCGGTAACTTTAAGAGAACTTATTTTTACCGGCCCGTGAAAGTCATTGCATTTGGAAAAAAACTCATCCGAAGAGAGATAAAATTCATGCGGTGCGGGAACAATACTGCCCTTTTCGATACAATTATCGAATTCTGTTTCAATGAGCTCTCCAAATTGTTTGCTTTTCTCAAATAAGATATCCGGCTCATCTAACGCAATAAGGGTATCACCGGGAAGAAAATCAAACACGGTTTCCCGGGAATTGAAAAAAAACGGTGCCAAAAATTCCATTCCGGGGAAAAACCCCTGGTTCTCGATTTTTTCGTGCAGCTTCTTAACCTGGGTACTATCTAAACCCAGTTCTTCTGATCGATTAAAGATTTGTTTCAGTCCCGTTTCTTTTTCAATATTTCCAAAACACAACTCGCGCACAGGAAGAATATCTATGGCATTTAATTTATTCACTGAAATCTGTGAAAAGACATCAAACTCCCGAATGGATTCGACGGTATCCCCAAAAAACTCTATACGAACCGGGCTGTCCGCACCCGGCTGAAAAAAATCAACAATATCCCCGCGAACGCTGAATTCACATCTGTTTTCAACAAGGGGTGAACGGCTAAATCCATTATCCGCCAGACAGGTTTCTAAAAGTTCACGGTCCAGTTCATCGCCCTTCTTAACCGAAAACACATTTTTCTGAAGAATGTTTCCTGGAACGACTGTCTGCATGAGCGCTTCAATGGGGGCAATCAAAAAAAGGTTTTCCCCTTTTCTCAATTTGTTTAAAATTTCAAGTCTTTCCCCGGAAATTTCATTAAGGGGCGACAACGACTCATAGGGCAATAGTTCCCAGGAGGGAAACACAAGAGGCTTTGTTTGAAGGTTCAAATAATCAAAGAAATATTTAATATCTTCCAACAACAAATCACCCCGGTTTTGATCGTTGGTAACAATCAAAACCGGTCTTCCTTTTTCTAATTGATGCAAACGGGAAAGAAAGTAGGCGGATGCTGAACCTCCAAGGCCTTCAACAGCAATTTCCTGTTTTGGGGAATTCACACAATCCTGGACTCGATTGAGATAATCTATCAGCCCATCGCTTTGCATCGAAATGCTGTTGTTCATTGTATTCGGTAAAAATCAAATCAGGCGGGGTTGGGATTGTTTCCTGCCTTTTCAGGGAGAAGATTGATCCATTTAGGTTCGCCTTTGGGTT
>WAIB01000046.1 GCA_009873655.1 Nitrospinota bacterium | reverse complement strand
GGGATTCACAATCGACGCTTTGGAATTACCGTATGCAGCCTGATAGGTGGGGATTATTAATAGAATTTTTGCCATAATTTAATGAAAACCGGGTTTGAAATAAAAGCCATAAACTTTATAAAAAAAATACCACCCAAATTATTTTTTTATGGAATATACCTCTATTGTACCGCCCTTCCCAAGCACCGCTTCAATTATAGAAAACATAATGGAGAGTGGCAAATATAAAGGGAGGAGCAGAAAAGTTTTAACACCGTCTATTGACAGGACAGTTTTCCTATCTTTCTTTTTTAATTCGGAACTTTTCAACAAATCATATAGATAGTTTTCTCGAATCCCCGAAGCATTCAGCATTGTCTGAAGCCATCCAAAGGGGTTGTATTCAAATTTAAAATGTCTATTCAAATCTACTCTGAATAATTTTTTTTCCAGCAATTTAACCAAACTTTTTGAGGAAAAATGATACAAATGAAGGGGAATATCTAACTGAAACCAGTTTTGTTTTCCAAATATTGACTGCAAACTATCTATATTTGGAACCGCAACTACCAAAAGCCCTCCTTTTTTTAAGATTCTATTGCACTCTTCAAGAATCTCACCTGGTTTTTCAAGATGCTCCAAGACATGATTGATATTAACCACATCAAAACTTTCTTCTTCAAACTTTCCCCCTAATGACCCGGCCCAAACATCGATCTCATAATTCTTGTTTGCGTAGATTGCTGATTTTTCATCAAACTCCTGTCCAATTACCTTCCAGCCATCTTGTTTCATAATATTGAGAAAAAGACCCCGACCACATCCCAAATCTAGAATGCTGCCCTTTTTCACATAACTTTTTATCCTGTTCCGTTTTCGGACGGTTAAAAAGTTTATTATTTTCTCCAGAATTGGTATAAACCTTTTTCCTGTTTCTGCACGATAATTTCCTGTTGAGTAAAATATAGATAATTCCTCTGCCGATGGGATTGGGTGAGTGAGCCAAATTTGGCAATTCAAACATTCGTAAACAAAATATGTTTTATGGCTCTCACCTGTTTTTTCAAACACCACCCTTTCACATTGTTTGCTGCAAAGAGAACAAGTTGGATGACCCTCTTTATTCATTAGATTTCATAAAATATTGTTTACGAAAAGCCAATTATATTTCTAATCTATGGGGAAAATGAATGGCAACAGCACCAGGTTTCTTAAGTTACTCTTTAAACTTAATTTTTAAGCGTCGCATTCTACAATAAAAACATTTTACATAGAAGACCAAAACCAAATTTGGATTTAAAACGGCAGGAATGAGCAGAACTACATTTCTTCAGCAATGACAATTTTGAGCTTGGATCGCAGCCGGTAAACCGCTTTCGAGTGGATTTGAGAAACGCGCGACTCCGTAATCCCAAGAACTTCCCCGATCTCTTTCATGGTTAGTTCCTCGTAATAATAAAGGGATATCATCAATCTCTCTTTTTCCGGAAGTGTATCAATTGCTTTCGCAATAATCTCTTTAAGCTCATTGAGGCGGAGGGATGTTTGCGGGTCCGTATCGCCCTTTCCTGCAAGGCAGTCTAACAGGCTTTGCTGTTCCCCGGATTCTTTGGCGATTCCCAGATCTTCCAGGCTAAGTATCGGCATGCTCTTCGTTTCGTTCATGGTATTGAAAAGCTCATCCATGCTCACTCCGAGCTCACCGGCTACCTCATCATCTTCAGGAGGTCTGCCCAGCTCGTTTTGCAGTTTCTGCACAACGGTGTCCAGAGCCGAAGCTTTCTGCCTTACGGATCTTGGAACCCAGTCCATCGATCTCAGTTCATCAAGAATGGCTCCCCGTACCCGGAACTCTGCATAGGTCTTGAACTTGGCCCCTCGAGAAGCGTCATACTTGTCAATGGCATCAATCAATCCCAGCACCCCGACACTGATCAAATCATCCACTTCGATATGAGGAGGAAGGCGCATGGCGATCCGGTTCGCAACATACTTGATCATGGGAGCGTATTCTTTAATAACGGCTTCGCGGTTTTCTACCGAGATTTCAATCTGATTTATTTCTTCGCCTTTAGTAGCCATTTTTTATTTCTCTCTTTAAGCCGTTTGATCCAACTGTGTGCCTTTTTCGGAATCTTCATCAAGGTCCTCATCCTCGACTATTTCCTCTTCCCGCATTAAAAGAGCTCCACTCATCCAGGCCAGCAATCCAAAAATGATGGCACCGGCCACTCCCCGAATGATTCCTGTCAGCACCGTTGCTCCCATTAACACACTGCCTATGGACAAGATCCCGAAAGACAGGAGGCCGAATGAAGCAGCCATCTTTTGTATATTTGCAGGGTTCATTGGGCTTGAAAAGCACTCCTCCAGAAATAGGGTTGATTTCCTTCACCGGATTTCGGTTTTTCATTAGAAATCTTTTCAGCCAGTTCGTTGATACATCCGCTGAATTTGGAAAAGGGGTATATTTCCAGAAACGCTTTTTGCTGACGAATCGCTTTAGGAACATTGGGATCGTGCAAAATGTACCCAAGGTATTCAACGGCAACGTCTTTAAGGAAACGGTCAGTAACGGCTGTCAGGTTTCGGTACACTCCCTGCGCTTCCCTTTCTGAAGAAACCGAGTTAACTATCAATCTGAAATGTTTTTGTGAATGGTTGTTATGCAGGATTTTCATCAACGCATAAACATCGGTTAATGAAGTAGGCTCCGTGGTAGCGATAAGAAATGTTTCATGAGCCGCACTGCAAAAGAAAGTGACATTTGGAGAAATTCCCGCGCCCGTATCAAAAATCAGGTAATCATAATCACGGCTGATCCGGTCAAGCTCATCCATCAGAACCATTTTCTTTTCCGGTTCAAGTTGAGTCAACTCCTGAAGCCCATCGCCAGCGGGCAAAACATGAATGCCTTCCGGGCCCTGTAAAATGATTTCTTCAACATTTGATTCCCCGGACAAAACGTGTCCAATATGTTTTTTTGAGGCCAAACCCAAAAGGATATCGATATTGTTCAGTCCCAGATCCGCATCCACGACCAATACCTTTTTACCCCTCTTAGACAAGGCATAAGAGAGGTTTGCAACAATGTTGGTTTTGCCAACACCCCCCTTGCCGCTACTTACCGCAAGAACCCTTAAACCCGATTCACTCATATCACCGTATGTTATTCTTTTTAAAGTAGTTGCCTGCCCGCCTAATATCATATTCCAATCCTTAATTTATCTTGAAATCAGTTAAAAATCAAACTTATTACCCTGTCTGGTGCTGCGATTTCCAAGTCTTCGGGAACACTCTGACCGATCGTAAAATAGGACAGGGGAACACGATTTCGAACGGAAAAATTAAATAAAGGACCAAAACTCAAACCTTCATCTAATTTGGTAAACAACACCCGGTCTACCCCAACAGGTGAAAACTGTTGAAAAGTCGTTGAAAATAGTTTTTCCTGGGAAGTAACGCTGAGTACCAAATGGACCTCAACCTCCCCCGCGGCGTCAAAAATCTCTTTTAGCTGACGGGAATAATCTTGATCCCGATGGGAACGACCTGTGGTGTCAATCAGGATCAGATCTTTGTCCCGGTTTCTGTTTACAATGTCACAAAAGTCCTGTTTTCCTCCTGCGACTTCAACAGGCAGTTGCATGATATCCCCATAAATCTGCAATTGATCAACGGCACCCAGCCTGTAAGTGTCCAAAGAAACCAAAGCCACTTTTTTGTTTTTACGGATCGCGTAGTCTGCGGCCACCTTTGCAATAGTCGTGGTTTTCCCAACACCGGTTGGGCCGACGAATGCAACCAGCTTGGGGCCATCCGGCCGCAGGGTTATCTCACCTTCAAAAGGAATTACTTTTTTCATAAGGTTCTTCACCCGCAATTTTTCTTTTTCCGGATTTTCATCGCTGTTCCCTTTGGTTTTTTTCAGTATCTTGGATGCAAGATTCTCATCCAATCCGTTTCTCACCAAATGGGAATAAGTTTCAACCTGGTTGGATTTTAACCCCAGAGTCTGTGCTTGCCCTTTTTCGCTTAACAGGTTGAAGATGAGAGATTTCATGTCCAATCCGCTATCACCTTCCAGTTGCAGGTCCTCTTCTAAAGCAGCAACAGGCGATTCTTTAAATTCAACCGCTGCTGTTATCTCGACTTTGCTTGCCGTATTGCGGACGGACAAGGGGGTATTGGGTTTGATGGAACGGGTACTCATTATAAGAGCCTCTTCACCCAGTTCCCGCTTCACCTGTTCCAAAGCGTCGGCATAATTATTTGCAGTAAACTTTTTAATTCGCATTCAAATCCACCACACCCAAGGTTTTAATTTGCACAGAAGGCGACACTTCACTATGGGAAATGATTGCAAGGTCCGGTAAAAACCGTTCTGTAAATTTTCGTATATGCATTCTCAGTCCGGGAGAAGCCAGCAATACTGGTGAAGTCTCAATGGTCGGCGTAATTTTTTCGATCATATCCCTTAGCTTCGCCAGAAACTTCTCTGCGACATTGGGTTCCAATGCAAGGTAAGCGCTGGTTTCAGATTTTTGTATGGATCCCTCGATGATATCTTCAATTCCCCTGTCCAGAGTCAATACAGACAGAGTTCCATCTGAAGACTGGTATTGCTTGGTGATGGGTCGCGCCAGAGACTGTCGTACATATTCGGTCAACACATCCGCATCCTGGGTCAGTGAAGCATAATCGGAGAGCTGTTCGAGAATCGTCCTGAGATCCCTAATGGAAATCTGCTCTTTAAGCAGGTTTTGAAGAACTTTTTGGACCTTTCCAAGGGGCAACAGGTTCGGAATTAATTCTTCAACCACTTTTGGATTCGTCTCTTTAAATTTATCCAGCAAGGCCTGAGTTTCCTGGCGTCCCAGCAACTCATGAGCGTGTCGCTTGATGGTTTCCTTGATATGTGTGGTTATGACCGTTGCAGGGTCTACCACTGTAAAACCTGCCATTTGAGCTTCCTGCTTTTTATTGCTCGGAATCCATACCGCCGGAAGACCAAAAGTCGGCTCTGTGGTTTTAATGCCTTCCAACTCTCTTTCAGTAGTACCCGGGTTCATAGCAAGTATCCTTCCCATCATTATGGAATCTTTTGCAACATCCACTCCTTTGATCACCACCGAATACTCATTGGACTTAAGCTGCAAATTGTCGCGAATATGTAACGGTGGAACAATGAAACCCATCTCAAGGGCGAATTGCCTGCGAATGGATTTAATTCTTTCCAGCAGTTCTCCATTTCGTTCAGCATCCACCAGGGGAATCAATTCATAACCCACTTCCAATTCCATAACATCCAAAGGAAGAATTGATTCTACTTTTTCAGGCAGAGGTGCTTTAGCTTCCTCATCTTTCTTTCTCAATGCCAGTTGTTCGGTTTTCTTATCGACCTGCATTTTCTGGTAAGCAATCGTACCCGCAATAATGGACATCAAAAAGAAAGGAAAATGTGGAAGACCGGGAATCAGACCAAAAAAGAAAAGAATACCGGAAGCAATGATGAAAGCATAAGGCTGGTCAAGCAGTTGTTTCATCAACTCTCCGGGCAGGTTCTTGTCTGATTGTGCCCGAGTCACAACCAAACCCGCAGCGGTGGAAACTACCAGCGCAGGAAGTTGTGAAACCAAACCATCACCAATGGTAAGCAGTGTATAAATCTGGGCCGCTTCCGCGGCTTCCATTCCCTGCTGGAATACCCCGATGGCAAATCCACCCAGAATATTTACAAGGGTGATAAGGATACCTGCAATGGCATCACCACGTACGAAACGGATGGAACCATCCATCGACCCATAAAAATCCGCTTCCCTTTCAAGATTCCTTCTCCTGTCGCGGGCCTCTTTTTCAGTAATGAGTCCCGCGTTCAAGTCAGCATCAATACTCATCTGCTTTCCGGGAATGGCATCCAAGGTAAAGCGGGCTGCCACTTCCGAGGTTCTTACTGAACCTTTGGTAATAACTATGAAGTTGATCATTACCAGGATAATGAAAATAACGGTTCCTACTACAAAGTTGCCTCCCACTACAAATGAGCCAAAAGATTGAATAACCTCTCCTGCGGCACTGGTTCCCTGGTCCCCGTTTAATAAAATGATTCGAGTGGAAGCGATATTCAGGGAAAGCCTGAGCAAAGTCACTACCAGAAGAAGTGATGGAAATACTGAAAATTCCAGGGGCGACAGCATGAAAACCCCTACCATCAATACGATCAAAGAAAAAGTGATGCTGAATGAAAGGAGAATATCCAGCATAAAAGTGGGAATGGGCATCACCATGACCCCAAGGATCACAATAATTCCCGCGGCGACCAATAATTCCTGTGGTCTCTGTCTGATTACGTTCAAAACGTCATTTTGCGCCATATTTATACCTTCAACTCACCAAAAAATTGACAGTGGCAGATCCAGTTGATTTGCCTCAAAAGCACTTTAAAAATAAGGCTTTTAGCCATTTTTGCAATACCTGAAAGGGCCTGAAAATAACCTTCTAACCCTTTGGTTTTCATAATATTGCAAGTGCCATGCCGGGATTTCCCAGAACCAAGTGTGACAAAACAAAAATGAATGGGAAGGTTTTTTCCAGACCACAATATCGAATATGGGATAAATCTTCAGAAATTGATTACTGGGAAAAAAAGTGGGGAAGAGGCAATTGAGAAATTAGACAAGAATCCTTCCTATGACCTGGTCATTACTGACTTGAGAATGCATGGCGCCACTGGAGTGGATGTATTTAAAAAATCCCGGGAAATCAATGTCAACGTTGGAGTCATGGTCATGTCCGGGTTGGGAAGCGATGGAACTAAAACCCTGCTCGCACGCATTCAAACCGTTTTCGGCAGAAGAGTTCCTGGAAAAAGGTCACGTCTGCCTTGGGACGAAGAATTAAATAATATTCGTTTCACTTTTGAGCATTGATTTTTATCTGCGAACCTCCCCCGCCTTGAGCCGGTAAACGTAAGCCAGGATCTCCGCCACCGCTTTGAAGAGATTATCTGGAATCTGTTGCCCAATTTCCACGGTTTTGTTCAAAACCCGGGCCAGGGGTTTGTCTTCGACAATGGGGACACCGTGTTCTTTTGCGATTTCACGAATTTTCATCGCGATATCCCCGGAACCTTTTGCGACTACAATGGGAGCCGGGTGGGTCATGGCATCGTATTTTATCGCTACAGAAATATGGGTCGGGTTGGTGACAATAACATCCGCTTCGGGAACCGCGGTCATCATCCTCTTTCTAGCCATTTCCATCTGCACGGTCCGGATGCGCTGTTTGATCTGCGGGTTTCCGTCCGTTTCCTTTCTCTCTTCCTTGACTTCCTGCTTGGTCATACGCAGGTTTTCTTTATAAGTAAATTTCTGGAACGCAAAATCAATGAGCGAAAGAAAAATCATTATCACTAATACTTCAAAAATGATTTCCAAAGCCACACGCCCCATAAAAGACAATATCTCCCCCACCCCCAATCCCATTAAGGGTGGAATTTCGTTCCAATGGGATTTAATCGTAAAATAAGAAACCAGGGAGATGATAGAAACCTTGAACAAGGACTTGAACAACTCCATCAGGGAGTTTTTGGAAAAGATTCGGCCAAACCCTTTTAATGGATTCAATTTGCTGAACTTCGGGATCAGGGGGTGGCCGGAAAAACGAAGTCCCCCGATTTGAACCATATTCGAAGCGACACCTGCGAACATTATCAGCAAAAGAAACGGTCCTATGATTTTCACAAATGATTTCATAGTATTGACCGTTACTTTAAAAAGTTCATCCGTTGAAAGCTGAAGGGCACCTGCTTCCGTAATCATGACATGCCAGGATTCCATCACGTTTCTGGTGCTTTGTTCGCCCGTGATCATAAATCCAGATAAAGCCGCCAAAAGAATAAAGGAGGAATTGATTTCCCTGCTGTGGGCAAAGTTACCCTTCTCTTCAGTATCCGTGATCCGTTTGGATGAGGGTTCCTCAGTTTTTTGGTCTTTATTGTCTTCCGCCATCGCGCCCTCTCAACTTTTCATTGCCGTCAATGGTGACCGGCTATAAAATTTTCCTTCTATTCAGTTTCAAGCTTAAGCAACAAACCGCATTTCAAAGTTAAAGTCCTCTCATGAATCCCATAAACTTTACAGGCATCGCGTGCATTTCATTTTCGACCAGGATCGTAAAAAAGGAAATCGACAGACCCACCATCAGAAGTCCAACTCCAATTTGCAACGGGAAACCCACAATGAAAACATTCATCTGCGGAACCGTTCTCGCAACCAGACCCAGCCCGACACTCAAAAAAAACAGGATAGCCATAATAGGGGCTGCAATTTTTACTGCGATGGTAAAAGTTGCGGTAAAGAGGTGAAGCACATATTCCGGGGTAATGCTGGCAAAATTGATCTCAAATGGATTTATTACGAAAAAACTTTCTACAATGGCTTGAATGATGTAGTGATGAGCATCAATGGCTAAAAAAATCAGGATAGCAAGAATGTTTTGCAATTGCGCTGTCACCGAAACCTGAGTTTCTGTTTGCGGATCGATTACGTTTACCACCCCGAATCCCATTTGAAAATCCACGATCGTCCCGGCTACCTGCACGGCTGTGAAAATCAGGCGGGAAATATAAGCAATACCCAATCCAATCGTGACATCCGCCATCAGGAATTTGCTCAATTCAAACAGGCCTTTCGGTTCCGGCATGGGCCTGTCCTGAACCAAGGGAAAGATGATCATGGAAAGGAAAAGCATCAGCCCGATTTTCATGATGCTGGGAATTTGCCGGCTGCCAAGGATGGGAACAAAAATGATCATCGCCCCAACCCGGAAGAATACGAAAAGAAATCTTTCAAATTCAGCCCAGTTGAGATTTAAAATATCCATTACTGGATAAACTCGGGAAAGTTAGTAAATATATTTGATGTGAATGTGATCATCAACTGCATCAACCAGGGAAAGAAGAGCAGAATGGCAAGAAAGACGGCCAGGATTTTGGGTATAAAGGTCAAGGTAATTTCCTGGATGGAAGTCACCGCCTGAAAAATAGAAACGGCCAGACCCGTTATCAGCCCAAAACCCAGCATTGGAGCGGATAAAAGCAAGGTAGTCTTTATGCTGTCCATTGCAAAATCTATAATAAATGCCTGGGTCATGACCTTGTTATCCTCCAAAACTTCTCATTAATGATCCCACTGTCAAATACCAACCGTCCACCATGACGAACAGCATCAATTTGAATGGAAGTGAAATTAAAACGGGAGGCAGCATCATCATACCCATTGACAGGAGAATACTCGCTACCACCATATCCAGAATCAAAAAAGGAATGTAAATCAGAAATCCAATCTGAAATGCTGTTTTGAGCTCGCTGATAATAAAAGCGGGAATGATCGATCGAATATCTATTTCTTCGTTGGTTGCAGGTTTTTCACCGGATATATCTATGAACAGAGCCAAATCCTTTTCACGCGTTTGCCGCAACATAAAAGACTTGAGGGGCATTTCCGCTTTCTTCAGAGCATCCGTTTGTGAAATTTCTTCGTTTAAATAAGGCTGCAATGCTTTATCGTTGATTTCGGTCCAGGTGGGCCCCATAACAAAAAGTGTCAGAAACAACCCCAAACCAATTAGAATCTGGGTGGGAGGTGTCTGCTGAGTTCCCATCGCCTGACGAAGAAATGAAAGAACGATAACGATCCGGGCAAATGAAGTGGTCAAAATAAGTATTGAAGGGGCCAAAGTGAGAATGGTGAGAAGAAACAGAATCTGTAACGCGCTGGATACCTTTTCAGGTTCTTCTACATCATCCACACCCAATTGAATGGAAGGGAGGGAAAGGGCTTCAGAGGAAGAGACCATTCCACCCCAAACAAAAGTGGCTACCAGGATCAATACTGGAAAGAAAAATTTCCTTTTCATGCTCTTGCCGTTTTCAACTTTCCAATTTTTTGCAGGATCTGTTCTTTAGTATCCTCAACCACCTGCTCCTGGGCTTTTGGGGGTTTTGAAAATTTACTCAAGTAGCTGGAAAACTGTCCTGCGGCCTGAGATGCAACGGACCTTGCTCTATCACTTCCCGATTCAGAGCGATCCGCATTTAAACCCACCCTGTTATTCCCTTTACCGCCTGCATTTTTTATTTCCTCGATCTTTTCTTCACTCGTAACACTGCTTAAAAGCGTTATGTTCTCATTGGAAATACCCAGCACGAGAACTTCACCTGCCACTTCGACCAAAGCAATATTTTTTTTCGGTCCCAGAAACCATGTCCCCAAAACATTGACTAATTTGTTTCCACCTCCAAAGGCGGTGTTTTTCAAAACATACTTTTTAAAACCAAAAAATGTCAGGAACATCAGGCCCAATACCAGCGCAAACATTGAAATCATCTTCATGCCTGATGGAATAATTTCCATAGGTTTTCCGGTGGGCCGTGAATCCTTTAAAGAAAATCCTGTATTCTCTTTTGTTGTTATTTTTGTTTCCGGTTTTTTTTGATCCTTTTTATCTTTCCCGGGATCGGCCAATGCCGCTTTCTTTATTTGGTCAACGATAGGAACCACTCCTATTCCAGCCCGCTTAACCTTGATCTCGGTTTCTTCGGGTTCCTTTTCCTTCATTTTTGCCGAGGAGGCATTGGCTTCTGTTTTCGCAATAATTTCTTTTTCCTTGATCTTCATTTTTTGAGACGCCCGGGAAAGAAACTGCGACAATTGATCATCATCCATTATTTCAAGTTTCTTATTTTGTTTTTTTACCGGCAAAACTTTTGCGGATACGATTGGAGGGGCTTCAGATGTATCGAATCGAACCACTATAAACCGGCCTTGCGAAACCAGTTTGAACCGGTCTTCAATGCCCGTTGCTCCCGGCTTTATTTGAAAACGAACTCGAAGGGTTTCACCATCAAATTGACTTGCTGAAACTTTGGAAATAGCAGAACTTTCTGCGGAAAAACTTTTCTTAGAAGGTGTAACAAAAGCTCCCGGAAAATCGATTTGAACGGATTTTTCATAAAAAACAGGTTCTATCCAGTCAGAAACGGGTTTTTTAAATTCCAGGCGGACGATATGCCCGTTACTCATTAAATGAGAGTGTACCTTTTCCAAACCATTCAAGGATTCCCATTTTCCTTTTGCCGCATTTGTTTTAGTCTCGCTGCTCGCACCTGCCAGATTGACCCATGCGAACAAAATGATATGAAGAAAAGCCAGGGTTTTAGAAAATCTTTTCATGGTTGCACCTTTGCTTGTTTTGATTACGTCAAAAAAACTGACACTTTTGCTTTAATTTAATGAGATTGCAAAGGCCGTACCTAAACGGAATATTCTGAAACTTTTTTGAATTTCTTAAAGGAAAATTGAATTAGAAAAACAGCGGCGGATATCCTGGAGGGAATTTGGAATCCGCATCAGGCAGGCAAATTCTCGCATAAACCGGGGAGGTTTATGCGAGGGATTGAACACGCTCCATGGGAGAAACAATGTCGGTAAGCCTGACACCAAACTTTTCATTTACGACAACCACTTCGCCTCTGGCTACCAGCTTCTGGTTTACTAGGACTTCCAGGGGTTCACCCACCAACTTGGTTAATTCGATAACCGAACCCTGACCCAATTGCAAAAGGTCATTGATCAACATTTTATTTCGGCCCAGTTCAACAGCGACCGTAAGGGGAATATCCAGAATGAGGTCAAGGCTTTTGGTCCCACCACTTGCGACCGGAGTCGCACCTTCCTCCTCCATTTCTTCACCACCTTCTCCGGTTGCATCAATATCGCCAATGTCATCTAAAGCATCAAAATCTTCTTTTGCAGCTTCATCTTCCATAATTTTATCCTTCCCTTTCTATGGTTTCTGTTAACTGAATAGCCTTGTTCCCACGCGACACACCTGGGAATCCCTTGAATTTAGGAATCTGCTCTACCTTCAACAGCAATGGATCTGATACATCATTTCCCAACATGATGGTATCGCCTACTTTGTAATTCATTAAATCCTGCGGTGTCACTACCGTCGTTCCAAGCTCGGCAACTAATTCTATTTCTGTGGCCAACAATTCTGTACGCAATCTACGGACCCAAACCTGGTCAACCTCCATCTCTTCAGACTGGAATGAAGCTTTGAGTTTAGGAATAATCGGCTCAATGGCCGCATAAGGGAGACAGATCGTCAGAGTACCGGAAATGCTTTCCATTTCAATTTCAAAAAGGATAACCAGAACGATATCGGTCGGGGGCACAATAGCTGCAAACTGCGGGTTCACCTCGGAACGAACAAAATTGGTCGTTACCGTATGTACCGGACGCCAGGCTTTTTCCAGATCTTGCAAAGCACTCAATACCACACTTTTCGTCATCCTGATTTCTATAGAGCTAAAGTCCCGACCTGTTATCTTCGCTTCTTTGGTGCCAGACCCTCCGAAAAAAGTATCGACTACCGCAAAAACCAGCTTACTTTCCACCACCATCAGTCCATGGCCGCGCAACGGTTCCATGCGGAAAATATGCAAACTGGAAGGAACAGGCAAGGAACGCAGGAAATCACCAAACTTGATGGTATCTGTTGATACGGTACTGACATCGACCGATTTTCGCATCAAGGTGGAAAAGGTATTCCGAAACAACCTGGAAAACATCTGATTGATGATATCCAGAGTGGGCAAGCGACCCCGGATAATTTTTTCCTGGCTGGTCAGGTCATAAGGGACAACACCCGTCTCATTCTCCGGGGCTTCATCTGTTTCGGTTTCGACCTCGCCATCTCCGACCCCGCGCAGGAGCGCATCAACTTCTCCCTGGGATAATACTTCACTCATATCTCTTGCCTTGTTTCAAAAATAGCCAGTTAATTATCTTTATTGAATAATAAACTCTGTAAAATATGCGTCTTTCACGTGCCCGACCACTAAAAAGCGGTTGACCCGTGTTGTGACTTCATCTTTAAGTTTAAATTTTCCCTGTACTGAATAAACATCCTCAAAAGATTTACTGCTCAATAACACAAGAATTGAGTCAGTGACTTTCTGAATATTCTCTTTCAATTCTGCATGAACCTCAGGAGTACTCAATTCCAGCGAAATAGTCACTTTCAGGAACCTCTTACCTTCGCTCCCCGCAAGATTTACAATAAAGGGATCCAGGGGAAACATGACTCCTAAATTGACATCTTCCTCGACCTTTTCTTTTTTGACTTCCTCGCCTTCAGCCGGAGCTTCCTCAACGGGTTTTTCCTGGAAAAAGGTAATATAGGCATAATATCCCCCTCCGCCAAGTACAAGCAAACCGACAATGATTCCAATGATCATTCCCTTGCCTTTTTTACCGCCGGATGTCTCCTCCGCCTCTAATTCCTCTAATATATCCTCTTCTTCAGCCATAAATCTTTCTCCCGCCCTGCTCTATCAATGAAAATTCAATTAAACACTAAAAATCAGGGACTTAATTTATCTTTTTTTCCAATCTTTGAGCAATTTATATGCCAAACAGGTTAAATCGTGACAGAAAACGGGTAACTCATTGGATTTAAATGCCTTGTCTTACTTATCCCTGGAGCTGAGGCAAACAAAATAAGGGAAAGTTTCTCCCAACCGGTCATAAATTTGACGAAAAAATAACCTGGTTGCCCTCTCACTCTCAAAAATAAAATATAAAAAACAAAAATTTTTGATGCATTTTGTTGCAAAAAATAAGGACTTTTGCTTTTTAACCAAGCAACAAGAGTTAACCTCTTAGCTTATTATTCTACCTCATTCCAAAAAAATATCCACCTAACTTATTGTTTTTAATGAAATTAAAATCCAATGAAAGGATTTTTTCAGTAAAAGATGGACTTGGTACAGGAATTGAAATCCAGACTCATTGAAAGGCCACTGAAATTGGCCCTATTACATATTATTGATAATTGATCTCCCATTTAAATTTACATTATTTTTGGATTAGCAGGCACAGCATCCGCTGAATCCGCTCTTGAGTTGATAAAAAATATAGAGGTGCATGGTTTTGTAACCTCGTCCTATTCTCATAACTTTGATAGTCCTTCTAACAGGACAAACGCCCAGCGCGTTTATGACTTTGACGC
>WAIB01000045.1:11019-15668 GCA_009873655.1 Nitrospinota bacterium | reverse complement strand
CAAAAATTGTCATCGATTGAGAACGTTTAAAATGCAAAAATTCCTACACTAAGTTGTACTACAAATTTTCTTTGATATTGTAAGAAAACTATTTCTTGATCAGGTTGAATACTCCATCCCAGTTTTCCTCTTAAATTTTTATGAAAATATTCGATTGTTGAAAACGTTGGAGTTTTTGGGCTGATTTCAAATGTTAATGTTTTGTTACAGAAATTTCATTAACCCTTTAAAAATCAATAATCTTTTTTATACCTTAGGGTCGAGGGACTTCCGTTTTTTTTGGGTAAAAACTATAATTTATATGGGGCAAAAAAAATATATCAAAATGGGTTTGTTTCAATAAAAACAGGTAAGCTTCGATGTCTGAAAATTTTGCAAAAGGTACTGTTGAAAATTTAGAACAGTTGAAGAACGTCGACTTCCTGAAAAACCTTCCAGAGGATGTGCTGGAAACAGTCGTCAACGATTGTCTTCTAATGGGCTTGGAAGATGGGGAGGTGTTGTTCGAAGATGGGGAAGAGGGCAGTTCCATGTTTGTAATCCTGTCAGGCAGATTGATTGTGATCAAACAGTGAGCGAAGATCGCGGTTCGTAATACGGGAGAATATATTGGGGAAATGGACCTGATTGAATCCAAATCCCGATCGGCAAAGGTAGTTGCTTCAGGAGATTGCAATCTATTGGAAATAACCCACGATTTGTTCCATGCCAAGCTTTCCTCTTTTCCGGATACTTTGATTGCAATAATGAAAACGCTTTCAGAGCGGGCGCGCGAAAACCTGAAAATGTTTGAAAAGACCAAAAGCGAGAAAGATGTCCTGTTAAGCGGCAATGATAAACTTGAAAAGCAAATGAGTTATCTTATGCAGGAAGCCGGTCTGACGGATCGGGAGGCAGACGTGGCCCGGTTGGTTTGTGAGGGTTTGACCGATAAGGAAATCGCCAGGAAAATAAATTTAAGCCACTACACGGTAAGAGACCATTTGAAAAGTATCTACTCCAAGTTCCGGGTAAATGCCCGGGTCCAGCTGGTTTCCCTCATGTACAGGTAACTTCCAGCGTTTTATCCCCCCCCAGTCATTAAAATAAGTTCCTCCAATTAATGCGTTTCCAGGCATTGCGTATCCGCTGTTCTGCGCTATAATATAAAGTTTAACAACAGGTTAATACGTATCGGTTATGCTTCTTCGACAAATACAGGAAGATATAGCGGTTGCTTTGGAAAAGGATCCCGCCGCCCGAAATGCGATGGAAGTCCTTTTTCTTTACCCCGGCGTCCATTCTCTGATCGCGTACCGGTTGACCCACTGGCTTTGGGGAATGGGATTCAAGTTTATTGCCAGGGGCTTATCGCAGTTTGCCCGGTGGGTTACCGGAATTGAAATTCATCCCGCGGCTATTATTGGTAAGCGGTTTTTTATCGATCATGGCATGGGGGTGGTCATTGGCGAGACATCCGAAATTGGAGATAACGTATTTGTTTACCAGGGAGTGACCCTGGGGGGACTGGCCACTAAAAAAGGCAAACGCCATCCCACGATCTCTGATGATGTGGTAATAGGCGCCGGAGCAAAGGTTCTTGGCCCCATCAAAATTGGTTGTAATACCAAAATCGGTTCGGGTTCGGTGGTTTTGCAGGATGTGCCGGAATACTCTACCGTGATAGGGGTTCCCGGGAGGGTGGTTTTCTCAGGCATATCCTCTGAAATGGAAGATGAAGAAGGCCCCGAGTCTTTTCCAGACCCGGTGGCAAGGGCGATCGAATGCATGTTGGACCGGTTGCCGGAAATGGAAAAAGAAATCCGCCAGCTTAAAGAAACCTTACATGAAAATGGCATTGCCCTGCCGGATTCCTCTCCTGTTGATGAAGTCCCTAGAAAGAAGATCATCGGTTAAAATCCCTGTTTTTCTCCTGTTGTATTATTCTGAAAGAAAATAATTTTTACTCCGCATTAAAAAATCCTTATGGAAAAGATTTATTTAGATCATAACGCGACCACTCCCGTTCACCCTGAAGTGTTGGAGGCCATGTTGCCCGCGCTTCGCGAAAACTACGGAAACCCTTCCAGTGTCCATTCTTTTGGCCGTACCGCCCGGGTCCAGCTCGATGAAGCCCGCGAAAAAGTCGCCAGCCTGTTAGGTGCCCATTCTTCTGAGATTATTTTTACAAGTGGAGGAACCGAGGCGAATAACCTGGCCCTGTTGGGTGTAGCCCTTAATAAAGGTGGAAAAATAATAACCAGTAAAACGGAGCATCCTTCGATAATCAATCCCTGCCGACAATTAGAAAAACAGGGCATAGAGGTTCACTATCTCAATGTAGATCGAAAAGGCCGGATTGACATTAGCGAACTGGAATCTCAAATAACAGAGTCGACTTCTTTAATATCACTCCAGCATGCGAACAGCGAAACAGGTGTTTTGCAGGATATCCAGGGTGTCAGTGAAATTGCGAGGAACAGAGGTATTCTGTTTCATACCGATGCGGTCCAAAGTGCGGCAAAGATTCCCTTCGATGTGAAGGCGTTTCCGGTGGATATGTTATCCATTTCAGCACATAAATTTAATGGGCCCAAAGGGGTAGGGGCCCTTTATATCAGGAAAGGGACGCCGGCCCTATACTCACCGGTTTGTGGCGGAAGTCAGGAAAAGAAGAGAAGGGGAGGAACAGAGAATGTCGCCGGAATTATGGGTTTTGGGAAAGCCTGCGAGCTGGCGGCAGAGCGCACAGTAAAAGCCGGCAAATTAGCCGAGCTGAGGGATTATTTTCAAAAACAAATCCTGGAATTGATTCCAGGTACAGAGCTTTTTGGGGACGGGGAGCACCGGCTGCCAAATACGTTAAACCTGGGCTTCGATGGGGTAGAAGGCGATACCCTGTTGATTGCTCTGGATATGGAAGGGGTGGCGGTTTCTACGGGGTCTGCCTGTAGTTCCGGAACCGGTTTGCCGTCTCATGTCCTCCAGGCTATGGGAATAGAGGAAGATAAAATCAATAGCTCCATCCGTTTCAGCCTGGGCTTTAACACCACCCGGTCGGAACTGGATTTCGTGACAGAAGCCCTGGTCAAATCGGTTAGCCTTAATAAAACAGCGATTTTGTCAGGTGAAAACTAATGGAATCCCTCCATTTATTCGATAAATAAACTAAATTTAGGGCTGCCGGATTTTGGATTATAGTATTGACAAAATTCTGACAGTCCAATATAATCCATTGATTATTAAGGGATAGCACTTCCCCCACCGTATTTGTATGGAGAAAATCATGCCACCGGTCACCCTGTTATCACGCCTTGTACTGGTAATATTCTTATCATTTCCTTTTTTTATTGGCGGTTGTAGTTATTTGCCCTGGATAGGGGACGAGGAAGACGATCTTGCGTTTGAAGAGGACTTTCCTTTTGAAGATGACGAATTTGTTGATGAATCTCCAAGGCGAGGGCGAGGAAGAAAGGCCCGTCGTGAAAGAAGTGTCGAGGACGACTTTTTTGCGGAAGATGATTCTATGTCCGATTCGGATCGCATGGAAGGAGATGATTTTGGAGACGAAGACCCGGATGGCTTCGCCAGTGTCGATCAGGATACAGATCGGGGAGAGCTGAAAGGAGATGTGGAAAGTCTGCAAAACCAGCAAGAGGCTCTAATCAGCAAGGTGAGGGAACTGGAAGAAATGCTCAGTACCTTGGAGCCCAAAATCGATGCCGCCACCGAACGCATCGAAGGCGGAGTTTCCTCTGCTACGGACTCAGCGGATTTTCTTGAGCCGGAGGTTGAAGATCTCAAGGCGCAGATGGCCCGGTTGAATGAAGAAATTGCCCGGATAAAGAGGCAGAAATCCGCTTCGCCCAGAATGCATCGGTCCGGAAAGCGTCGTTCAAAAATGAAAACCCCGCCCGAATATGACCGGGCGTTAGCTGCTTACCGCAGTAGAAATTATGATGAGTCCATTTTGTTGTTTCAGAACCTGGCTCTCAGCGATCCTCCCAACCAGTTGAAGGACAATATTGCATTTTGGATAGGCAGCAATTATTTGGCACTTGAAATGTACGATGATGCCATCCTGCAATTTGAGACTGTTTTAAACAAATACCCGCGCGGTAACAAGGTGCATGATTCACGCTACATGCTTGGAGTGAGTTATTCCAAAAAAGGAGAAACCAGCAGGGCCATCGAAGTGCTTGAGGGTGCCTTGAAAAGGAATCCCACCGCGGAGGTAAGGGGCAAGATACTGGCCCAGTTAAACCAGATTCAATAGGCGTTTTTAATATATTCCTATCCATACTTAGCGGTTGAAGCCAACCCTAAATTGGGTTATTCTCCTTCCATTACAGTTGTGGCCGGCAGACTGATTTGCGTCTGTTTCTTTGGTACTTGTCCCCTGGCTATATTCCGTTTCTCTTTCTGAGGGCTCCAGAAGGTTCAGAGCAACTCGGTCCTGGTTATTTCCTCTAGGTATTTTTTGCTGGTAAATTTCAATAAAATTTAGCAATGGCATTGGTAAGAAAACATAGTCAGGTTTATTCAACGGCAATATTTTTTTTCAACAGTTTTGCCGTTGCCTTTGCATGGCTGCTGGCCTATTTTGTCAGGTTTAAACTAGAGCTTTTTTCAGAGGCGGGTAGCACCTCTTCTGAAAATATTTATCTTTA
>WAIB01000045.1:0-11009 GCA_009873655.1 Nitrospinota bacterium | reverse complement strand
TCATTTTTTATGTCTGTTATAAAGCTATCGCTTATTTCTTTCCCGAAGTTATAAACTTTGTTGACTATTGGTAGTTTGTTTATAATGTGTTTTTCTATTTTGTGTTTTGCCCATTTGGCTGTTTTTTTATGTAAATAGCAGGATCCTGGGGCATGGCAAGCCCATAAGCAGGAACTCCCCCACCAGTGAATATTTTTCCATCCTGAAACTGACGTCCTTTTCTGTCCTTATACTAACCGCTGGAACCTTTTTTTACAGGGAGCTTTCCTTTTCACGGATTATGGCCGTTTATTTTTGGATTTTTGCCAATATATTTTTATTCATCTCCCAGAGACTGGTGCGGTATCTGGTAAGGGAAATGCAGGGTCGTGGAATGAACTTGCGCAAAGTTTTAGTGGTCGGGGCCGGGGAATTAGGGCAAAGAGTGGTACAAAAGCTCAACCTTTATCCGGAAATAGGGTTCTCGGTGATCGGGTATTTATCTCATGATCCGGAAAAAGTAGGTTCAACTCTGGAAGGTTCCAAGGTGCTGGGTTTATATGAAGATTTGAATCGTGTCATTAAAGAAAATGATGTGAGTCAACTTTTTATCGCGCTCCCTTTAAATGCCCATGAAAGATTAGAGAAAATTTTGAACAGTCTGAAAGAGGAAACGGTCGATATAAAGCTTGTTCCCGATCTGTTGCGCTATGTGGACTTGCAGTCAGGAATTGAAGAATTGGATGGAATGCCTGTGATCAACTTAACCGAATCGCCGCTTTATGGCTGGAATACGGTTTTGAAAAGGGCTTCTGATATTGTTCTTTCAGGGCTGGCAATTCTTATAACCTTTCCCCTGATGGTATTAATAGCTGTTGCCGTCAAACTGGGATCCCGAGGGCCCTTATTATATAAGCAGGAACGAATGGGATTGGATAGGGATGTTTTCACGATGTATAAGTTCCGGTCGATGAAAATCGAGGCAGAAAAACAAACAGGACCTGTCTGGGCGAAAGAAGATGACGACCGCAGAACTCCTGTGGGATCATTTTTGCGGAGCACGAGCCTGGATGAGTTACCCCAGTTATTCAATGTATTCATGGGACAGATGAGCCTTGTGGGACCCCGCCCCGAAAGGCCGGTATTTGTAGAAGAGTTTAAAAAATCCATTCCGTTTTATATGCTCCGGCTGAAAATGAAAGCGGGTTTAACGGGATGGGCGCAGGTGAATGGATGGCGGGGAAACACCTCTTTGGAAAAGAGGATTGAGTTTGACCTTTATTACATTAAACACTGGTCTTTGTTGTTCGATATTAAAATTATATTTTTAACCATTTGGAAGGGGTTGATAAATCGGCATGCCTACTGAGCCCAGGGTTTTGGTGATAATTCCTGCACGTTGGGCTTCATCCCGGTTTCCAGGAAAGCCGCTGGCAAAAATTGCCGGTGTACCTATGATTCAAAGGGTGGTTGAGCAGGCTAATAAGGCAAAGTGTGTTTCCGAAGTAATTGTAGCCACAGACGATTCCCGAATTCTTGACTTTGTCAGGGATACAGGAGGCAGGGCAATCATGACCTCTGCCGATCACCAATCGGGCACGGACCGAATTGCCGAGGTTGCCCGGGACAGGGAATGCGATATCGTCGTAAATGTTCAGGGTGATGAACCCTTGATACCCCCTCAGAATATAGACCGGGTGGTCAGGCCCCTGGTAGATGACCCGTCATTATCAGTAGCAAGCCTGAGAATATTAATTCGCGATACGGATGATTTGTTGAATAAAAATATTACCAAAGTAGTGGTTGATAAATTTGACTCAGCATTGTATTTTTCAAAAGCTCCCATTCCATGGGATCGAGATTCGTGGTCAGAAAAAATGGCACCCGGGTCTAACTTGTCTTTACCTCTTTGGTTTAAACATATTGGGCTTTATGCCTACCGAAAACGGTTTCTGATGGAATATTCTACCTTGCCTGTATCCCCACTTGAAAAAATTGAGAAACTGGAACAATTGAGAATTTTAGAAAACGGGTTTCAAATTAAAGTGGTTGAAACCAAATACGACTCTATAGGTGTAGATTCTGAAGCAGATATTGAACTAATAGAAAAACAATTAGCCACTTCCCCTGAAATTTGAGCCCTAGAGGTACGTAAGTGAATAAAAAGAAAAATACGAAGAAAATAAAATATATATTTGTAACCGGGGGTGTACTTTCCTCATTGGGGAAAGGAATTGCCGCCTCTTCCATAGGGAGCCTCCTTGAATGCTCAGGTCTCAAAATAACTATTTTAAAACTCGATCCCTATATAAATGTTGATCCGGGAACCATGAATCCGTTCCAACATGGGGAAGTTTATGTTACCGATGATGGCGCGGAAACAGATCTTGACCTGGGGCATTACGAACGGTTTACCCATGCAAAAATGCGTCGAGCCAATAATGTAACGGCGGGGAAAATTTATCACAATGTGATTCAAAAAGAACGAAGGGGTGAATATCTGGGAGCAACGGTTCAAGTCATTCCCCATATTACAGATGAGATAAAACGACATATACAGAATGTGGGTGAAGGAGTTGATGTCGTCATTTGTGAAATTGGGGGAACGGTAGGGGACATCGAAAGCCTTCCCTTTTTAGAAGCCATTCGTCAGTTCAGGTTCGATGTTAAACCAAAAGATGTCTTGTACGTTCATTTGACCCTGGTTCCCTATATAAAGACTTCTGATGAATTAAAAACCAAACCCACCCAGCACAGTGTGCAAAAACTCAGGGAGATTGGTATTCAACCTGATGTGTTGCTTTGCAGAACTGAGAAGAAATTGTCCAAATCCATGAAAGAAAAAATCGCACTGTTTTGCAGTGTGGATACCAATTCTGTTATCACCGCTATGGATGTAAACTCCATTTATGAAGTTCCGCTGAGCCTTGAGAAGGAAGGATTGGGGGAAATAATTCTGGAAAAACTGGGCATGAAAACAGAAAAACCCGATCTTGCCCGATGGGAAGAAATAAATAAAATCCTGAAGAAACCGGAAGGCGAAGTAAAAATTGGCATTGTAGGAAAATATGTGGACCTGAAGGAATCCTATAAAAGCCTGACGGAAGCTTTAATACACGGGGGGATTGGAAATAATGTCAGGGTTAAGTTCAATTGGGTCGATGCTGAAGAACTGGAAAGGGAAAACGGGCTGAAGCAACTGGCCGCCTGTGATGGAGTCCTTGTCCCGGGTGGATTCGGGGACAGGGGCATAGAAGGAAAAATAAATGCAGTCCGGTTTGCCCGTGAAAATAAAGTTCCCTATTTTGGGATTTGCCTGGGCATGCATTGTGCCGCGATCGAGTTTGCTCGTCACGTTGCCAACCTTAAAAATGCGAACAGTTCTGAGTTCTCAACAACCTCTCCCTATCTGGTTATTGATCTATTACCGGATCAAACTGCAGACGGAGATAAGGGGGGCACGATGCGGTTGGGGGAATACCCTTGCCAATTGAGAAAGAAATCAAATGCCTATAAAGCCTATGGAAAAAGAGAAATAGAGGAAAGACACCGCCATAGATACGAGTTTAATAATATGTACCGCATCCAGATGGAAGAAGCAGGGCTTAAAATCAGCGGTTTATCCCCGAATGGGAACCTTGTTGAAATAATTGAATTGGAGGATCACCCCTGGTTTCTGGCCGGTCAATTTCACCCTGAGTTTAAATCCTCACCCATGAGACCTCATCCCCTGTTCAGGGATTTCATCTCCTCTTCGCTACAATTTCAAAAAAGCAATCATAAGGGGGATGGTTTAGGCTGAATCAGGCCATAGCCCTAATGACATCCCGTTTTCCGATTACCCCGACAAGCCTGCCCTCATCCAGGACGGGGAGGGTATGAATATCCTTTTCCGCCATCAAGGTTGTGATTTCGTTGATGTTGGTTTTAGGACCTACTGAGATAGCGTGTTTGTGGTAAATATCTTCAACCGTGGTGCCCGTTAGTTTTTTTACATCGGATTCAAATTTCTTTTCGCTTTCCAGAAATAAAACCGCATCAAATAATGCGATGACAGTGGGAATATGCAGATTTTTATTTTGCTCAATTAAATCTCCCTGGGTAACAATTCCAATGACGTTGTCTTCGTCATCTACAACAGGAACACCGTTGAACCTGTGTTCAATAAAGATTTTTGATAATTTTTTAATGGGCAGGTTTTTGTTAACGGTTACTACCTCTCGGGTCATGATTTCTTCTGCAATTTTCACTTTAGTTCTCCAGTCAGGATATTCGTTTTAAAACTATTTTCCATTTGCCGCGTCTTTTCGCAATTCTGATATTGCGTCAAGCGACGGCGCTTGGGTATTGGATTTTCTTGCGGAAATTTTTGAACTGGTATTTTTTTTAAAGAAAGTTTTAAAAATTTCATAGAAAGTAATAAATAGATCCTTTAACTTTTCCATAGCTTTAAAAGGAATTTCTTTTTGCATTTTGTAACTGGAATAAACCACCAGGACAAAGAGGATCATATTGGGGATCCATACGGATGTGTAGGAATGAATTTCTCCAATTCGACCCAGATTTTGCGTCATTATCAAAAGGATATAATAGATCAGGATAACCGCTACGGTAATCCCGAAACTCCCGGATTTTCCCGAACGGCTGGATTTAATACCTAGTGGAGCACCAAAAAAGGCAAATAGCAAGCAGGTAAAGGGCAGGGAGAATTTTTTGCTGATTTCAACCTCTGCACCAGCCGTTGGAAGGCCCTTGCTTTTAAGTTCAACTATTCGCTCTTTTATTTTTTCCAGAGAAAGTTCTTTGTTTCCCACCAATGCTTTTTTTCCAATTTTTGTTTGTTCCACTTTCTCTGTTCCCGGCAAGCTCAACGTGATGTCATATCGGTCAAAATTCAGGGTTTGATAGTTACCACGCTTATTACTCAGTTCATGAATGGTTCCGTTATTTAACTTTAACTGGATTTTCAGGGTTTTCGGGTTTGAATAGATAACTCCTTCTTTCGAGGTGATAATCTGTGGAGAATCCGGGACAGTGGTATCGGCTATGAAAACCCCCTTTAGCAAAGAATTTTGTTTGCGCTCTTTGACCAGAAGAATCAAATCCTTAAAATCTTTATTAAATATATTGGGTTTTATTTCGACATTTGCCCGGTTTTTTATAATATCGTATATTAAGATTTTGTAGGATTGGTTTCCCCAGGGCAGCGCCCAAAACATAATGATATTTGCTAGCAGATAGGCCATCAACCCAAAGCAGGCGACGGGTTTCATTAACTCTAAAAAACTCCAGTTGCAGGCTTTCATGGCTATCCATTCATTACTGGCTGAAAACTGGTTGAAAGAAATGACAGATGCGAAGAGAACGCTCATGGGAATGGTCAAGGCCAGGAATGCGGGTGAAATATAGGTCATCATCATTAGCAATTCCCAGGATGAGACTCCTCTATTTATGATCATTTCTGCCATGAACAAAAATTTGTCCAAATAAAGAACGGCTGTTAAAGCACCCGTGCTTATAATGAAGATTTTGAGCAGTTCTTTAAAAATATACCTGTCTATTGTTTTGAAAAACATGGAGTCAGAAAGACCTTTTACAAATCTAACCTTTTGGTAAGTTGAGGGGGGAAGAGAGCCTTCCTTAATCTCATTATTCTAATTATACTACAAACCCGGTTATCCATTTTCTTGAAATTATGACCCGTATTTTAAAAAAAACACAGCGTTTGCCGGAATGGTTAAAGACGCCTCTTCCGAAGAACAAGGAATTTTTTAAACTCAAATCTCTGGTTCAAAAATACAACTTGAATACGGTTTGTGAGTCGGCTTCCTGCCCGAATATTGGAAAATGCTGGGATGCGGGAACCCTGACATTTATGATTCTTGGAGACAGCTGCAGCCGTGCCTGTCAATTTTGCGATGTTGCTACCGGGAATCTAAATGCCCCTAACCCAACCGAACCTCAAATAATCGCCGAAACCCTATCTAAGTTAAATCTTCGCTATGCGGTGATTACCTCCGTGGATAGGGACGATTTAAAAGATGGCGGTGCAGGGCATTGGGTTGAGACCATTAAACGAATTCGCATTAAATGCCCGGAAATTAAAATTGAAACATTAATCCCGGATTTTCAGGGGAATATGGATTTGGTGAATCAAATTTGCGAGGCTGAACCTGATGTGCTGGCACATAATCTGGAAACGGTAGAGTCATTGCAAAGTAAGGTGCGTCCCCAATGCCGTTACACCTGGTCTCTAGATACTCTGAGGACCGCTGCAAAAAAAGACAATCTAATTGTAAAAAGCGGACTCATGCTCGGAATGGGAGAAAAGGAGGAGGAGGTGATCCGTTCCATGAAGGATTTGGTGGATTCAGGTTGCCAGATTCTCTCTCTTGGCCAGTATCTGCGACCCTCTCCAAGGCATCTTGAAGTCGTCGAGTTTGTTCATCCGGACCGGTTTTTAAAATACAAAAAAACTGGAGAATCACTCGGTTTGGCTCATGTAGAAGCGGGCCCTTTAGTACGCAGTTCTTATTTGGCAGATCAACAGGCACGGGCTGTGGGTTTGGTGTGATCTGCCAGAAAAGGATTAATTTGTAAATGAATTACGCTGGTTGAAGAAAAAGGCTCACCGTCTCATTCCCAATATCGTGAAGCATCCCCGCTACAAAATCTTTTCCTGTTCCAAATAATTTTTGTAGGAAGCCAGTTCCTTAGCTATTAACCCGCAGGGAATGGATGTCCATTAAAGATCTCCGAAATCAATAAGAATATCCAGGCTCCCCGATCCTGAAAAAATCGTTTTTCTGAATATTTTTCTACTTAATTTTACTGTGCAAATAATTTTAAACATAGGGCTTTCGAAGGTGGTGTCGTGTAAACCTATATAAAATAAAGGGTACACCGTGTTATTGATCTTGTATTTCCCGGTCAGGCAAATATAAAATTTTTCTCTTTCCTGAAAAGTTTGGCATGAGTCATCAGGGTTTCCTTTTTGGCATGGTCATTGCTTTTTTTCAGTTGAGTCAAAAAATGTCAAAATTTTGCCGGAAATGAATCCCATGCTGGATATCAATTTAATTGAAAAAATGCAGTCGGCCCTTAGCTCTTCACCGGTCTCTGCAAAAGTTCCTTTTCCTAATGAGAAGTTTTATTCGCTTCTCTTGAAACACCAGTTGAATATGATAAAAGCCTGGAGTACCTCGAAGCCTGATTCTTCTTTTAGTTTGGATGGGCTGAACTTTACTGAAACCCTGCGGAATTTAAAAAATATTCAATTTACGTCGGCACCGGAGAAAACAATGAATCCTCGGCAGGTGTTGCAAAGCTATACGGATACAAGAAATTCTAAGCCCGATTCCATTTTTTCGAGTAAAGATTCATTGGTCGAACTGGCTGATCGAGTAGCGGCGAAGAATAATGTTCCTGAATCCTTGTTTCAAAAATTGATTCAGGCGGAGTCCTCTTTCGATCCCAAAGCTAAAAGCTCAAGAGGTGCGATGGGCCTCGGTCAACTGATGCCGGCCACGGCAAAAGAACTGGGTCTGAGTTTAAAGGAAGATGATTCTATCGGGTCGGTCTGGCATCCTGAATCCAATTTGGATGCCTCAGCAAGGTATCTGAGAAAACTTTTTGACAAGTATACCCGGCAGGGTATTCCAGAAAATGAGGCCTGGAATTTTGCTGCTGGAGCTTACAATGCGGGGATGGGTAATATTGGTCGGGCAATTGAAAAGCTGGGCAAAGTAGAAGAATGGGATCAGGTGGCAGCGGTTTTACCTCAGGTTACAGGAAGGTTTTCCTCGGAGACGATTAAATATGTTAATCGCTTGCGTGCCTAGGGATCTTTGAGAAATTTTGCGGCTTTTTTTACCATTTCGTTTTTCCAGTCAAAAATAAACCGCCTTTTATTTTCCTGGGTATTTTTAACAAGATTTAGATAAAAATCCTGGTCTTTCACCGCTCTTGAAATTTTTTCACTCAGATACTCGGGGTTGTCATATGGAAAATGCTGCTCAGGATTTTGAATGGCCTCGACATTTTCCGAGATATCACTTACCAGGCAGGGCAGATCACAAGCTATTGCATCCAGAATGGAATTTGAAAGTCCTTCCAAATAGGAAGTAAATACAAAAAGATCACAACCGGCTAAAATTTCCATTACATTATCGCGCCAGCCAATAAAAAATAATTTTTCTCTTATCATAAGTTCCTTCGCAAAGTTTTGCAGGGGAACAAGTAAGGGGCCTTCCCCAATAATTATTAACACTAAATGGTCTTCTTTCACTGCTGAAAAAGCTTTGAGGAGGCAGTGCAGGTTTTTTCTTGGAATCAACAAACCTGTTGTGACAAGAATAAAAGAATTCTCAGGAAGTCCGAGTTCGTTTATTATTTTTTTTCTTTGTACCTGTTTGTCAAAACTTTGCTCTTCAATATGATTATAGAGGATCTGTATATCCTTGTTTGTTTGTTCGGACTTGATAAGTTCCTTTTTTATCGATTCGGAGTTGGCAACCAATGAATCCGATGCAATGAATCCAATTTTATCTAAGATACGTCCGATCCGAAAATTAATCATCGAAGTGCTGTATTTCTTTTTTTCTTTAAGGGTGCGAATAAAGGTAAGCAGGGGTATTCCGGTTATCCACCTGGCGGGTGCGCTCAAGGCCGCATACAATAGTGAAAATATGGATAACAATTGGATTTTTTCGATTTTGGTTACCCATAATGCATAGCCGGGGGCCATAAGAAAAAAATAGGCCCAGAATAATAAGGATTCATGATTTTTAAATGGAGTTGGTAAGATGTGTGGAATTAAGTTCGGGTGGGTGTAGGGAAAGGGTTCAACAGCAATATAATGAACTTCCCATTCCTGTTCAAGGTAAGCCTCGATTTTCATTTTTAACCTTTTACAAAAACCACCCGGCTTATGTTTATAGTAAATGGTCAGAACGCGAGGCATTAATTTTGAATTTATAGGAAAAACTGCCGATTGCAAAAAGATGAAAATTTAGTCGATAATATTTGTTGAATTCAGAAAGAACCCTAAATTTGGGAAGCATGCGCCGGTTTTTCACCAATGCTATATTCTTTAGAAAAGAATGTCAACGAACGGGAAAACTCAATGGCAGACCAGACCGATCTAAAAGTTACTGTTTTAACCACCTCCTTTCCTCGTTTTAAGGGAGATAATGCAGGTAGATTTGTTTGTAAATTTGCCAATGAATTGAGTCTTTTGGGGGTAATAATAAAAGTTATAGCACCCCATGATTCCAAGATAGTTCCTGCCCATTATCCATTTATTGTTAAACATTTTCGGTATTTTTTCCCGGAATCCATGCAGAGCCTGGTCTATGGTGCGGGCATTGCCAGCCGTATAAAAAATAATATATTCCGCATTTTTCAATTTCCTTTTTTGATGTTTTCTTTTTTTCTGGCAGCTCGAAAAAACTCGGGGGAGACTCATATATTTCATTCTTACTGGACCTTTGCAGGTTTGGTTGCCATGGCAGTGAAAATGTTTAATTCCACTCCAGTAGTAATAAATTTATGGGGATCAGATATTTTGTTTTTAAAAGTTCCTGTTCTTTGGCCTTTGCTTTGCAGAATTTTTAATAAAGCAGATGCGATTGTATGTGAAAGTGAGCACTTTGCTGAACAATTGATTGAAAAAGGAATTTTTAAGGAACGGATCCATATCTGCCGCAATGGAATTGATCTTGAAAAATTCAAAGTGGAAGAAAACAAATTCCAACCAAAAGAATTGCAGTTGCCTTTGGATTGCCCTTTGATTCTAGCTGTGGGAAATCTTTCCGAAAGAAAAGGGCATAATTATCTGTTGGCCGCATTACCTCGAATTTTGGCGGATTACGGGCCCGTTAAACTTGTCATTGTCGGCGAAGGTGAATTTAGGGATAGTCTCGAGTCAAATATCGAAAAACGGGGCCTCGAAAAACATGTGAGCCTGGTGGGGTTTCAAAGTGAAGAAAATATTCCGTCCTGGCTTAATTTAGCAGACATCTTTGTATTGCCAAGTTTGTTGGAGGGGACTCCTAATATTCTTTTGGAGGCTATGGCCTGCAAGCTACCCATTTTAACAACCGATGTGGGCGGAATCGGGAGTGTCATAAAGGATGGATATAACGGGATTATCATTCCCCCTCGTTCTGAATCCAAACTGGCCGAGGGTGTGATTTCTTTACTTCAAGATCCGGACTTATGTCAACGCCTGGCGGTCAACGCGCAAAGCACGTTGCATTGCCAATATGGAAATTGGAAGAAGCAGGCATCTGTTCTAAAAACGCTCTATTCACAAGTTTTAGAAAAGAAGAATTTATCCTGAAAGATCTTTTCCTTTAAAATTTTACAATTAAGGATTGAGCTAAAATTAAATTCTTATTTTTCCTCATCGCGCGGTTCATTTCATTTTTGTTATTTTGTTGCCCAGAGGACTTGACCTTCCTGTTGCCAATTGCTTTTTTGAAATACGAAACCATTGCATCTTTGCCATTTTCTGAGATATCAAACATGATGGACTCCTATTTCGGTTCCTCAAAATCCCTTTTTTCTCCCTGAATCGGGAGAAAATACCCAGAACCCTTTATTTATATTTTAGGAAATATATGGCTATTATCCATATATCTCCTTATTTGTCAATAAGTTATATTAGACCGGGTGGATCGTGTCTTCTTCTTGGTATATTATGAGGAAAAGGATAAACTCTATTCTTTTGATTTAGCGTTTAACTATTTAAAAGGAGTACGCCAGATGAGTTTGAGTATGGTGATCGCGGTTGGATTGGGTGGTGTGATTGCGTTTACGGTTATTTATTATTTTATTACGGAATGGAATGCAGACTAGGGAAATAATGTTTCACTAGCCTTGAATGTTGGTTAGTTGAATTTCATTTTTTACAAGAGACTCTTTTTTATCCTTCGACCATTTCTTTATTTCTGCTTCCACTTTCAGAGCATTCGAGCGGCTTCCAATTTCTTTTTGAAATACCAGCTCAAGAGGGTTTTTCCCTCTTA
>WAIB01000044.1 GCA_009873655.1 Nitrospinota bacterium | reverse complement strand
GTTAAATAAGTCTCTGGGATCCACGCCGGCAGGTTTGCATGCCCTATATGATTCAATATAATAAGCCATTTCAGGCATATTAATAATTGGTGAAGCCATACAGGCTATCGTTATGAATATGAGTACAGCGAAACAGGGTCGGGTTTCCAAATTGTTAAAAGGGTTTCCTTTGGGACCTTTTTTTGTGGTTATTTATCCACATTTCCATAGGGTTGGCTAAAAATTAAAAAAAAGAACCCAATATTGATTATGCGAAAAAAAACGGTTAATTTATTTTGCTGAAAAATTTTAATTCCCTATTTTAGCCTGTTTTTCATTTATGCTTTTTTTACGATTTCCCCTGTTCTTATTTTTAGCTTCTTTATTATTCCCTGTTTTTTCTTATGCGGAGCCTGAAAATAAAAACGAAGTTCCTCAGCCTATTCAGGAGATGTTTCAATCGAACCTGGTTTACCCGCAGGAAGAAGACGAAATTCAATTCACTTTGTTTCCATCCTTTAGAAAAAATTCAAACACAAAAAAAGCGGGAACTTTATTCGAAGTGGAATATGGAATTACCGACGCGTTCCAGATTATATTCGAATGGGATGGGTTACTGTACCAAAACCCCAAAGCGGGTCCTGCGGTTTCCGGTCCCGGGAATATAGAGGTGGGCGCGCAATATAGCTGGATGGGACTGGGGGACGGTAATACCCATTTTTCGTTTGGCAATTTAATTGAACTTCCGGTGGGGACGGTGAGAAACGGGCTTACGGAGGGAAATTTGGAGGTGCAGCCTTTCGCAGTTTTAGCGCGGGATTTTCCCGCGCTGAACCAAAGCCAGGTTTTTGTCGAGTTGGGTTTTACCTGGGCGGATCAGATAAGAAGCGTATCTTCAGATTCGGATCCCGCCTTGGACCGTTTTTTCTGGAACCTGGGAGCTTTTTTCCCCTTTGGTTCCTGGCGCGCTACCATGGAAATCAACGGAAGCAACAACCGATGGGATGGCGGCAACGATAATGAAATATTTATCACACCCGGTATTATTAATAAATTATCAAGAGAATGGGAAATAGGGATAGCTGCTCCGATTGGAGCCACCCGAACATCCGACGATTACAGGGTGGTAGGATACTTAATGTGGGAATTTGAGTTAGATTAAAAAAAATATAGAAATGCCTTCCTTTTATTTTTGAAATTATCAAAAATTTAAAATCTTTTCTTGGCCATTTTATCCCCCTCCTAATCAAAAGGTTTTTGACCCAAATCCTAACATAGGCATTGGATCAGTTTTTGGGGCTCAGGACAGGATTGAAAACCCCCAAAATTGCCCCTACCAGTTGGCGGGAATTGCAAAATAAATAAAATGAATAATTTTATCCTCCCCGAAATTTTAATTTTCTCAAAAGCCATTATATCTCCTCAATTACCTGTTTTTATCGAATCCCAACTGCGAAAAAATAGAGTTAAACAGACCCATATATTTTAATTTTCTCTGCCCGGGTCTAATTTATTGAAAAAAGTTGAATCATTTTTGGTAAAGTAATATCTAAATCAGTGTTAAATCATTAATCGGGACCATTGAGTGACAATTTCTAATTCCAAAAAATCGCATTCGGTGTTATTTAAAGTGCCTTCCCTGTTGCTGGCGGTTTGTTTCAGCATCATTACCTTGTTCGGGAGCCCTTTGCATGACCATGACCTGGATCCTTCTCATGTGGATCTGGATTGTATTTCCTGTCACCTGGTTCAATCCAATATCGGCTTGAAAGGTGACGAGCCAAATATTTCCCATCAAACACAAGACACGCAGTGGATTGCCGATGTAAATCCGGTTATATACACCGCACACACTTCCTTCGCTTCCAGTCGAGCTCCCCCCTTTTTCTGTTGATCTGGTTTTTCATTTAAAATTTAAAAACTTGCTGGCCTTTTAATTTAGAGGAATGTCTCACGTTTTAAAGTTGAGTTTCTATTCCCTACTTTTGCGCTAGAAAATTGTGTGATGAGTAAACATGAGTTTACATTATATGCATTTTTCTAATACGTATGGCGAATGCCTAATAGGTCTGAAAAAAACTAATGGGGTAAATTATGTTTAGGATTTTAAAGATTTATACGTTTTTATTTATATTTGGATTTCTATTATCACCGGCATTTGCCGATGAGCAAAAATATGGAACAGAGCATGACGGACCCATGGAGCATTACGCGGTTCATTTGGATGAAGTTATAGTATCCACACCCATGCAAGACACAATTGCCAGTTCTGCAACACCGGTGACCGTTTTACACGACGATAATTTACGTATGAAAGCCGGGGCCACGATTGGCGAAACGCTTCAAAATGAATTGGGAGTCCATGGACAGGCCTTTGGTCCTGGCGTGGGACTTCCCGTGATCCGTGGCCAGGATGGTCCTCGCGTACGGGTCTTGAGCAACGGCCTGGGAGCTAATGATGCTTCCCAGAACAGCCCCGATCACGCTTCAATCACAACTCCCTTGAATGCAGAACGTATAGAGATCTTACGAGGGCCTGCTACTTTGCTTTATGGTAGTGGTGCTATAGGGGGTGTGGTCAATGTTATCGATAACCGAATTCCAGAAAAAATTCCCGAAACGGGAGGTTCGATAGAGCATAAATACAATACCGCCACCACCAGCCGTCAGACGGCATTACAATTCGAAGGTGGAAAAAGTAAATTTGCATACCATTTTGACGGTTATTTTCAAGAGAGTGAAGATTTAAATATCAGCGGCGATGCCGTCGATGTCACCAGGGGTCAGGTCAGTCAATCCGGCCTGAGTGTCGATGCAAATACAAATGGTTTTGTCAACAATACCAATACCCATAATACAAGTGTAACGGGTGGGGCCTCTTTTGTTGGTGATTCTGGTTTCTTCGGGGTTTCGGGAAATATGGTGCATATGGATTACCAGATTCCAACCAGGGGTGGAGCGGGCGACGAAGCATCTTTTATAAACATGGAGCAAAGAAAACTGGACTTTAAAGGTGGGTTGAATAACCTTCATGGTTTCTTTAAAAAGATAGATGGCAAACTCAGTTTCACCGATTACGAACATAACGAAGCTCACGAAGCTCTTTTCCAAAATGATACAATTGAAGGCCGTGTGGATGCTAAACACACGCCCATTTTTGGAATGGATGGTGTAATGGGATTTCAGATGATTTCCAGCTATTTTGCAGCTCAGGAAGCGGAAGCAGACGAATATATTACTCCGAAAACCAGGACTAACTCTTACGCCGTGTTCCTTCAGGAGTCCTTCAATCTGAGTTCCAATAACGTTGCTCAATTTGGGTTGCGTATAGAACACGATGTTCTGGACTCTCAATTACGCGCTAACCCGGACCAAAGTTTTACACCCGTAAGCCTTTCTGTTTCGGACTTGTGGACTATTGATGACAAAAAATCAATAAACATAGCCATAACCCGTTCGCAACGAGCCCCTATAGTTAATGAACTTTATTTTGAAGGGGATCATGAAGCGACAACCACTTTTCAAACAGGGAACCCTAATCTTGATTTGGAAACTTCCTATAATATTGATATCGGTTACAAATCAAGCTCCGAGAAGGTGGCGTGGGAAATCAACCTGTTTCATAACTGGGTAAATGATTATATTTACTCAGCACGAACGGGTGGGACAGGAGGAGACGACAATAATCCGGCAGTAAATTATCTACAAAGCAATGCTTCTTTTATAGGCTATGAAGCGCAGCTTATTTACCATGTTATGAAAAAGGGAGCGCAGGATGTTGATTTAACATTGTTCAGTGACTACACCCGGGGCCAATTAACGGATGTGGCGGGGAGTGTTCCAAGAATTCCTCCACTTCGCTGGGGTTTCCAGCTTGATCATAGGAATGGCAACTGGAAGTCCAACCTGCGCCTGACTCGTGCTGAAAGTCAGGAGTATTCTGGATCCTACGAGGCAGATACTCCTGGTTATACCTTGCTCAATCTCAATACGCATTACCATATTGAGAATTTTAAGAAAGCAGATATGGTTGTTTATGCAAAGGGTAATAATTTGTTGGATGAAAACATCCGTAACGCGGCCTCTTTTTTGAGAAACTTTCAACCGGAGCCGGGAATCGGAGCTGAAATCGGAATTAGAATTGACTACTGATTGAAATTTCAAAAAAGAAATTTTAATCAGTTTTCCTCCAAGTCCCTGCTGCCCGTGCGCGGGCGGCAGGGATAGTATCCCCTTCTGGTGCTTCCCTTCGAATTTCCATAGCGATACAGTTCTTACCTCTGATATATTGCTTCCGTTAAGTCTCAATCTCTTTTTCCCTGGAAAAATTATTAAGAAAAAATGAATAAGTATCTTGCAGAATTTATAGCCACTTTTTTTCTCATTTTTGTTGGGACAGGGTCCATCATAGTTAATGATATTACAGGGGGCCAGGTGACTCATGTGGGAATTTCCCTGACTTTTGGTTTTGTGGTCATGGTCATGATTTATTCCGTTGGAAATATTTCCGGAGCGCATATGAATCCAGCGGTGACACTGGGTTTCATGGTTTCCGGGCGGCTTGAAAAACAGGAGGTCATTCCTTTTGTCGCGAGCCAGGTTTCAGGTGCCCTTGCCGCCAGTCTGGTCCTGAGGTTTATTTTTTTAAACCATGCAACCCTGGGAGCCACCATTCCAAATGCATCGGCATTACAGGCCTTCGTACTAGAAACTATTCTTTCCTTTTTATTAATGTTTGTTGTGTTGAATGTTTCTACGGGTGCCAAGGAAAAGGGCATCATGGCGGGTGCGGCTGTGGGGGCGACCATAGCATTAGAAGCTTTGTTTGCCGGACCCATTACAGGGGCATCCATGAACCCGGCGCGTTCCCTTGGGCCGGCTTTAATCAGCGGACATTTTCAACATGTATGGATTTATTTGACCGCCCCGATTCTGGGAGCGCTTGCCGCCTGCCCCTTTTGCCGGTTAATTCAGGGAAAAGAATGTTGCCCCATCATTGACAGGAAACCCGGGTACCAGGGCCATTAAACTCCGGTCATGTCTAAAAAACTTCTCCCTTTGTATAACGCTCTCAGTAAAAATTCCCAATCAGGCCTGAATGTTTTATTTTTGCCTGATTTTTATTTTTTAACCGGGAATATAAATAAATATAAACGTTCTAATACTGTGCGGGAAAAATTTAAAATAACGGAGAGTTCAAATCAGTTATGAAACAAATGTCTCATAAGATCCTGATCTTCTCCCCGGAAACTGAACCTTAAACCTGGTATAAATAACGGGGTCTGGTCAGTTTCCGCGAATTAAATGGCCCCGTTTTGCTCGCGACGATGGTTTTGGGGGCCATTCATCCTCCCCATGCGAAGGGGGCAAAAATGGGGTGAGCGACGGGGCTTGAACCCGCGACCGCTGGAGCCACAATCCAGAGCTCTACCAACTGAGCTACGCCCACCGTATTTTTGTGTTTACAGATAAGAGGCCGATTTTAATCTATCCCTAAGCCTTTGTAAAGATGCTGGCAAAATAACATTTTTCAGGGAAATTTTACTTCGGGATACTCCAAACGAGGGTGAACCCGAGATGGCCTCTCACAATTGCTCTTCCGAATGACGAGGTCATTATTTTATCACCCTTAAATGACTTCGGTCCCGCGGGCTTTTGGTTGCCCCTTCTGAACCGGGTTTTCCGGTTGTTTTCAGGGATTTAAATTTCGGTTTCGGGTCCGGAATTTTTGGCGGGGGGTCGGTGATTCCGCTCACGATCTGGTCCGCCAGGTTGATATCAGGTGGGATGCTTTCTTCCCACACCTGCCCGTTTTTCATATTGGGATCATAAATCGCCCACACCGCTTCGAAAGGTAAAAAACATTTATAGGGCCTGCCGCTGAAGGCCAGCGTTGCGGAGATGGCGTCTTCGTTCACTTCTATGGGCCGCCTGAAATTCAAATTGAATATCAGGTTTAATGAGGAGTTGGATTTCTGGTTCTGGGGGACATCCACCTCCGGCAGGCGGGCATCGAGACAAACCATCGCGTCACTGGTTTCCAGCAAAAATAAGAGAAAATCGTATTTTTTCTTGTTGAGCGATTCCATATCCCAAAAGTAACACACCCACGTCGTGGGAGGCAATGAGTCATTCCCCAAAAGTCCCGGGTATTCATTAAACTCTACATTTGCATACCCGTTTTGCCTATTCGGATAGGGTGGGGACCCTCTCCTTCACCCTCACCCCAACCCTCTCCCCTCAAGGGAGAGGGAGTGGTTTGTTCCTTCTCCCCGGGAGGGAGAAGGTTAGGATGAGGGGGAATGGAAAAATGTTGCCCTTTACCTCCACGGCTAGTGGCTACTCGGCGTAGGGCCAATAGGTAAGTCCGTAAAAGGGTGTTTGAGAGCAAGGTTTTTCCACATTTCCCCAAGGCGTTTCCTTGTGATAATATGCGAGATTCTTAACCAAAAATATTTGAGGACCGATTTTTATGCGTGGATTGATGTGGGTGGTTTTAAGTGTCTGCTTTGGTTCGGGTGTGGCTTGGGCGGAGAATCCCAAAACCATTGAGGTATGGCGAAACCTGTTTACCCTTTCTCATGGGGAGGGAGTCAACTCGAACTCGACTTTTCTGATTACCAAAGAAGGTGTGGTTGTGGTGGATACCCGAGTCAACCCGGCCGAAGCGAGAAAAGTCAAAGAAGCCATCCGCAGGCAAACGGAATTGCCCATTTTATATGCCATCAACACGCATTATCATGGCGACCATACGTTTGGCAACCAGGTGTTTCGGGACAGTCACAACATCGTCGCGCACGAAAATGTCCGCAAAGCTTTAGAGTTTGAAGCGGGTAAAGAGCACCTGGAAGTTTTCAAGTCTTTAAAAATTCCGGGGATGGAAGAAACCGTTGTCACCCCCCCTAACATCCTTTTCCGAGACAAGATGGATATCTATGCCGGGGAGTACCATCTTGAACTGATCCACGTAAAAGGTCACACCGATGGGGATCTGTTTATTTACATAGAAGCTTTAAAGACGCTCATCACGGGAGACCTGATACAGAATAAACGGATTCCCTATATGGGAGACGCCTATATCGAAGAATGGATCAAGTCAATCAACTACATGGGAGATCTGGATGCGGAGATTTACATCCCCGGTCATGGTGATCCCGGTGGCAAGCCCGTTCTCATTGCGATGAAGCATTACCTTATAGAATTGCGCCGAATGGTTGAAAACCAGATCAAAAAAGGCAGTTCGTTGAAAGAAACTCAAGACGCGGTCCGCCCGAAATTGAAAGCAAAATACAGTAACTGGGACAAACTGGAATGGCTGGACGGCAATATCGAACGGGCTTACAGGGAGTTCAGTTTGAAATAGAAGGCACTGTTTTTTCGAATAACATAAAAGTTTCGAATGCGGCATCCATCTCTAAAACCTTTTTGTTACCTTGAAAATCCTTGAACCAAAGGGGCTCATAAGTTTTTCTAATAAGAAGTAAAGGATTAGACTCCTGGAATAGTTCCGTAGGGTCTGAATAGATTTTTTTGATTTTCCCGTCCATATAATAGACAAGGTCTTCCCGGATTTCTCCATATTTATAAACCAGGCGGTTCTGAGCCACTTGCTTGATTTTTTCAGCTATAGGCCGCATGGAAGTATGTTCATTTACCATTCGGGCAACAGGCCCGTGAGCTATTAAATACAGCACCAATGCCCAGCCCGCTATTATCCCGCTCGTCTTTATCCCCGAACCCTCGTTCATGGCCCGTCGAAGGGCGATCCAGAAATACATCATGCCCGCAGCCCCTATGAACAGGAAATGGGTCTCAGGTCGATGTTTGTCGTAGAGGAGTTGGCCCATCCAACGGTCCCGTGAGTTTAAAAATGCTGAAAAGGCATTGAAATTTATTTCAGGGAGCAGGGCACTGAAGGTTAGAATCAGAAAGAAAACTATCATCATTCCCAGGATGACCCATGTGGGAAAAGCCAGTCCTGATTTTTTTTCTGGTTCTATCCTTGATAAAAACACGGCAATAATGACGGCCCCCATGGGGTATAAGGGGATAAGGTAGTCGCCCCTTTTTCCAGGAAACAATGAAAGGAAAATAAAAAGGGTTGCAAAAGCAACAAGACAAAAGGGGATATCCTTGTTTTTTATCCCCTGCCAGATCGCGAAAGGCAGGAACAGGCTCCAGGGAGCCATGCCGCCAAAAATTTGCGGAATATAATAATAGAACGGTTTCGGGTGAACGTGAATGGCGTCGCTTGCGGAAATTCTTCCTACCGTTTCCTGAAAAATCATTTTTGAAAATTCGTCACCCCCATCCATCAAACCAAATACCAGCCATAGTCCGGCCAACCCTAAAGGGAGGAACAATATAAACAACCAGGGAACAGGGAATGGTTTATAAATTCTGCTGAAAATAAATAATGATAAAAGAGGGAACACCCACCCCAATGGACCCTTGGTTAGTACCGCCAGTCCAATCGCTATTCCTGCAAGCCATTTCAGGGATGTTTTCTGTTGCCGGGAAAATTCCCATAACGCGACAAATGCCAGGGTGATAAAAAAGGTAAAGAGCATGTCGATGCGAGCATGGCTTCCCAGATAAGTGAATCTCCAGCAGGTGGCAATGATCAGTCCTGCCAGGCAACCAATCACCGGTGAAAACTGGCGCATACCCAGGAAGGTTGTGAGAAAAACCGTTCCCACGCCGGCGAGAACGGAAGGGATTCGGAGCGACACTTCGTTCACCTCCCCCAGAACTTTTGAAGACAACAGGCCTGACCAGTAAAACAAGGGGGGTTTTGTTCGCAGTTGTTGCGGATTAATTTGCGGCAACCACAGGTTGCCGCCACGCATCATATTTACTATAGGGACACCCTCACGCGCTTCTCTCTTGGACAGGTCGGAATGAAAAATAGACCAGGAAAAAAGAAATGCTGCAAGCAGGGCGGGGCCAATCAACAGGTACGGGGTTAGCGACTCGTCATTAGGGGTCGACATAGAAGTTGTCCCATTTTCCTCTTCGATAGGAGAGGAGAAGGTTTACTCTTCCTCCAAATGGCCTTTCTTTTCCCAATAATCCCGGAGTGTTGTTGATGCATCGAGATAGGTGTCTAGGTAGGTATGGTTGGCCGGGATCATAGGCATAACATGGCCATTGCATTGATCATTATATGGATATTTTACATCCAGAACATATGGGCCTTTATGTTTGAGCATACGCTTCAAGGCCGGGCCCACATCTTTGGGGTCGCTAATACTTTCCGATTTAATTCCGAAAGCGTGTGCGACTTCCGCGAAGTTTGCATCTCCAATAAAAGTATGACCCCGGATAGATTTATAGAATCTGTCTTCCCATTGCGCAACCATTCCCAGATGGGCATTGTTCAGTACAATATTTTTTACTGGGATATTTTCAATTTTTAAAGTTTGAAGTTCCTGAATGTTCATCAGAAAGCTCCCATCCCCTTCGATGTTTATGACCTGTCGTTTTGGAAAAGCTACCTGGGCCCCCATCGCCGCGGGCAACCCATAACCCATTGCTCCCAGGCCCGATGAGCATAACCAGTTATTGGGTTTGTCAAAGTCCAAAAACTGCGCGGCCCACATCTGGTGCTGTCCCACTCCAACTGAGAATATGGCGTCTTTTTCCGAGATTTTATTGATTTCCGCCACAACCGCTTGCGGAACAATTTCTCCCTTTTTATTTTCGAAGGTTAAGGGAAATTCTTTTTTCCAGTCATTGATCTGTTTCAACCAGGGTTTGAGATCTTTTTTCGGTTCTACATATTTATCCAGAACTTTCAGCGCCTGTTTAACATCCCCCTGGATAGGAACATCGATCATAATGTTTTTGTTTATTTCCGTTGGGTCGATATCGATTTGAATGAACTGCGCGTTTTTACAAAACTCCGCCAGTTTTCCTGTAACACGGTCATCAAAACGTACGCCCATGGCGATAACCAGGTCGGCATGGTTAATGGCAATATTTGCGTAGACGGCTCCATGCATTCCCAGCATTCTCAAGGATAAGGGATCGTTCGAGGGGAAGGATCCCAGTCCCATTACCGTTGTAGTTACGGGAATGCCGGTTTTTTTTGCAAATGCTGCCAGCTCTCTTGATGCGCCGCTGGAAACGATTCCACCCCCTGCGTAGATGATCGGCCGCTTTGCTGTTTGAATGGCGTGCGCGGCTTTCTTGCATTGCAGGACGGAAGGGTTCAAGTTAGGTTTATAACTTGGGCAGTCAAATTTTACATTGAAGTCAACTACGGTTTCCTGCTGTTGGATATTTTTTGGGATATCTACAAGGACCGGTCCCGGTCGGCCCGTCCGTGCTATATGAAAAGCCTCATTGATAACACGAGGTATGTCCGCAATATTTTGAACCATGTAACTGTGCTTTACCAAAGGAAAGGTAGAACCCATGATGTCGGTTTCCTGGAACGCATCACTTCCTAAAACCGTGCTGGGAACCTGTCCTGTAATAGCTACTATGGGAATGGAATCCATCTTGGCGTCGATAATGCCGGTGATGAGATTGGTAGCTCCCGGTCCTGAGGTTGCAAGGCAAACCCCGACATCCCCTGTGGCCCTGGCATAACCGCCTGCGGCGAAAGACCCGCCCTGCTCATGTCGCGGCAAAACCATGCGGATTTTCCTGGATAAGGTCAGGCCCTGATGGATTTCCATGGAAGCCCCCCCGGGATAACCAAAAATGACAGTGACCCCTTCATTCTCAAGAGCCTTAACGAGAATATCGCGGCCTTTCATGGGTTGCCCGGTATTTGATTTTTTTGAAGGGGCCTTTTTCTTTGCTGAGTTTTTTGTTTTTGTCGTCATTAATTCTGATTTGCTTATGGTTTTCCCGGCATCGTAGAAATACAGCCATTGCTTTTCAAATAGATGCGGCCTGTTTTTTCCCCTGGTTCGGAACGTGTGGCGAAGAAAAACTTTAGCGGAATTGACCCTTGAAGTCAAACCCATTCCTTTAAAAAGCTCTTTTTTGTCAAAAAGTTAGGGGATATTGAGATTCTCATCCTATCGGTTGTTCAGGGCCTTTAAAATGATGCCTTCGCGAAGGCTGTATTCGCTCACAGTGAGAACATCGCAACCAAAAGCGTGCATGGTTGCCAGCACAATTGCCGTGCCGGCAATGATCAGGTCTTCCCGTCCTCGTTCAAGAGGTTTCAATAATAATCTTTGGTTGAGAGATTTTCCTTTAAGGTCATCAAGAATAGATTCTGTTTCTTCTCTGGATAGGGCGGTTCCATGAATTTTTTCGGGGTCATAGGGAAAGACATTGTCTTTTAAAGCCGCAAGGGTGGTGACCGTGCCTGCTGTTCCAATGAGGCGCTCAGGGGAAAAGGCGGATAGTTTATTTTTCACAACCTGCAATTCACTTTCCAGATGATTTTGCAGATTTAAAAATTCCTTTTCATCAACCGGATGCCGGGTAATGAACTTTTCCGTCAACCTCACCACACCTAAAGAGGTACTGCAAAACCCTTTTATATTTTTTCCTTCGGACAAAATGAATTCGGTGCTGCCGCCCCCAATATCCAAAGTGATTGTCTTTTTATTTTCATGAGGCAATTTCCAGAAGACCCCTTCAAGTGTCAGCCGGGCTTCCTCCTCCCAAGGGATGATTTTTATATCGACCCCTGTTTCTTTTTTTGCCAGACCAACAAATTCTTCTCCGTTTGAAGCTTCGCGAACGGCACTGGTTGCAACGGCAAAGAGAGGGGGGTTGCCATTTTCCCGGCAAATTTGCCGGAACCCGGAAAGCACATTTAGCGTGGCCTGCATGCGATGGTCTGCCAGCTTTCCCTGGGTGTCCATGCCCTCACCCAGCCGGGTGATTTCTCTTTTTGAAGTGAGGACCTTGAACTCTTCATTGCCCATGGACTCAAGGATTAAAAGTCGAACGGTGTTTGAACCGATATCAATAGATGCAATTTTGTTCATTTAAAAGATTAAATTGGAAAGGCTTTTTCACTATCCATGGTGAGGAGCAGGTAGAATCCCAATACGGTAAAGAGAATATTAGGTCCCCATGCAGCCAGTATGGGGTCGAAGGTCCCTCCTTTTCCCAATGAAATGCTCATCGCATATAAAAACGAAAACACAAACCCCATGGCAAGGTTGACGCCAACACAAAACAGAAGACCGCCATGCCTGCTCGATCGAATGGATAATGGAATTGCCAGCAAAGCCATTACTACGCTGATAAAAGGATAGGAAATATGCCGGTGCAACTCAATCCACTTCATGGAGGTGTCTTTTCCTTCCCTGTTCTGTGTTTGAATTTCTTTAAACAAACCGCTCAAGCTCATTTCTTCAGGCCGTCTATGGGCTTTCGATAAATTTTTAGGAGATTCAGGAGTTGCCAGAAATTTCTTTTCAAAGTATTGAGTTGATATTATTCCCGCCTTATTGAATTTGCGCACATACCCATCGACCAGTTCCCATTTGTTGATAGACCATACCGCTTCTTTTGCATCGATCCGCTGGATGATGGAATTGTCTGTGCCTGGTTTTAAAATGATGACCTTTTCCAATCTTGATTTGTAGGGATCAAAATAATTTATATTCCAGATATCTCCGTTGGTTGACTTGAACCAGAGATTCTCCGTAGGAATTTTTCCATAAGAAGCCCGCGCCTGAATTTTTCCCATGAAGATGTAGTTCATTTTCTGGTTGGTAATTGGGGATATAAACTCACTGCTGGCAATGATCATTAATGCGATGACCAGAGAAGCGCCAATGATTGGCAGGGTGATTCCTGTAATGCTTATTCCGCAGGCTTTCATTGCAGTGAATTCGTTGTTTTTTGCAAGTGAGGCCAGGGTGATGACCGTTGCCAGAAGGACTCCCTGGGGGGCCATATAAAATGCTATGAAAGGAACTTTAAAAACATAATAGGAAACAAGATCGATCACGGGAGCGTCTTTTGCCAGAAACTCATCGATTCTTTCAAAAAAGTCCACAATTAAAAAAATCCCTATCAATCCGCTGGCGGTCAGTAAATAAATTTTCACAAACTGACCCAATACATATCGCTTTAGCATTGTCATAATCAGGTTTTCACTGGTTCTCGGGTTTCAAACAGCTTTTAATGACGGGATGGCGGATTTCAGTGCCGGAATTAAAAACTCCAGGTCCCTGCGGCTGTTAAGAGTCTTTCTTACATATTCCAGTGTCGGTGCAATATACTGCAGGTACTGGTCATTGCCTAAAACTTTGGACTGGTAGGCAAAAGTGCCGACCGCCTTCAAGTTCCTTTGTACCGACATCCAGTCAAAAATTTTATAAAAGGAGTCCCGTTCAATTTTCTTTCCAACTTGTTGCATTGATTCTATATAGTATTCCAACAGTTCTTTTCTGACAGTATCTTCCATGACAATATAAGAATCTTTCAAAAGGGATGCCAGATCATATTGACAGGGCCCCATTCTAGCATCTTGAAAGTCAATCACCTTTAAGTTGCCCCCGCAAACCATTATATTTCGTGAATGGTAATCCCGATGCGTGAATACCCTTTCCTGATCCGATAAAGTTTGACAAAGTAAACCCAATGCCTGCCGGGTTTTGTTTTTTTTGTCGGGATTTAAAATATTCCCAAGCATGTTCTCCACATAGTGCTCCAGCATAAAATCCATTTCCCACATCAATTTTTCTGTGTCGAAAAATAATTCTTTAGCCGGACAATCTGCTGTCATGTTTTCTGTTGTGCGGGTGTGGAAAGCCACGATTATATCAATCGCTTTTTTGTACCAGTGCGCGGTTTTTGCGGGGGCGGTATTAATCTCGTCTGCAAGATGAGTGTCCCCGCAATCCGTCAGGAAAATGAGCCCGCGTTCAGCATCGAAATCAAAAATATCAGGAACGGGTATTTCCAGGTCCTTAAGGAACTTTTGCATAATATTGAAGTCGGGTTCCGGTTCAATTTCGGCCAATTGCATAATTATGATGGAGAGAGGTCCTTCAGGTGAGGAATTCAAGTGATAGTCTACTCTGTAATATTTTCTATCAGATGCGTCCCCTTTAAGTGGAGAACATTCCAGTGAGGAAACCGGTTGATTGGCAAAAGTTTCAATCCAGGTAGTCAGATAATCTTTGTCAAAACGGCTTAAGTGGCTGTTTGAAAATTTCATTCGTATAAAAAAATCTATTTCATTTATCAAACATATAATGTAGCATTCTGTTTTTTTATTTAACCCAAGCGGAGATTTTTATATGCCGAAACCAAGTTATCATATTTTAGTTTGTACCAACAGCCGCCCTCCGGGGCATCCAAGAGGCTCTTGTGGGGAGAACGGTTCTAATGCCATTTATGAAAAGCTGGCCATGGGAGTCGAGCAAAAAGGTTTGTTTGGAAAATGTACCGTAACCAATACCGGCTGTATTGGCCCTTGTGGAGTGGGCCCCGTCGTGATTGTTTATCCAGATGCAGTCTGGTATCAAAAAGTCAAGCCGGAAGATGTCGATGAAATTCTGGATCAACATGTGGGTCAGGGTAAAAAGATCGACCGGTTGGAAATTCCCGACGAACTTTGGGGCTAGCGAGGCAGGCTCCGCTGCAAATAGTTCAATACCCGCCATGCGAATAAATATGAATCCGTTCTTTACCGTAGGTTCGATTGCGATTCCACCCCTTTAGGGGGTGTGGCAGGCCGCAGTAGTTGGGATTTCTTTCAACATGCCATTCAGGGAATGTGGCCGTTCAATCCTGAGTAACACTGGCTACGGGACGCAGGCCCAGATTTTGGATCATTTCGATATCTCTTTTTGGGTCCTGTCCCTTGGTTGTCAGGTAATTACCCCCTAAAATTCCATTGGCCCCGGCTGTAAAAAGTTGTTCCTGCTTATCGGTCATAACCTCTTCCCTGCCGCCACATACGAACAAATCTATCTTTGGCAGAACCAGGCGAAGCAGGGCAATGGTTCTAAGCGCATCATAGTATTCGATCGTTTCCAGGTGATCCAGCCCGGTTCCTTCAATGGGTTTTAAAAAATTTATGGGCAGAGACTGGGTTCCCAGGCCTTTAATAGAAAAGGCCAGCTCAACTCTTTGCGAAAAAGATTCTCCCATTCCAAAAATACCGCCCACACAAACCTGCAGTCCTGCATCTTTGGCATTTTGAACGGCTTTGACCTCATCTTCATAGGTGTGAGTGGTCACAATTTTTTCAAAATGACTTGCAGCGGTTTCAAGATTATGGTGGCATCGGTCCAGGCCAGCTGCTTTTAACTCTTTCAGGTGTTCGAGTTCCATCAGCCCCAGAGAACAGCAAGTTTCAAGTTGGGTCTCTGATTTTATTCGACGAACCGCTTCGATAACCCTGTCCAATTCCTCCCGGTCATCCATTCTGGTTCCGGATGTAACGATAGAGAACTCGTTGGCGCCGAACGCTTCTGCCTCTTTAGCGGCCGCCACCATTTCCTCGACACTCATCAGATCCGTTTCAGGGGCCTCGGTTTTAAACGAACTCGACTGGGCGCAAAAGGAACAGTCTTCAACGCAACGCCCGGACTTGGCATTTACAATGGAACATATTTTTACATCTTCCCCTTTAAACCGATCCCGAATCCGATCGGTGCCTTTAAATAGATAATCCAGTTCTTCATGGGTGAATGATTCCAGTTGCAAGGCCTGTTCACTTGAGATTGATTGGCCTTGAAGGGCGGTTTCAACCATGTTGTCAATCAGTTCTTTTCGCATTTTAGTTAAATTTCTCCCGGCGGTAAAAGTGTAACCCTATCATAGAGGTTCTTTATTCGTAACTCAATAATTTCACTAATTCTTCCGAAGTTTGTACGGGCGGCAGACAGGTGCCCTGGCGACAAACGTAGGCTGTTGCCTTCCCTTGATGCAGTTTTCGGCCTTTCAGCAACGGGATAAATTCAGCGTTTTTTTCCACCTCCGTTTCATACGAGAACGCAAAAACCGAGTTTGGAAAAAATCCCTTGCGAATGGTAGCCAGCAGATTTTGGGTGGCATCATCGTTTCTTTTTCCCACGATGGCCACTTCTTTTAATCCGCCCAAATACAAATGCAATGCCTGCAGCATATAGGCCGAGTTGAGCCCATATTCCATCAATTCGTCGCAAAAACTCAGGAAAATGTTTTCCGCTTTTCTCGTTAATTCAGGGTCAACCAAATAAGCAGAAAGTTTTAAAAAGGCCAGAGCTGCACTGCTGTTTCCCGAAGGTTCGACACCATCGTAACCACTTGTTTGGCGTACCAGCAATTCTTCCGCATCGCTTGCCGTTTCAAAGAAAGCACCGTTTTCATTGGAAAACTTTTCCACCACCACTTCCATTAACTCTTTCGCGACTTTGACATAATGCGGATCGTAGGTGGCTTCATATAATTCCAGGCAAGCCACAGCTGTGGCACTATGATCGAACAGGTAGCCGTCGTAGCGGGCTTCTCCATCCCGGTGACGGCGGAGCATTTTCCCCTCGTCCGTCCGGAGATGGTTTGTCAGGAAGTGCATGGCCCTGGCTGCTTTTTCAATTCGGTTTGTATCTTCAAGTACGCGGCCGGTTTTTGCCATGGCGGTGATCATCAGGGAATTCCAGGAAGTGAGTATTTTATCGTCCAGCAAAGGACGGATACGTTTGCTTCGCACTTCAAACAATTTTTCTCGAGCTGTTTGCAGTTCTGCATGGAAGTCATCGGGTTTCATCCCGATTTCCTGGGCAACGGTATCAGGGCCCCTCGTTATATATAGAATATTTTTTCCTTCAAAGTTTCCATTCTCAGTGACATTATAGAATGGGATTGCAACGCTGGCTGTTTTTCTGCCAAGGATATTTTCAATCTCTTCCCTGGACCAGACGTAAAACTTGCCCTCAACGCCTTCACTGTCCGCATCTTCGGCGCTGAAAAAGGCACCTTCTTTTGATGTCATGTCGCGATCTATATAATTTAAAAGATCGTTGGCGAAATCGGCGAATTCTTTCTTTTCTGTGACTTGATAAGTTTCAATCAATGCAGTTGTGAAAAGGGCGTTGTCATACAGCATTTTTTCAAAATGGGGTACCAGCCATTTGTAATCGGTGCTGTACCGGGAAAGTCCTCCACCGATCTGGTCATAAATTCCACCAAATTTCATCGCCTTGAGGGTGTTTTCCACCATTATCCTGGCATTGGCGTTTTTTGTCCGGTGGTGATGCCTTAATAAAAGGGAAAGTCCCATAGAGGGAGGAAATTTATTTTGCGGTTGAAACTGAAATCCGTGATTCAGTTTGTCGTAATGATTTTCAAAT
>WAIB01000043.1 GCA_009873655.1 Nitrospinota bacterium | reverse complement strand
GATCCGTTCCAGCGAATCCTGCAGTCCGGAGCGGTTGCGGTTGATGGTGTTTAACAACTGGCTGAATGCACTGCTCGAAACGGGGTCGACCATTGTCTTCATCCTGATTGGATTAGCCTTTATCCTTCTATTTTACGGGGCTTTGAGCGAAAACGTCAACCTGCATAGGAGCTAAGTGGCGAAAACAATTGAAATTTTGCGTGGTTTTTGGGTCCGGCGGGAGGGGGAATGAAATCCTTTTGTAAGAAATAAGAAGCAACATCGACTATTGGATAGTTTTATAAAAGGGTAGAATTAAAGCCGTAACTATTCAGGGTTTGAAATCGAGGATATGAAAAATCTAAAACAGATCATTATTCTTTTTGTTATTGCCGGTTGTCTGGGCGCGTTTTTTTATTTCGACCTGGGGCAATACCTTTCGCTTGAATATATAAAAGAACAGCAGTCGCATTTTTCCGAGTTTTACAGGGAAAACACGATGCTGGCGATTGGGGCGTACATGGCCGTTTACATTGTGTCCACGGCGCTTTCCCTGCCGGGGGCCGCCCTGCTCACTTTGCTGGGCGGCGGTTTGTTTGGTTTGCTGGTGGGGACGATTCTGGTTTCCTTCGCGAGTTCTATCGGTGCGACGTTGGCTTTTCTTGTTTCACGGATGTTGTTGCGCGACTGGGTGCAAAATAAATTCGGCAGTTATTTGAAATCTTTTAATGACGGAGTGAAAAAAGACGGAGGCTTTTACCTTTTTACCCTCCGGTTGATTCCCGCCATTCCCTTTTTCGTTATCAACCTGGTGATGGGTTTGACACCCATGAAAACCCTGACCTTTTACGGGGTGAGCCAGCTGGGTATGCTGGCGGGGACCATTGTGTATGTGAACGCGGGAACGCAACTCGCGCAATTGGAATCTTTAGGCGGTATTCTTTCTCCGGAAATTATTTTTTCCTTCGTCCTGTTGGGAATTTTCCCATTACTGGCCCGGAAACTTCTGGGCTTTTATAAAGGGAGAAGAATCTTGAGCAAATTTAAAAAACCAAAATCGTTCGACTACAACATGGTGGTGATCGGGGCAGGGTCCGCCGGGTTGGTGACCAGTTATATCGGCGCCGCGACAAAGGGAAAAGTCGCGCTCATAGAAAAGCATAAAATGGGAGGCGATTGCCTGAACACCGGTTGCGTTCCCAGCAAGGCATTGATCCGTTCCGCGAAATTCATGGCGGATGTCAAAAACTGCCAGAAGCTGGGATTTAAAAGCGCGTCCGTCGATTTTGATTTCGCGGATGTGATGGAACGAGTCCAGCGTGTCATCCGGACGGTGGAACCGCACGACTCCATAGAACGGTACACCTCTTTGGGAGTCGAGTGTCATGCGGGCGAAGCCCGAATCCTTTCTCCTTACGAAGTGACCGTGAACGGGCAAACCCTGACGACCCGGAATATCGTTGTGGCAACGGGCGCGCGTCCTGCCATCCCGCCGATTGAGGGAATCGAAAATATTGAATACCTGACATCCGATACGATATGGAATATTCGTGAGCAACCGAAAAACCTGCTGGTGCTGGGTGGGGGACCCATCGGGTCGGAGTTGACCCAGGCCTTTGCCCGGTTGGGATGCAACGTGACGCAGGTGCAACGCAACAAGCGGTTGCTTCCCAAAGAAGATCCCGAAATATCGCAGATGGTTTTGGAAAGCTTTCAAAATGATGGAATCAATGTGCTGGCAGGAACGACCCCCAAAAGATTTTTCAAGCGGAATGGAAAAGATTTTCTCGAATGTGACCAAAACGGAAATTCCGTTGAAGTCGAATTCGATACCCTGCTCGTGGCATTGGGAAGAAAAGCCAACACAACGGGGTTTGGACTGGAAGAGTTGGGGGTAGAATTGACGCCGCAAAAAACAATCCAGGTCGATGAATACATGAGAACCAATATCCCCAATATTTACGCGTGTGGAGATGTCGCCGGTCCTTACCAGTTTACCCACACCGCCGCGCACCAGGCCTGGTATTGCGCGGTGAATTCCATGTTGAAACCTTTTTACGGATTTAAGGTCGACTACAGCACCGTTCCCTGGTCGACCTTTACCGATCCTGAAGTGGCACGCTCGGGCCTGAATGAATTGGAGGCGAAAGAGCAGGGCATCCCCTATGAAGTGACCACCTACGGTATTGACGACCTTGACCGGGCCATCGCCGATGAGGCCGCGCATGGAATCGTTAAAGTATTGACCGTCCCGGGGAAGGATAAAATTATCGGCGTGACTATTGCGGGACTGCACGCGGGGGATATCATTTCAGAATATGTCGCGGCGATGAAGAACGGGTTTGGAATGAACAAAATATTGGGAACCATTCATATCTATCCCACCCTGGCGGAAGCCAACAAGTTTGCGGCAGGGAACTGGAAAAAGAACAACGTCACCGAAAAGGCCCTGGCCTGGGGAGAGAGAATCAACCGGTGGAGGAGAGACGTTGTTTAAAAAACAGATGCCACTCATCACTTTTTCTGTTTGTTTTTTTTATGGGGAGTAGCATTTTCAGAAGAGACAAAACATGAAGGCATGGTTTTGATTCCCGGTGGCGAGTTCACCCGGGGGACGCTTTCCAAAGAGGCGCAAAAGATCTGCCTCAAAAACAACGATCATTGCAAAGAAAAATGGTTTAGAGATGAGGAGCCCCTCCACCGCGTCAAGCTGGACCCTTTCTACCTGGATATTTACGAAGTAACGCAGAAAGATTACCAGCGTTTACTGAAAAAGAATCCATCCGATTTTAAAGGTCCGAACCTTCCCGTGGAAAATGTCACCTGGTTTGAGGCGGCGGATTATTGCAGAAAAATGGGGAAACGGCTTCCTACTGAAGCAGAATGGGAGTGGGCCGCAAGAGGTGGCAGAAAAGGAACATTCTCATGGGGCAATGAAGCAGAATCCCATAAAGCTAATTTTTGCGATCGCAGTTGTGAGAAGCGATGGAAGGAAAAACACTTTGAAGATGGTTATGCCTACACCGCGCCTGTGGGCAGCTTCCCGCCAAATGATTACGGCCTTCATGACATGGCGGGCAATGTGTATGAATGGGTCGGGGACTGGTATGATGAAGATTATTACAAGAATACTCCGCATGAGAATCCAAAGGGACCGGAAAAAGGGAGTCGAAAAATTATCCGAGGCGGTTCCTGGATAAACTATTCCGTAGGGGTTCGCCCTTCGGACCGAACCGAGGCCAAACCTTCCGATACCAACAATTTCGTGGGTTTCCGATGCGCCCGCTAGCGTAGAAGGAAATTCCGGCGAACCTGCAGTTAAAGGCTTGACGATATTACAAACTTGTTGGGTATCGTTGTTTTGGCCCTACCCGTTCCGGGCACGAAAGCGAAGGAAGAATATAACGTGCGCCGAGTAGGGGTTGCAAAGGGAAGGAGGGCGGATTAGAATTGCGGGGATTTAATTTAGAGGACCCATTCCCATGAAAGTTTCCATAAATGGAGTTGAACAGGAAGAATCCGAATTTGAAGGAGATACAATTGGGGCGATTCTTGACTCCATGGTTCAGCAGACACCGGGATCTTATATCAGGCGTATATGGCTTGATGAAGTCGAGTCCCCTCCGGATGACCACGAAACCCTGCAGAAAAATCCTTCCGATATCCAATCTCTTGAAGTCGAATTGGCCCATTTAAAAGATTTAGTGGCAACCAATCTTGCAAATGCGGTGGATTATTTAAAAAGGTTGATTCCCGGCTTTGAAAAGGCGGCGGAATTATTCCGTACAGGAAATGAGCAGGAGGCCAATAAATATTACCTCCAGATCCTGGATGGGATCGATTGGTTTTCCCAGGTGGTTAATATAATAATGAAGCCTGACGCAGGTGAGATGGTGATGCCCGGTTCCGACAATGAAAGCCTGGAAGCCCGGCAGGCTAAACTCACTGACCTGATGAGCCAGATGCTGGAAGCAAACAAGAAACAGGATTGGGTGCTTTTGGCGGATCTGCTCGAGTATGAAATGGTTCCTTTTTATAAAGACTGGGAAAAAATCCTTTCCAGGCTGGAAAATCCGAATTAATTCCTTCCCTGAAGCCCATTTTATTTTCCTTCCAACCTCCTGAAAGATATAAGTTTATTTGTTTTTCTTGTGAAGTTTTTATTGCCAGGACCCATGAATATAGAAATTTTTTTAAAAAAGTTCTAAATTGGGACTAAAGTTTGACTTGATTTTGCCGATAAGGTCATAGGAGGACCTTTGTCTTCTCTGGGGTAAAGGTAAAGCTAATCAGGAGGAGAAAAATTTGCAGGTTTTTATTTTTAGGTCGTTTTTCTTAAAAAAGGATACTTGGTGCCTGAATCTCTTATCGGCCGGAATTGCTAAAGCTTAACCAGGCAATTGAATTTTTATAGATAAGAGTTCCGGGGATCGAGAAGCAGCCCCAGGGAACGGGTACCAGAACCTATAGTAAGAAATTGTATGGAAGGGGGATGCTATGGCAGAAGAGGTAGGAAATTTTCCCTTAGACCAGGGAAATACCAGCGCGATAAGAGGCCTGGAACAGGCCAGGGAGGAAGCTGGAAGACCTCGCCGTCTTGAGGATGCGGAGGAAGAAGTAAGGGAGCCGGGACGCACCCAGGAATCTGAGGCGGAGGAAGAAAGAGATGTCACTCGCCCTGAGCCAACAGAAGACCGGGTCGAACTCACCCAGGAAGCCCGGGAACAAAATGAGGTGTTAGAGCAAAATCGGGCTGCAACCCAAGAACAGGAAAGCCGGCGGGATCAGCTTGCGGAACGGGAAGTTGCCGAGGAGGAAGCCCTGGCGCGATCCGTTATCGAACAAGGTGCTGAAACCCAAGATGAGTTTCAAAGAACTCGAACCGAACCGAACCCCACCAATGGTGATACAGCCCTGACACCTGACCAGGGAGGTTCTGACCCTGAAGAATCGCTGAGGGAAGGTTTTCAATTAGGTAATGTCCAGAGAGACACCGGCCGGCTACAGGAATTTTCGACGCGAAACCAGGAATATACAGTTGAAGAGATTTCCGAAGAGGCAAACGACCTGAGAACGGACCCCGTCCCCCAGGCCCGAGCCCAAAGGGAAGAAAATACGGAAGTGGCTGAAAAAATTACCAATCCACAGCAGCAAAACGAACAACTTCAGCGAAGGGTTGAAGAGGACAATGCTGAGATAAGGGGAACAGAGGAAGTCGAAATTCAGGAAAATAATCTAGCAGAAACGGGATCAAATGTTTCCGAAACCAGGGCAGAAGACAGGGCTGAAGATGCGCGCCAGGCAGCCCGCAATGAACCGCCGCTGGATATTCCTTCATCGGATGTGGAACCCATTGAGGAACTTCAAGATCCCTTGGAAGAAGCTCAGGATACCAATCCGCTGAGGGCGCCGGGGCCTTCTGAAATAAGGGATGAGCCGGATGCCACGGCTATCGAGACAGAACGTGGACAGAATGTGAGCAATTTAATTTAAACAACGAACCGCGCCCGCCAGCGCATGCTGTTTGGGCCTTTATGTATAACTCATCAAGAGGAGATACGCCAGAACCGGAACACCCCATCGCTTGGAAGAGGATCTCGGTTAATATAGGAATGGTTTGCGGCCTTGCCCTATATTAACTAAGGTTCAGATTTTGGTTTTAGGCCCGTCAGGGGCACCTGTCACACCGGTGTGGTCTGTCGCCTTACGGCGAAAGTCCGCCCTCGGTGTGTGAGCACGCAACTGGCGAGGCGGGCGTTTTTTTTCGGTAGATCTGCGCTAATCCGATCTTGATGTGTTTATCGACATTTTCGAATAAACACTTTACAGGCGATTCGAATTTTTTATCGCCAGACCGGAAAAAACGTGCAGGTTCTTTTAAATAATACCAGTCCTTCATTTTTCCCCTCCGATTCCAGCCGGACGAGTACGGATCCAAAGGTCAACAAAGCCCGGGAAGCCATCAATCAAACCGAGGAAGATTCCTCAAATATCAGCCAATCCCTTTTTGATGAAATTTTTATCAATAAAAGGAAAGTTCCTCAATTGCAGGCCGCAGGGCCTCTTGCGACATTAAGGACGGCAGACGCAATTTCACTTCTTACCCAGCGTTTCCAAGCCCAAAAATTACCTGTCATCGATGATTTGCAAGATAAAGAGTCATTTGTAATCGCCCGGCTCCGTCAACTGGATGACCTTTCTGATTCGTTAAAAGATTTAGAAGAAACGTTAACAAATCTGCTTTCAAACGATTCCCTCAATCCGAAAGCAGCTTCTTCGTCCCGTTTCAGGGAAGTCCTTGCCTCGGCGGGAAAAAATGCCCCGTTGGACAGCATTGAGGTGCGAACCGTTCAACTTGCAAGAACAGCTGAATTGGCTTCCGATGTTGTGAATCCTTCGGCACGGCTGAATTTGAGCGGTAGTTTTTCTGTGAATGGATTTGAAGTTACCGTAGTTTCAACAGACTCCATTGTGGACATTATAAATAAAATCAATTTTGGAGAAGATGCTAACCAAAATGGGACATTGGATCTATCAGAAGACGTTAACGCGAACGGAACCCTTGAAATTTTACAACTCGCAAACTCTGAATTTGGGGCGGGGGTTTTTATCAAGGAAGATGTCAATGACAATGGAGAGATTGATGGCAGTGAGGACATCAATTCGAATAACAGGCTCGATGGAGGGATCTCTGACAATAATGTTGTTGCATTGCTGAGAGACAACCGACTGGTTCTCGTCAGTCTTGCGGGAGGAAGCAACACCATTGACCTGAAAGACGACAACCACATCCTCTTTGAATTGGGATTTTTTGAGTTCGATAGTAGAGGAACCAAAGCCCAAAAAGAAATTCAGTTAAACGATCTTGAAAGGCCGGATAATCTGGTTGTGCAACCCCAGCAGGCCGTTGTTGAGGTGGATGGAGAACTGTTCAGCAGTGATTCCAATATTACCTCAGGTGGAATTGAGGATACTGCTCTGGTGCTGAGGAAAATATCAGATACGGCTTCCAAGATCACCATCTTTATTGATGCGCCTACCTTTTTTGCTCAGATCAAAACGCTTTTCAATAAGTTCAATGATTCAATTTCAAAAGTCAATGACCTCCTTGATGGCAGCAGAACTTTTGAAAGTGATGGGGACATTCAGGATATTCGAAATGAGTTAACCACAGAGACCCAAAAAAGAGCACGGATTTTGGAAGACAGGAATCGAATCATTGATGATTTCCGTGGACGACCGGGTAACCCGCAGGCAACAGGTGTCTCTGTGACCAACACCAAAAAGCTGACACAAAAGGAAGTTGCGGTTACCTCCATTGTCCAGGCAATTCAAAGAGGGTTGACATTTCCTTCTCAAAACGGGAATGAAAATTTATTGAAAAGATTGAGTTCCTTTGGAATTCGGACGTTGACCGACAACACTTTTTCCCTTGATGAAAAGGAGTTTGCACGAGGATTGGAAAAAAATACCCGGGAAGTGTTCGACCTGTTTACCAATTCAGAAACAGGGATCCTTCCCTTGCTTGCCAGGCAATTGGAAGACATTGTCCGCGATGATCGCGGGGATTTGGCACTCAAGCAAAGTGAAGTGGTGATTCAATCTGGCGCCCCTAATGTTCTGGCGCAGAATTTCAGGAAATTTACTGAAAATTCCAATCTTGAAACAACGGTTCAAACCTTGATCGCGGTGGCATGACCATGGAAGAAAAAATGATTAAAAACCTGCTTGAAAAAAAGTTGGCCCTTTTAGAAGAACTAAAAGGGCAGCTTCAAGAGCAAGCCAAAGCGGTTGATGAGGATGATGAGCCCCTGCTTTCCAGGATTCTCGATGCAAAAGAAAAAGTGATTGAGTCTTTAATCAAAGATGACCGGGAACTGGATAAACAGGTGGCCGCTCTCGATGAAAAAAACCGAGTCGCGATAGCAAACCGTTTGCAGGAGATTGGAATTCAAATCGAAAAAGAAACTGAAAAAATTGCTGAAATGGAAAACGATTGCGAAAAAAAGTTGATGAACGAGAGGTTTGATCTTTTCGAAAAAATGAAGTCGCTGAAAAATGGGCGCACTCTATTGAAGGGGTATGGAAGTTCGCCAAGGATCAAGCCTAAATTCAAGGGAAGTATTTAAGGAGGAAAAGAATCATGGATTTTTCAATTGTTCCTGCTAGTAAGGTGTTTAAGACTTACCAGGGGCAAACACGTATTGCAGAATTGAATAAGAAGAACCATGTCAAACGTATTCAGGGGCAGGTTGACCAAGTTTCCATTTCAAAAGATGCTCGGCAGGCACTCTGGGAAGCGCTGTTGGCTCTCCCCATTGAAGATCCAATTCCAGTACCTCCCCAAAAGTCTTCCGAAGCAGAAGCCGGAAAACCTGAGCCGACACCGACAGAAGACTTTACCCCGGGAATATAAACCCTCTTTTTATTTTATTTGCCAGTTTTCGTTTTGATTGTGTCTCGGGTCTGTTAATATTCCCTCCTGTTTAATTTTAAAAAAATAGATTCCTTATGATTTGTGTTCCTATTGTCGGTTCCTCCATGCCAAAGGCACTGGAGCAAATTGACGCCTCGGAGAAGGTGGCAGACATACTTGAGTTGCGCCTCGATTTGATGGATTCTCCGGACCTCGATACTTTACTGAAGGCAGTCAATAAGCCTGTGATTGTTACCAACCGGAGTAAGCTGGATGGGGGACAGTTCAAGGGCAACGATGAAGAGCGTGTGCAGGCCCTTCGCCATGCTATGGAGGCAGGGGCCAGCTATGTCGATATCGAAGTTTCCACCCCACGTGAATATCTGCAGCCTTTCCTGGAGGGACATGATACATCGCGCATCATACTTTCCTATCACGACTTTTCCCATACTCCCGAAGATTTAAATCCACTTTACGAAGCGATGAACGATTTGCCCGGGGAGATATTAAAAATTGTCACTTACGCACGCGACCTCGGTGACAACTTGAAAATGTTCCAGCTTCTGGAACGGGCAAAAAAAGAAAATAAAAAGTTGATAGGGCTTTGCATGGGTGACCTGGGAGAGATCAGCCGTGTGCTTTCTCCCTTGTATGGAGGATTCCTTACCTTCGGGAGTCTGGAAACGGGAAAGGAAAGCGCGCCGGGGCAGATACCGGCAAGCGTTCTTAAAAATATTTATCGGGTAAATGACGCGAGGGAAAATTTCAAGGTCTATGGTGTCATTGGCAACCCGGTTTCGAAAAGTATGGGTTACCTGATCCATAACCGCTCATTTCGTGAAATTGATTCGCCGGATATTTATGTCTCATTTCTAGTGGAAAATGAAGAAAAGTTTTTTATGGCATTTAAAGATTTCTTTTCCGGTTTGAGCGTGACCATGCCGGCAAAAGAAAACATCATGCCGTTGCTGGATCAAATTGACCCAATTGCCCAAAGTATTGGTGCGGTCAATACCGTGGTCCAGGAGGATGGAAAATGGGTCGGTTACAATACCGATTGTTCCGGAGCGATTTCAGCCCTGGAGTCATGCACTTCCTTGATAGACAAAAATGTTCTGATTCTGGGATCTGGCGGAACCGCAAAGGCAATCGGTTACGGTGTCAAAGAAAAAGGAGGAAAATTGACCGTCACCTATAACCGAAACAAAGAAAGGGGCGAAAGCCTTGCCAGGGAACTCGGTTGCGATTTGGTTCATTGCCGTGACGCTGGAACCCGGCCCATAGACATCCTGATTAATTGCTCTCCCGTTGGTATGAGTCCTAACATAAATGAAACACCCTTTCTTGCAAGGGATTTTAAAGATGGAATGGTTGTTTTTGATTCCGTTTATAATCCGCTGGAAACCAGGTTGCTGCGCGAAGCCAAAGCGGCAGGGTGCACGGTTATTCCAGGGAGCGAGTTGTTCATCAACCAGGCCGCCCGACAGTTCGAATTGTGGACAGGAAAGTCCGCTCCGATTGGCGCCATGTGCGAAGTCTTGATGGAAAAACTAAAATAGGGTGCTTCCCGTTTTCTTTTCCAAATGTGTTGCCCGCCTTCCAATTAAAATTCATTCAATTTCGAAATTAAAATAAGTGTCGCGAAAAGGTTCGTCTATTAAAGTATAGTGCCACCACTCCTCAGCAAGATTTTTGAATCCGTTTTTCTCCATTACATTTTTTAGAATCATTCTGTTTGATTTTTGTCTTAAGCTGATTGTACCGTTGCGAGTATGGGAACGCTCCCCAAAATAATCAAAATGTGTTCCCATATCCAAAACCTTTTTCTTGAACGCGGCGGTCGGGCCAGTGGAAATATCCGGTAGAGCAATGAGCGACACATCAACCGTGCTCCCCCGGCTGTGTCCGGATTTTTCCGCAATATAACCTTTTTTGAACAGGCTGGTTTTCTTCATTTGTGGATAAAATACGGATTTCATTTTTGTATCATTCAGGTCTTTGGCCCAACGTACAAAATGGTCCACCGCTTTTTCCGGGCGGTAACAGTCGTAGACTATTAGGGACAATCTTTTTTTCCTTAAATCTTTCTGAACTTTCTTCAGGGCTCGTGCGGCTTTTTCAGTAAGAAGACACCGGGGCGACTGGTAACCATCGATTCGTTCACCCACAAAATTATAATTACCGAAATACCTGATTTCCAGAACCAGGGAGGGTATTAATGACTTCACATCCACAAACAGTGTTCTATCGAGATCCGTGGTGCTCTTTTTGGTCGGAACACACGATGTTGCCAGAGTAATTAGAAAAGTTATATAGAAAATATTTCCATATATTTTCATAGGCCGAACTCAAGCGGAAGGGGGAATAATAACTGCAGGATATATTTATTACGTTTGATTTCAACTTAAAAACCTTCGCCGAAATCCCGTGTGAGGAATAGGCGGTTTTACAATGCCCAAAAGGGTGTGGGCCGTTTGGTCCAGTTGAAAATCGGTCTTTTTTCACCGACATAATACTTCCTGTATGCAGTGACAGGGTTTTTGTGTTGATATTTTTCAGGCATCGCCTTCACAAAAGAAGTCAGGCCAACTTCGGGGATTTTTGGAGTTGGCATTTTTTGAACCAGGTCGAATGATTTATGGTTTGTTTCTTTAACAAACCGGAATCTATATTCCGTGTTCAGTGCTGTTGCCAGTTCCCGAAGCCATTTCCAGTTGGAAAGGGATTTTCCTGCCCACAGGGTGCAAGGGTGATTTTGATGGGTAATTTTATATCCATAATCAATGTTATTGACCCTGAGTACGGTGCTGAGAATTTGCGCGGATTCTAAAATCATTTTAACCACGTGCCTGTCACAGTGATACTCGGCACATTTTTGAATGTTGGAGTCCAACACAAATATATTCATAGTAAATCCTGTTTGAGAATTTAATGGGATCCTTCTATGTTCATTGAAGGCGGAACATTTGTTCCGCAGAGAATGTTTGGGTTGAAACCGCATTCATGCATTTTCATCAGCTCGGAATTCAATATCCTTGAGTTGCCGCGGGAAAGCCTTTTTGCTGAATTAAACTGTTTTAATGCATTTTCATGATTTCCCGATTTATGGAGGCTCAAGGCCAGGTTGTAATGCAAAATACCCTGGCCGGGATCCCTGAATTGCCTGGAGAGAATCAAAGCCTTTTTAAATTGTTCTGCAGCTTCCTGGAACAAACCTTGACTGTATTTTTTGATAGCCTGGTCGTTTATTTGGCTGATCTCAAAATCGAAGCTCCTGGAACCTTCCTGCTTGGGAAATTTTATGGGAGTTTCCTGGGTAGCCCATGCCTGTCCGCTCAAAAACAAGAAGGCCACCAGCGTCAACAAGCAGGTTGAATTTTTAAAAAATTTAATTTTCATTTATTGTGCTAACAATGTATCAATTACCTTATTGCGATAAGTAAAAATTTCCTCTAAATCTTTTTTTATCCATTTGCCTGCTACCATATCACCGGGGATTCCAAAGGGAACTTTGTAAAAGACATGGTCTTTAATCAGGGTCCCCCCGTTCTTTTCTTCAAATTCATGGGTATGATGCCAGTGGTTATAAGGGCCTTTTATTTGAATGTCTGAAAATTTACAATCTGGTTCCCAGTCGGTTATTTCCGATTGCCAGCCCACAGGAATTCCATGCAGTGAAAGCCGATAATTAATTTTCGTTCCCTCCCTTATTTCCGGTGTTGACTGGTGCAGGACTTTGAACTTCAAAAAATCAGGAGTGATTTTTTCTAAATTCCGGGCTTCTTTGAAAAATGAAAACGTTTTGTCCAACGGTTGAGGAACCCATTGCTCCAATTTAATTTCATGATATGCGTGTTGGCAAACTTCCTCCAGGGCCGTTTCCAGTTCGGGGTATTTAAATTCAAATCCCGCTTCATTTATTTTTTTGGAGCTTACCTTCTGGCTTCCAAGGAGAAGTTCTGAAAGTTCTCCCAGGGCCATTTTCAAGACCATTTTGGGTACAGGAAAAAGGGTAGGTCGTTTTAAAACCTTTCCCAATGTTTTGGTGAATTCCCCGTTGGTTACCGGGTTGGGACTTACGGCGTTGTGTATTCCTTTTACATTGGAATTTTCAATGGCATATACCATCATATCCGCAAGGTCTTTAATATGAACCCAGCTCATCCATTGGGATCCATTTCCCAGATTGCCTCCTACTCCAAATTTGAAGGGGGGCAGTATTTTATCCAGGGCTCCCCCATCGTGACCGAGAACCATGCCGATTCGATAAGCCGCTGTTCTTATTCCCAGTTGATTGGCCCTTAACGCCTCATCCTCCCAGCGTTGACAGATATCCGAAAGAAATCCCTGGCCTTTGGACCCTGTTTCATGAAGAAGTTCCTCTGCCCGATCCCCATAAAACCCGATTGCGGATGCTGATAAAAAGACACGCGGTTTTTCATCCATGTAAGTCATGGCCTCTACCAACCGACGGGTAGAAAGGACTCTGGATTCCATAAGCTCCCGTTTTCTTTTGGGAGACCAGCGTCCATCAGCGATTCCCTCGCCGGCAAGATTAATAACCGCATCTACCCCCTTTAAGGCGCCGGGTGAGAGCGATTTGATTTTTGGGTCCCAGTCAATAAGCTCACAATGGACCGGGATATGGAATTTTGCTGTTTCTGAGTTTCTTGTCAATACTGCAATTTCATGACCCTTCTTGTTTAACTTTTTGATGAGTTCTTTTCCTATGAAGCCTGTTGCGCCTGCTATCATGACTTTCATAACTGCCTTCTTTCTTTTTTCTAAAAAATTTGAGCTTTTTTAGCTTTCAATTGTTTTGGTGTTTTTTCTTTTTAGCCTGAGCCAGGTCTTTTTTCGCTGGTTCTCCTTCAAAATTCATCCAATGCCTTCTGCTCAATTCTTTTGTTGGAATTATTTTTTTAATATGGTTATTTGAGTCATAAACTCTTACTTCGTAAAACATGGCTAACCTCCATATAGTTAAACAGTTTGTGATCAACCTTTGGTTTCGGAAGCTTTTAATAAATTACCTGCCGCTTCTAAAGCTTTATCAATGTTTGGAAGGCCTCCTCCATGTACAAAATCCACGTACCGGATGATATTTTTTTCATCCGCAACAATGACGGTTCTTCTTAATATACCCAGACCTTCAACCAGCAATCCTGTTTTTTTGCCGAAATGGTAATTTGGATCGTCTGAGAGGAAAAGAAGGTTGTCAATTTTGGCTTTTTGTGCGAACTGTTCCTGATCTTCTACGGTGTTTGTGCTAAGGGTGATGATGTCCACTTTCTTGTCTAGTCCTCCATTGGTTTCGCTGAACTTATGGGTTTGCTTGTCACAGACCGGGGTGTTCAATTTTGGAACGATACTGATGATTTTAATTTTTCCTTTCAGGTCATTTATATTCACATCCAGGCTTCCATAGGTTTTTAGTTGGGCACTGGGTAGTGGTTTCCCCACTTTTAAAACTTCTTTGCTCACGGTTGAAGAATTTGAAAATGCTGTTAAGGGTAAAAGGGAAAAACAGACAAGAAACAATATTTGAAATTTATTTTTGATATTCATGGTGATTTCTAATTTTGAAAAAAGGTTGTTAATGGTTTTTTAAAAACTGTGGGAAAACCCGGCGAATCGGAATTCAAGCCTCTGCCAAGGTTGGTTTTGAATTTAAAAATAAATTCAAAATCCCAGAGATTTTTCACCGGGTTTCCCTTTATTTTTTGATTGCAATTGAACCGGGACATTTTAAATTTCTTTCACTTGGCCCTTTCCAGTTTGTTCAAGGTCTATCAGGAAGTCATAATAACTTTCAAAGGAGGGGATATAAGAAACTCCGGGAATATTTTCAGGGCTTCCTTTTCCTCCCGTAAAAATTGAAATTTTATTATTTATTCCACTTCTTAAAATTTTCAGCTGATTTCCTGCTGTTGTATAGTCGAATGTATGAGAAATGCTCAAGGTGATTGCTTCAGGTTTATATTTATCTGCTGCGTCTATTATTTCTTCGATTGGATTGTCAGCTCCAAGGTAGATAACCTTGGAGCTGGTAACCGAAGTAACCACCGCACACATCAGTATTCCAAGTGTGTAGGGCTCTCCGGGAAGGGTCGTGATTAAAACCACAGGCCCCGTTTTTCTTGTATTCAACTGCCGCCATTTTTCGCTTAAGAAGCTCACCATGCATTCAGAAACAAAATGCTCATGAGTTATTGTCAACTCTTTTGTTTCCCATCCTTTTCCAACTCTTTCCATTAAAGGGACTGCGAAATTTAACATAAAATTCAATGCGCCGTGTCGACCCCATTGTTCATGAAACCCGTTTAGCAAGGCATCATCATTTCCGGAATGGATCCATTGAATCCAATTCTCAATCAACATTTCGTTTGATGTCAAAGGATCTCGCTCAATTTTATTGGGGTTTTGCTTTGATTCGATAAAGGGTGTGAATCCCATCAGGGATTGAAGTTCTTCCATAGTGGCTGTGACGACCTTGCTGGCTCTATAACCCGAGTCGAGGGCCTTCGCGATGGCTCTCAGGCGAGGGACCTCTTTTTTGGGATACCTTCTATGACCCGAGGGAAGACGCTGAGATTGTGGGGCTCCGTATCTTTTTTCCCACACCCTCAGCGTGTGAACTCCCAACCCGGTCAAGTCTGCAAGTTCGCCGATGGAAAGGTAATCTTCCATATTAATTACATTAGTCATTTTTATTTGCTCGCTTTAAGCTTTTATTTAACAATGGAGGCTTACCTTTGAATCTTTGCTCATGTTTTTAATCATTGCTACGTCATCAATGTCCACGGTTTTACCCAATTGCTTGGCAAAAGAAAGACTACGGACCAGGTTATAGCCGCGCTTGTCCCAGCGATCTACCTTGTCTCGGATGATTCCGTCTTTACCCATAGTTATTCGAATCTCCGCCGGCTTCTCACCCAGGTTTTCGATTACAAAGTTTGAGTTGCAGCTGGACCTCCAACCTGGTTCCAGAACGGTCTGATTCATAGGAGTCACATTCCTGCTCATGCTGGGATAATCGGCTCCCGCATAAAGAGATGTAGCTGTAAAAAGGGTTGCCGCTACCATGCAAATCGGTGTTACAAATCCTATTTTTGTTGCTTTCATTCCGACCTTAAGTTGCTTAATCATTTCAGTTCACCTTAATTTAGTGTTGAATGGATTTCTTACATGTTTTCATTATGGTCAGGAGCCATGGCAACGCTGGGTGCATCCGCGTGACCAACAACCTTGATTCCTGAACTTGTTTTTTCGATCAAAAACTTATGTCCTTGAATCGTGGTCTGGAAAGTGTTGCCAGGTTGAATGTCATATTCTTCCAAAACAGATTGTTCAAATGCCGTGAGGCCTACAAATACGTTGGCTTCGTTTTGAACCATCCGACGGACGATCTTGTCTTGTGTTGCCAAACCAAAAGTCCATTCATAAGGAAGTACTGCATGGTCATGGCCGACATGAGATTGAGAATTCATGGAAACTTTGGAGAACATACGGGCTTTCTTAATAGGAACCTGATCGGTGTAGGAAACTTTTCCAATGCGGCTCCCGTCAACGATTTTCATGCCTGCGGAAGTTCGCTCCATTAAAAAGTTAATACCTCGAGCTTCTGTGTTGAACTTGTTTCCAACATTAATGTCGTAATGCTCAAGCTTTTTCTGCTCTAAGAAATTTAAACCGATCAGTGCAGTTGGATTGGCAGAGTCCAACCTTTGGTCGAGTTTTACCTGGAGATTTTTAGACAGCGCCCATTTGTAAGGAACCGTAGAATGGTTATGATCGGAATGGGCCATTGCTTTAGAGGCTAATGCCAGGACTGCTATCATTGCCAGGGAGCCGATGAGTTCTCGTATTTTCATTTTGTTTCTCCTTATAAAAATATTAAAATTAGAATTAGTTAAACTTATACAATATTCTAGATATTAATTTAGACATAAATTTATATTTTGTCAAGGTTTTGTTTAAAAAATTTAATCAAATATTTAAAATTTTATGTAAATGTTTGATTTTAAATGGTTAAATATCTTAAAAATTTTTGAAAAAATCTAAATATTTCAGTTTTTTTGGGTTAAAATTCCAGGATATTGTCTAAATATCTGGATTTTTGTTCAGATTTTCACTGTCGGCGGGACGAGGGTATGAACAGGGATCGTTTCCAAAATATTTCAGGCTATAACAATGTTAAAAGGCTTTTAAGGAAGTATCCTATAAGGAAAGCGAAAGGATGAGCATGGATTCCAAAATTAAAATCGGGGTCAGCAGTTGTCTGATAGGGGAGAAAGTCAGATGGAACGGCGGCCATAAACAGAACCACTATGTTCACGAGGTTCTCGCAAATTATTTCGATTATGTTTCCGTTTGCCCGGAGATGGAAGTAGGAATGGGAGTCCCCAGGGAAACGGTTGCACTTTACGGCGACCTTGAAAATTTCCGGATGGTTGGCAAAAAGACCCGGACCAACTGGACAAAGCCCATGCAAAAATACACGAAAGGACGAATCAAATCACTTGCTCATGAAGAACTTTGTGGATTCATTTTCAAAAGTAAATCCCCTTCGTGTGGATTGGGCCGGGTGCCTGTTTACTCTGAATTTGAAAGTCAAAAGGTAAGGCACGGGGCAGGAATGTTCGCAGCCGAATTCATTAAAAATTTTCCTTTGGTTCCAACTGAAGATGAAGGAAGGTTAACTAATCCAAAATTTCGCGAAAACTTCATCGTCAAGGTGTTCAGTTATTACAGACTGCAGAATTTATTCAGGAGAAAATTTTCCTTAGGGGCTTTGGTGAATTTTCACACGCGGAACAAGTTTTTGCTTTTAGCCCACAGCCGGAAACATTATGACGAACTGGGTCGGTTGGTTGCCAAACCAAAGGCATTAAGTGTCGAAGATCTCAAAGACAGATATGGAAAGATTTTTATGGAAGCATTATCTTTCATAGCGACAAACAAAAAAAATACG
>WAIB01000042.1 GCA_009873655.1 Nitrospinota bacterium | reverse complement strand
AAAGTATTTTGAGTCATCAAAGACTTTTCGGCGAGACGCTCTGCAATCTTGAAGGAAAAAGGTCTGGCCCTGTTGGACCAGACCTTTTCAATATAGTGCTAGAAAATATTAACCTTTTTTATACTTAAAGGTCTTTTTCTTGCTGTTGTAGGGTTTGGTGCCTTTTTTGAACTTGAGTTTGCCATCTTTAACCTCGAAATCCTCGATTACCAATGGCGTTTTTTCAGTTTGCCCCTTCTCTTTGGCACGGTCCTTAACCTTTTCAAGCTTCTGATCCGCGTTGTCTTCACTCCAATAATCTGCAATTTTGTGGACTTTTAATTTTCGCTCCTCAAAATTGAATTTATATTTATCATGAACAGATGGTTTGAATGGAGTATTTGGATGAGTATGACACCGGGTACAAACATTGGAATAATCCCATCTTTGACCATATTTTTCCGTTTCTGCCTTTGTAAAATCTCCTTTAGATGATTTCATTACCGCTCTAAATTGAGATCCACCGGCCACCGAATGGCACATTTCACAGCCAACTTGTTCTAAGTTGGGCTCATCTGGATCAATTTTACTGGCTTTATCTTTGCCTTTTTTGCTTTTTGTACCTGCAGGTTTAAATCCGCCTCTTTGTTTGTATCCGGTCGTATGACAGCGTAAACACAACGGTGTAGTAGTATAATCTTTTTCAGGGTCCAATTTGACCCTTTCCTTGGCTTCCTTCCTTACACCTGCCTTCAGAAGGTTAAAAGTGCCACCATGCGGAGAAGCTACCCAGGCCTTATAGTAAGGATCATGGCAACTGCCGTTGCATTTTATGGCACCAACAAATTTAGGCTTTTTACGCATATCTTTGACTGCTTTTTTTCGTTTTTTCGGCTTCACATGCCACCGATCAAACATTGCGTTTTCTTCATCCGTCAGTTTGATCTTTTTCTTTTTCTTCTTGGCATCAACCTCACCACCAGTTCCAAAGACCAGGACAAGAGCTACCATAAATAGGCTCAGAAATTTCAATGTTTTTTCCATCATAAATGTTCCTTTATTCACGACCCCTCCTTGATCTTTTGAACGAGGTAAATTAATGCAAAAAAATACTTCAAAAATCACCACCGAGAGGATAGTATAAATACCTCAACGGGTCAATACCCATTTACCTTAAATATATGATAAATAAAGAATAATTTTAATTCAGCCACCATCTTAATCCACTTTGCAAACCCATCTTTCTGATTTTGACTTTGAACTTCCTGCAGAACTAATCGCCCAAAAACCGGCACAAAAGCGGGACCAGTCCCGCCTGCTGGTAGTGGACCGGAAAAAAAACACTCTATTCCATGATGTGTTTTCCAATTTGACTCAATATCTCCGTTTTCGACCTCTAATGGTTTTTAACAATACGCAGGTGATCCCTGCGAAAATTTTCGGCATCCTGCCCCACAATGAAAAAATGGTAGAACTGATCCTGGTTCGGCCTGTTTCCCCTGCCATCTGGGAAGTGCTCATGAAAGGAAAAATGAAACCAGAAACGAAAATAGCGTTTCCGGAAAGCAGCCTGACTGGAAAGTTTATTAAAAGAAACGGTGAGCGTGCTGTCATCGAATTTTCATCACAAACCCTTTTAGAAAATCATTTAAAAAATCATGGGCGTATGCCCTTACCTCCCTACATCCGTCGTATGAAGGAGGATTCACCCTTGACCCATGAAGAGGATAAAATTCGCTATCAGACAGTCTATGCTTCGCAAAGCGGGGCCATTGCGGCTCCCACAGCAGGCCTCCACTTTACCAAGGCCCATTTAAATAAGCTCAAGAGCAACCAGGTAGAAATGGCCCACTTAACCCTTCATGTAGGGCCAGGAACTTTTAAACCTATCCGCACAGAGGATTATTCTAAACATGAAATGGAAGCAGAGGCTTTTCGAATTACCCCTAAAAACTGGAATCATATTTTTGAAAGCAAAAAGAAAGGACGATCTATATTGGCGGTAGGTACCACCTCGACCCGGGTATTAGAAACCCAGGAATTTAAAAAGCCCATCCGCAAAACTCAGTCCGGATGGACAAATTGTTTTATCGTCCCAGGTTGGGACTTTAAGAATGTGGATCATTTGCTCACCAACTTCCACCTGCCAAAATCAACATTATATCTGCTGGTTTCGGCATTTTGTGGCCAGGCCCTTGCGAGCAGGGCTTACCATGAAGCCATTGGCAAAAAATATCGCTTCTTCAGCTATGGAGATGCAATGCTGATTTTATAGGTACGACCCTTGGCCAAGAGTTGATCAAGTCGTACCTTCACCCTCGTCTACAGCCTGCTTGAAGAACTTGCCCGATTTAAAGCGAACCACTTTACGGGCTGAAATTTCAGCCTCTTCCCCGGTTTTAGGGTTTCTCCCCACCCGTTTGGATTTGGCCCGTACCTGAAAAGTACCGAATCGACGCAAGATAACCGGTTCACCATGGCCCAACGATTCTTTTATTAACTCAATTACCGTTTCCACAGCCTCTTCAGCTTTGGCTCTGGACAAACTGGCCCTGGATGACACCTGATTAATAATATCTTGTTTGGTCATGCTCCCTCCTTAAAAACAAGCTAATGATATTAAATAATGGCTATTGGTTTTTTTATTTAAACAACCAGGCAAATTGCCTCCACAACAAACTTGCCTTTCAAAAATAGTTTCCGAATAAACCCCCACGGGGTGCCCGTGGAAAAACCCATAAACTTTAAATCGGTGTTTTTACTGTACCACTTAAATTAAAAATATCAATAATTAATTCAAGAATTTAGCAGATTTTCACAATACCGAAAATCTCCTCATTTTTGGGTTGACAAGTTATCATTTTTCACCCAAAAGCTGGACTGAGATAACCATTTATTTAAAAAGGTTTATGAATTCGGCGAATTGTTCCGGCACCAAACTGGCAAAAATCAGGGTGTGAATGAAAAAAAATAAATTTCAGGTGGGGTTATTTTCCGGTGGGGAGTTTTGTGCGAGTCGTTACAATTCGATAAACCTGATCGCCCGTTTTGGCGAGATTCAGCTTTTCCCTGGCAATCTTTTCGATCGCATAAGGGTCGGATTTCAGGGCCTGGATATGTTTTCGCAATAAATTATTCTGTCTTCGCAAGTCTTCATTTTTTTCTTTCATCTTTACCTGTTCCTGTTCGAACCGGTAAGCATTCAAAATTCCATTTTCATGAAAAACAGCCATGATCATTAAGAGCATGAAAAAGCCAAGGCTAAGTAAAATTATTTTCTGGTAATTTGAATTTATGCTCATAAAAAAAATTTAAGCGATCCTTTTTTTTGCCTTAAAAACCATCCTTAAGCCAGGTTATAAAAAACATCTTTTCCACGGTATATCGCCGTATCACCCAGAATTTCTTCGATTCTAAGAAGTTGGTTGTATTTAGCCGTACGGTCTGTTCTGCACAAGGATCCTGTTTTTATCTGGCCTGCATTAACCGCAACCGAAATATCAGCGATGCTGGTATCCTCTGTTTCACCGGATCGATGGGAGATCACGGCAGTATAGCCGGCTCGTTTTGCCATTTCCACAGCATCCAGGGTTTCGGTAAGCGTTCCGATCTGATTGACTTTAATCAAAATAGAGTTACCTATTCCTTTTTCAATTCCTTTTTTAAGAATGGCTGTATTCGTGACAAAAAGGTCATCTCCTACGATCTGAATCCGATCTCCCAGTTTTTCTGTTAACTGCTTCCAACCGGCCCAGTCATTTTCCGCCAATCCATCTTCTATACTGATTATGGGATATTTAGCAGAAAGCCCGGAAAGATAATCGACCATTTGCGAGGAGGATAATTTGACATTGTTCTCTGCCGCAAGTGTGTATTTATTTTTTGAATACAGTTCACTCGCAGCTACATCCAGGGCAATAAGAATATCTTTTCCAATTTTATATCCTGCACTTTTTACAGCCTTGATTAAAACTTCCACTGCCTGTTCGTTCGACTGCAAGTCAGGAGCAAAGCCTCCCTCATCACCCACTGCCGTGTTGAATCCTCCTTTTTTCAAAACCCCTTTCAAGTGGTGGAAAACTTCAACCCCCATCTGCAACGCTGCGGAAAAACTTTTGGCACCTACGGGAACGATCATAAACTCCTGAATATCTACGTTATTATCCGCGTGAGCACCGCCGTTTAAAACATTCATCATTGGAACCGGCAATTCTTTTGCGTTGCTGCCACCCACATATTGAAACAATGGAAGGTCCAAATCATTTGCAGCAGCTTGAGCCACGGCCAACGAAACCCCAAGAATTCCATTGGCACCCAGCTTGCTTTTATTTGCGCTGCCATCCATTTCAATCATCAGTCGATCGACCAGAACCTGTTCGGTTACTTCAATCCCCACTATTTCAGCAGCAATTTTGCTGTTTACATTATTGACGGCTTTTTGGACTCCTTTGCCCATATAAACCTTTGCGTTTCCATCGCGCAATTCAACCGCTTCTCGCGAACCTGTTGAAGCCCCTGAAGGAACTGCGGCCCTCCCGATTGCCCCGCTTTCAAGCATCACATCTACTTCGAGAGTGGGGTTGCCTCGTGAATCCAGAATTTGTCTCGCTTGCACACTAATAATTTCACTCATAATTCTTCTCTCGTTTTAGCTGTCAGCTGCCTTCAATGCTTTTATGCTGGCATCTATGGTTTGATCAATTTCCTTATCCGAATGAATTGCAGACATGAACCCCGCTTCAAACTGGGAAGGGGCTATATAAATCCCTTCCTCTAGTAATCCATTAAAATAACGTTTAAAAAATTCTGTATCGCTGGTTTTCACTGACTGGAAATTTTCAATCGGCTCATCCGTAAAAAACATGGAAAACATGGAACCGACACGGGTGAACTTCGCGGGCACACCTAATTCCCGAGTATTTTTTTCCAGACCTTCACAAAGTTTTCTGGACTTATCTTCCAGCAAATCATAAACCCCGGGTTCTGATAATAAATCCAGGACAACATTTCCTGCGGCCATCGCAAGGGGGTTCCCGGATAAAGTCCCGGCCTGGTAAACGGAGCCGACCGGAGAAATATGATCCATCACCTCTTTACTACCTCCATAAGCACCTACCGGGAGCCCTCCCCCAATAATTTTGCCCATACAGGTGATATCCGGGGTAATACCAAAAAGTTTTTGCGCTCCTCCAAGTGAAACTCGAAAACCGGTGATCACTTCATCGAATATCAACAAGGCGCCCGCCTTTTTGGTTTCCTCACGAAGTGCTTCGAGGAATCCCGGTTTTGGGGGAATAACGCCCATATTCCCCGCTATGGGTTCCACAATTAAAGCGGCAACCTCATTTCCTTCCCGCTGGAATAAGTCACGCACCGCTTCAATATCGTTAAAAGGGAGGTTCAATGTTTTTTCCGCCAGGCTGGAGACGATCCCCGGGCATTCTGGAATACCCAGTGAAACCAACCCTGATCCCGCTTTTACCAGCAAACTGTCTCCATGCCCGTGGTAACAACCTTCAAACTTAACGATCTTATCGCGACCGGTAATACCCCGCGCCAGCCTTAAGGCGCTCATTACGGCTTCGGTCCCCGAATTCACCATGCGTACGACATCAATCGACGGAACCGCATTCACCACTTTTTCGGCCAGTTCGATTTCCAGTTCCGTTGAAGCTCCATAGCTGGTGCCCAATTCCGCCTGCCGGATAATCGCTTCGACAATGCTTGGATGAGCGTGGCCAAAGATGAGGGGTCCCCACGACGCAACATAATCAATAAACTCATTCCCATCGACATCAATTATTTTTGAACCCCTTGCACTTTTAATGAACAAGGGTTCTCCCCCGACCGCATTGAATGCGCGGACAGGACTGTTCACACCCCCCGGCATTACTTCTTTGGCTCTGGGAAACAACTTGCTTGAATTTTCTTTTTTCATTTATCTAGCCAAATAGAATTGAAAGATCATTTTTAAGTTTTTCAGGAATTTTAGAAGGATCGGTAACCACCGCCTGTTTGGAGGAACTGGCGCAAACGCAATCATCTGCATTTTCCAACATAGGCACCAGTTCATTGACCACCATTTGCGCTCTCTCCACATTCTTATGCATTATTTCCAGAACGGCTTCCAAGGTAACAGGCTCCTCTTCTATATGCCAGCAGTCATAGTCCGTGACCAGGGCCAAAGTTGAATAGCACAGGCCCGCCTCGCGAGCAAGCTTGGCTTCCGTAACATTTGTCATACCGATCACATCAACACCCCACTGCCGATAAACGTTGGATTCAGCACGGGTCGAAAATTGAGGCCCTTCAATACAAATATAGGTTCCCCCTTTGTGAACGGTAGCACCCGCTTTTTCCGCAGCCTGAAAAAGCACTTTACCCGTGGCCTTGCAAATGGGATCCGCCAAGCTCACATGACCCACCATTCCGGTTGTAAAGAAGGTACTGATACGCCGATGGGTACGGTCAATAAATTGATCAGGAACCACAAAATGACCAGGAGGATATTCTTCCTTCATGCTTCCCACCGCGCTCACTGAAATAATTTTTTCCACACCAATCTTTTTCATGGCAAAAATATTAGCCCTGAAATTGATTTCTGAAGGTGGAATGAAATGCCCTGCTCCATGACGGGGTAAGAATGCCATGTTTTTACCCCTCAATTTTCCCAGAATAATTTCATCTGAAGGAGAACCATAGGGAGTTTCAATGGCAACTTTCTCCGTAACATCAAGACCTTCCATTTGATATAAGCCGCTTCCCCCTATTACTCCAAGAGCTTTTTCAGACATCACAACTTCCTTTTCAACAATGAAAAATTTTAAATTTAATCAATCCGTTTAATGAAATTCAACCTGGGTTCTCTAATTATAAAGTTGGATTAACAGGATGGCCCATCCTAAACGTAAAAACAGGGCTTTAAGGAGAGAGAGGCTTCACTGAAGCCCCTATCAAAAAGATACAATCCCGGTGTTAACCGGAATTGCCCTTTTTATTTTCCACTTCACTCAGCAAAAACTTCAACTCTGTTATTTGTTCACCTGCCTTGCTTATAACAGCTTCTTCTTTCTTTAAGTTTTGCACCTTGACATTCACATCCTCAGCAAGAAGGTTTAACATGCTCAACCTCTTGTCTACCTCATCAAGCATATTGACTTTGCTGTTCAGGATATCAATTTTTGTCTCGGCATCTTCAGTGATTGTGGTCAGTTTTTCTATATTTAAATTTATCTTATCAAGGTTTTCCCGTTCTTTTTCAATCCTGGCTTTTTCAGCATTGGTACGATTGATAACAATTTCAAGCTCGCCAAGAGCCTGCTGGGTTTTCTTTACTTTTTCCTCATTACTGGAAACCTTGGCAATTCGAGTTTCAGTCCTCTCAAGGATGTTATTGAGGTGATCCATTTTCTTCTCAACTTCCAGCATGGACTCCTGTTTTTCATCCAGACTTTCCTGCCTGTCTTTCAAGTCTTTCATCAGGGCATCCAACTCCCGGAGTTTTTCCTCTGTTTTCTCAACTTTGGTGGATTCTTTGTTCAGGTCTTCGACTTTCTCCTCAAAATTGGAGGAAACCTGCCCCAGCTCACCCCTTATCTGGTCGATTTTTCCTATTTCATCTTTTGCCTCCTGAACTTCTTTGAAACGGGTACGCAACTCGATTTCCTGAATGCTCAGTTTCGATGAAATATTATTCATTCGTTTTTCCTGGTCATCAATCGCGGCTTTTTCTTTAGCAAGGTCTAATATTTTCTCTTCCACCAGGTTTGCCATGGATTTCAAATCTTCCAGTTTCTGGTCGATTTTTTCCAGAAAATCAATTTTCTTAGTAACCTTTGCGATTTTTATATTTGCTTCCTCAATAAAGAAATCCAGTCCGTCGACCTTCTTTTCCATTTTTTCGATCAAGGCCTTCCTTTGCATCTGGGTTTCCATTTTCACATCAAGGCTGATGACCATGGAGCTCAAGTCGTTAATTTTTTTATCAACCTGATCTACCAACTGCTGTTTTCGGATTATTTCATCCATCTGCTGTTGGGTGGTTTCATTAAGCACATCCACCTGCTTCAGAGTATCCGTGATGGTATCTATCTTTTTCAGATCCTGGTCCAATCGCTGAACCTTTTGCTCGGCTTCTTCAGCCATAACATTGAATCGCCCCATTCTTTCGTTGGCACCATCAATGATCTTCATTTCATCCTTAAGGATTTTCATCTTATTGCTCAGGTTATCAATAAGAAATGAATTCAGCTTATGGATTTTCTCTTCGGTTTTTTCTATGATTGATTTTTCATCATGAATCCGGGCAATCTTGGTTTCGACATCAACAGACACAGAATCCAACTCCCGCAAGCGGCCCGTAACACTTCGAATCATTTCATTTTTAACTGAAATATTTTTTGCTTCTATTTTCAGTTCGCTTATCTGCTGCATCAAATTGTTGAGGGATTCCTGGGTCTCTCGAATCATCGGGTTTTGACCCAGCAGTTTTTCATAGTCCTCCTGGACGGAACCCAGCACCTGCTTCAGCTCTTCTGTATCTCTTGCATGGCTATCTATCGCCTCCTTGTCCTGTTTGATCCTTTCATACTTGTTTCCCAGCTCAAGAAGGGTTTCCTTCATCAGTCCGATTTTTCCAGAAGCGGACTTTAACAGGCCTTTCATGTCAACCACGTCCTGAACCTGGCTGGATATGCTGTCGAGCATATGTTCAAGGCGGTTGACATTGTGATCGGCGGATTTAATCAACTTGGCCTCTTCGCGAATCTTTTTGACCTTCGAATCCATATCCCAAACCAGCACGTTCAGGCGACCCGCGTCTTCATTGGCTTTTTCCACTATGACACGCTGCTGATTCAGACTTTTTGTTTTTTGATCCACATGCTCGTTGAGCAAATGGAGTTCATCCAGCTCCCTTTTCAAGGTGTTGTAATTTGAGGAAATTTCTTTGGAAATTCTTTGAAAATCGCGGATGCGAACATCGAAGGTTTTTATTTCTTCAAAGCGCACATTCAATGAGTCGAGCTTGCGGAGTGTGTCAGGTACCTGGCCACTCATCCGGTCAAAAAACTGTTTTGTTTCATCCATTTCTTCCGACTTCTTTTCAAAGTACTCAACAAGAAGCTGGAGGTTTTTCCGTTCCTGGGAAGCAAGTTTGACCAGTTCATTAAGCTCTTTTGTTTCAATGCCAGCAGGAGTTTCTGGGCTTTGCTTACCTGCTGAACCACGAGGTTTTTCAGTACCGGATTCTTCTGCCATAACGAATGTCCTGTTAAATTAGTTTTTTCTGAAAAAAAGCCGCTAAAACTCGCTAAGTCACTATGTTTTTATATACTTATGGGGATTCAATGTCAAGTCGGGAGGAGTGGTCAGGGGATTTTCAGGTGAATTCAGTTAGCGGGAAACGAGTAATTCAGCAATTTGTACGGCGTTTAAAGCCGCCCCTTTTCTTAAATTATCAGAGACTACCCAGAAATTAACCGCCCTTTCCTGGGAAATATCATCCCTGATCCGGCCTACGAACACTTCGTCTTTATTCTCACCCATGGTGGCCAACGGGTATACATTGTTCTCGGGGTCGTCAACAACACAAACCCCTTCCTGGGCCGCCAAAAGCTCCCTCACTGCTGAGGCCGTAACGGGTCCTTCGGTTTCCACATTCAACGCCTCTGAGTGAGAGTAAATAACGGGGACCCTGACCGTGGTTGGAGAGACCTGAATGGACTCATCGCCCATGATTTTGCGGGTCTCATTGACCATTTTCATCTCTTCTTTCGTATAACCACTATCAAGGAATTTATCTATATGTGGCAAACAGTTAAAAGCAATTTGATGAGGATAAACATTAAGGCTGACCTTGCCCCCTTTCAACAACTCAAGGGCCTGGTTTTTTAATTCCTCGATGGCCTTTTGACCCGACCCGGATACCGATTGATATGTGGAGACCACGACCCTCTTGATTTTGAACTTGTCATGGATGGGTTTCAAAGCCACCACCATTTGAATGGTCGAGCAATTGGGGTTGGCGATGATTCCAGGGTCTTCTCCGATTGCGTGGGGATTGACTTCCGGCACCACCAGGGGGATGTCGGGCTCCATCCTGAATGCGCTGCTATTATCGATCACAACACAATTGGATTTGACGGCTGCAGGAGCAAATTCCCGGCTCACTCCAGCTCCAGCTGAAAAAAGTGCGATATCTATACCTGAAAAAGAATCTTGCCGTAATTCTTCAACCCGGACTTTCTTACCCTTAAACTCCAATTCGGACCCGGCAGAACGAGAAGATGCCAAAAGCTTAAGATTTTCCAGGGGAAAACCCCTCTCCTCCAGAATCTCCAGCATTTTTCTACCGACAGCACCGGTCGCACCTGCCACCGCAACATTGTATTTATCTTTATTCTGAATCAACTTTTTTTCTCCAATTCCGCAACAACCAGATCACCCATCTCCTTTGTACCAACCTGTTTCATGCCATCAGACATGATATCGGCCGTTCTTACGCCTTGACCCAGGACAGACTCCACGGCTTCTTCAATCCATACATTCGGTTTTTCTTTATCCAACGAATATTTGAACAGCATACCCACCGACAAAATGGTGGCCAAAGGGTTTGCCAGCTCTTTACCGGCGATATCAGGGGCACTTCCATGGATCGGTTCATACATCGCATATTTTTCACCCAGACTTGCTGACGGTAACATCCCTATTGATCCGGTCAACATGGAGGCCTCATCGCTCAAAATATCACCAAACATGTTGGTGGTGAGAATGACGTCAAACTGTTTGGGGTTGCGAACCAGCTGCATGGCGCAATTGTCAACATACATATGGGAAAGCTCAATATCGGAATATTGGGAATGCAAATGGGTTACCACCTCACGCCAAAATCCGGTTGCCTCCAAAACATTTGCTTTGTCCACCGAACAAACTTTGGAGTTTCTTTTTCGCGCCACATCAAATGCAATTTTAGAAATTCTTTCAATCTCCGATTCCGAATAGACGAGGGTATTAAAACCACGACGCTCGCCTTTATCATTGGTATCCACACCCCGGGGTTCCCCAAAATAAATTCCTCCTGTCAACTCACGAACAACCAGGAGGTCCAACCCCTCTACCACTTCACGTTTTAGAGTTGAAGCATCGACTAACGCAGGAAAAATCCTGGCGGGACGCAGGTTGGCATACAGACCCAGGCTTGAGCGCAGCCCCAGCAAAGCCCTTTCCGGTCGCAATGAAAAATCGATGGTTTCCCATTTCGGGCCTCCCACGGCTCCCAAAAGCACCCCATCGGCCTTTTTCGCTATTTCCAAAGAAGCATCGGGTAAGGGTTTGCCGGTAGCTTCATAACCGGCCCCTCCTACAGGAGCTTCATTCAAAGTTATTTTTAAATCGAGTTTGGACTCGATGATCTTCAGGACTTTTATGGCTTCAGCAACGACTTCCGGGCCAATTCCATCCCCGGGAAAAACTGCAATTTCAAATTCATTTTTCATATTACCTTTCAAACTCCTCTTGAATCATAATTTTCGCCAAGTATCGCAAACCCCCGCAGATATTTCACCTGGAAACTTTAGAAGGTGGTTGTAAAAATTTATATTTACATTATCATAACCGCCGAATATTGATTGCAAAGATTTACGAAAGCGGCCTATGTTAAACGGTAAAAAAGTTTGCGTTGTGATGCCTGCCTACAACGCTGAAAAAACCCTGCAAAAAACCTATGATGAAATCCCAAAAGACATCGTAGACGAAATCATCTTAACGGACGATGCCAGCAAAGATAAAACAGTCAAAGTAGCAGAAAGCCTTGGCATCGAAACCCATGTTCATACCCAAAATAAAGGGTATGGCGGCAACCAGAAAACCTGTTACCAGGCCGCCCTGGACGCAGGTGCAGATATCACCATAATGCTGCATCCTGATTATCAATACACTCCAAAATTAATCACACCCATGGCTTCCATGATCGCAGAAGGTGTTTTTGATGCGGTGATTGGATCACGTATCCTCGGCAATAAAGCCATGATGGGAGGAATGCCTTTTTATAAATATGTATCCAACCGTTTCCTTACATTGACTGAAAACGCCATCATTAATCAAAAATTATCTGAATATCACACAGGTTATCGGGCTTTCAGCAGAAAAGTTCTGGAGACCATTCCCTTGATGGAAAACTCAGATGATTTTGTTTTCGACAACCAGATGCTCTGCCAAACCCTGTATTTCGGATTCGAGGTCGGGGAAGTTTCCTGCCCTGCCCTGTATTTTGACGATGCCTCATCAATCAGTTTCAGCCGCAGCGTAACCTATGGAATAGGTGTTATGGAAACCGCCCTGAAATATGCCATGGCCAAACGGGGTATGGGGCATTTTAAAATTTTCAATCCAAACGGCAAAAAACTTTCCAAAACTGAAAATCAATAGCACACTTTGACAAGGCAAAGGCCCTGTGCGGGTGCAGTGGGACCGGCAATACGCCGGTTACGGGCTTCAAGGATCACTTTCACCTGCCGGGCGGGTATTTTTTTTCTTCCCACGTACACCAGGGTCCCCACCAGGTTTCGCACCATATGTTTAAGGAACCCTTTACCTTCGAACTCAATTTGCAAAAACCCGTCCTCCTTGAATATTTCAACACGGTTTAAAATTCGAACCGGGGTTTTGGCATTGCAGTTTCCCGCCCGGAAAGAAGTAAAGTCGTGCTTGCCTACGAAATAGTTTGCCGCTCTTTTCATAGCAGCAACATCCAGCTTATGAGGGATGAACCAGGAACGCCGATAGTTAAGCGCCGACGGATGGTCCCGGTTTAATATCGTGTATCGATACAGTTTCTTTTTCACGGATCCGCGGGCATTGAAAGACATGGGAACCTTTTTAACTTCTTTTACCGTTATGTCTAAAGGGAGATTGCTGTTCAGGGCATAAAGAAATTCCATGGGTTTCATTTTGGATTCGGTAACAAAATGGGCCGGCATTCCTTCGGCATGGACTCCCGCATCGGTGCGCCCGGAACTTAATACGGTCGTCCCGGTTTTTGTGATTGTCGTCAAAGCCTTTTCCACGACCTCCTGGACAGATATCCCGTTTTTCTGCATCTGCCAGCCATGATAAGCGGTGCCTTCATATTCGATAATCAGAAGGTATTTTTTTTTCATACTAATTTCTCAACCGCACCCTTTATATTTCCTGCTGGATTTTTCCTTGTTTCCTGCCGGTTTCGACATGGAAAGTTTGTTTAATAGACCAAAATAAAAAACGCGTTGCAACCACTCAACGCGTTTTTTCTAAATTGGTGCGTCCCCTGCCGGGGCGACTCATCCATACTTATATACGGATATTTTCACTGCTTTTAAAAAATTGGAATGGTGGACTATCTTTGTCTATATAGACCTCCTTGGTTGAGGGTGAATCTCAAATCCCTTCATAAGTTAATATAGTCCTGTCCGGCATTATCGCAATATAAATTTGGCTATTATAATTTTTTGTTTCCTGTAAAAACCCCTGAGTAGGGCCGGATCGTCGCAAGGAGCAGGTCTTCCTGAGTCCGGGTGATACCCACATAGATCATATTACGGCTTTCCTCTTTTTTAGAGGGGTAGTTTTCTTCATCGGGCTCTACCAATGCAACGGAATCGAATTCCAGTCCTTTTACCTGGTGGATATTGGTAACGAGAATTCCCGGTTCAAAGGAAAACTGGTCTCTATGTCCAAGCCGGACTTCTCCAGGGAGATAAGCCTCCAACTCCTCCTTCAATTCCATTGCCTGTTTTGGATACCGGCATATCAACGCGATGAGTTTGTAGGGATCGGCCCGCAAGAGTTCCCGTGACCAATCAGCAAGGGTTTCTATTAAATCAATATAGTTTTCAGCCCGCTGCCATTTTGGAGTGGAACCAGCCCTGCCCTCCACCTTTTTAGGTTCGCCGGCAACTTTATGAGCCAGTGTCATAATGGGGACAGTACAACGGAATGAAACTTCCAGCTGGATAATGGCATCTTCATCCAACCCAAGGGTTTCAACCACTTTGTTCCAACCGATGAATTTTCTGGCAAAAAGTATTTTCTGGGCAACATCACCTACAATTGTGACTTGCCGCTTGTCATTCACCGCATCCATCATAATTGCAAATTCTACGGGGCCAAAATCCTGCGCTTCGTCGATAACGATATGATCCATTAATACGGTTCCCCCTTTTCCATCGGGGAGACCTCCATTTTTTAACTGAATCAACCTCAACACCAAAGACATATCAAAATAATCCAGATTCTTTTTAAGCCGGTTTTTTTGCGTCAGGCGATTCAAATAATCAAGGTTTGAATTCAGCTTGGGATCTGAAGGAAGATATTTTTTCAGATGCTCCGAGTCGGAAAGCAGGTTGTATAGATCCTGAACATAATCTTCCAAGAGAGAAATCTGTTTCTTAATAAAACCCAGTTTTTGCTGTTTTTCAGCTTCCGGAAGTCTGGAGGTTTTCACCTCATGGCTGAAATCTCTTAACCGGGGCAACAGAGGTTTGTTTTTGGCTTTCTGCCAGGCTTCCTGGTGCGCGGTTCTGCTTGAAAACTGTTTTTTAATTTCTTCATCAAGATTCAAACCCTGTTTTTCCACCCATCCATCAAGGGCTTTCAAGATGCCCTCGGAAAATTTGATCTCTTCAACAAATGAGGGAATATTCAGGAATTTAAAAAAGGGTTGACCGCGAACGGATTTACGAATTATGGACAAGGCCCAGCTATTGAATGTTGTGGTTTGCACCTCATTAATACCCATGGAAGGCAGCGTAGTACTCACATACACTGCAAGCGACCTGTTCATGACTACAACACGCGTCTTTTCTGCTTTAACCTGCGAATTGTTTTCATGAAGGAGCCAGGCCAGACGATGAAGTGCCACCGTGGTCTTGCCCGACCCTGCGGACCCTTGAATGATCACCGGCCGTTCCGGGTCGGTTGTGATCATTTCAAATTGGTCTTTGGTTATTAAAGATAAGATATTAGGAAGGCTTTTCTCTTTTGATTGTGATCCCCTTGATCGATGCGCGGCAATTTCCGAATCTACATCCAGTTTTTCCCAGCCATTTTCGTTGCGACGGAAAACTCCTTCCGGAGCGTCTATCTGGACTAAAAGACCGTTTTCTACTTTATAAGAGCGCCTCAGCTTTATTTTCCCGCTCCGCTCCCTCTGGTTGATCACCTCAAAAAACTCTTCATCCTGTTTATAATTGAAATACAAGGCAGCGATAGGACCATTGCGCCAATCCACGATCCCCGCATCAATATTGCTTTTTTTACCTATCAGGAATGAAACCTCACTCCCATCATCTTCTATTGTGGAAACCCTCCCGAAATAAGGCTCCTGGATGAGCTCCAACAGGGCTTTATCACTGTTTTTACGAATATCCAAAACAGAGTGGGCAACCGCTTCATCTGAAATAAGAGGCTGTCTTTCTTCATCGTTCCATTCATTGACCACCTGCTTGGTCAACTCCCTGGCGGCCTGATTAGCATTGACCTTCGCTTCCTGCACCACGGGCAGTTGCTGACAAAGGGACTCCAGTGTATTTTCGAGAAGCTTTTCCTCTTCCTGGATATAGGCTTTTTCTTCTTCGGTTAAAGACATATTGATTCCAATAAATAATTATCTGTCTCACCAAACAGATGAATCCCTTAATCTAAATTAGAGGAAGCCTCAGGGTCAACTTTTAAATGCAAAAATTTTAATTTTAGAATTGAGGCCGGAAGACCTGCCGTTTTGACCTTACTGAATCAATGAGGGGGATGGAGAAAAACAGGACCTAAATATCCTGAAATTCCATTGATATAGCCGTTTCTTATCAGCCTATTGATATCTTTTCGGCTTTTACCCAAATAGAGGAAATTCAAATCGGGATCTTTTTGAAAACCTGCGAGAAGATACCAGTAATCATTTATATTCTCAGAAACATGCAGACCGGAAACCTCCGCGTATTCCGGGGCAATTAATATGCGGGACAATTTTTTATTGTCAATTGAGTAGGCCCAAAGAAAGTTTCTCGGATGCCTCCCTGACGAATCTTCTGCTATTAATAAATGACGGAATTTTTCAGAATAGACAATATTATCAGGATTTCCTATGGAGTCAGGATCGCAAACCTTCTTTCCGTTTTCAAGCTTAAGGCCCTTTGAGGTGAGAAGGGACTTCATATTCACAGCCACCCATTCACTGGAAATCAACTTGCCGTCCGTATCTGAGACTTTTGTTTCCAGATCGCTTTCATAAATAACTCCACAAGCCAGATCCTCTTTTCTACCGCTCAGTTTTATATGGTCTTGGGGGCGCGAACCATTTTTTCCCTCTATCATACCTCGCTTAACTTTAGACGAAACGGTGTATAGTTTGCGATCCTGAATGTTTAAAGCCTGCCCTTCAAGCTTGGTAAACTCAGTGGTAGCCCCTTTAAGTCCGGCATATTTCCTCGTTTCAAGAAATGCCGCCGCCTTATCCATTCCCGGCTTTACTCGTAAGTATTGCAATTTATTATCCAGCTCTTTGACTTCAAAAGGTTTTAAAAAGGATTTTATTTTTGACTCCAGTTCCTCCGGTAAAAATTCTTTAATTTCATCATGAGGATAGGCAGGCCTGGCATGAAATCCCTGGTAAACGTAAACAGGCTTGAATCCCGGATAAGAAGACGCATTATAAAAAGTAGATTCCACCCAATCGAAAATTTCAGAAAACGTGATGCGTTTATCAATCCATTTGCGAATCTCATTTTCGTTTGCATGTCCCAGCCGAATCCATCGCAAATTTGCTTCTCCTCCATTTTCGCCGGAGACCTGGTTCCAACGGGCAGCGTAAAGGGTTCCGCTGGACAAGTCGCGCGGACGGTCAGCTACAAACATCAATCTCACCACATCGTATCCATCATCCGTAAGGTAAACCGTTTTTTCATCCGGCATGACCTGCCCCATTTCCAGACTGATTCTTCCCATGGCATATCTTTTATAAACACGGGGTTTGCCCTCTGAGTCCACCGCTACCTCAATTGGGAAACCGTAGTTATAAGGATTTGCCCCTCCTTGAATGGATATTTTCCCAGGCGTACCAAAATATCGGTTCATGGCTTCAAAGGGTCTATGTTCAAACCATTTTGCATCCGGCTCATATTCCTCCGAGCCTAAATGGGTATTCCACGGAGTCCGGGAAGAAGCACAGGGAAACCAGACGCCGCCTATCCCACTCACATCTATATTTTGCAGCCGGATGGGTTTCAATTCTCCGCTGTTAGAATTCTGGTCGATCAAGGTCAAATTCAATGCTAAAGGAAGGTCGCGTTCCACAACCACGGGTAACCCATCAGGCTGGTCACTTTCGAGCCAGGATCGATGCTCAAATTGCGTCACTAAATAAAGCGGATTGTCGCTTTCACCCATTGGGCCCGGGGCAACTGGAAAAATAAGGCTGCTGCCATCTATTCCTGAAAGAAATATGGGCCCCGGTCTAATCGGCAACCCATCGGCAGAGTTTCCCCATTGCTTTATGGAATCCCCCTTCATATTTTTTACCAGTCCGGCTTGTTCGCCTCCAATGGAGTCACCTGAGTGGAAAAGGGTGTTATAGGAAAGGGGAATCTCTTTGCTAAATCCGCTTTTGTAATGCAAACGCAACACGGATTTACTGAATGGAGCATTTGCCGGGAGCTGGTTTAGAGGGAATTCGGTATGTGTGAATTCAGCCGATAATATTTCTTCATTGTCCAATCCTGGGGTTCTAAACTCAGATTTTTCGTTTATGCTTTCATGATCTTTTGTTTGACCCAAAATATACAAGAATACGAACCTTTGTTTGTAATATTCAGCATTTTTGCTTTTTCGTCGATTTTTTTCTCTTTGTTTGGCACTCGCAATGGCATCGTCATCTTGGAACAAGGATAAGGCTTTCTTGGACATAACAAGGTCAGCATGGGGATCATCATGGAAATTATCTTGCTCGAGGCTTTCCAATTTCTTTCTGGCACGGCGCTGACGGGAGGCTTCGTCCATAACCCTCCGTTGATCCTTGACACGCTGCGAGTGTTTTGTGTTAATTGGTGTCGCCATGATTTTAATTTCTCTGGACTTGAATTTGGAATTTGACTGCAGGTAAAGTAGCAACTTCGGTCGTTACGACAGACTTGACGC
>WAIB01000041.1 GCA_009873655.1 Nitrospinota bacterium | reverse complement strand
CATCTACCCAACTAAGTTCTACGCCCTTTTTCATGGCATCGAGAACTCGCTGGTTATACGACTCCAGTCCAAAGATCAATTTTCTGCATCCAGACTTATAAAGTAATTCCATGCGATCATCTTTCAACAAACTTTTCTCAAACTTGAGTTCACCGGTCCATTGCACATCGACCTTTTGTTCGATAATTTTTGCAGAAAATGTTCTTAAGAAGTTAATAGGTAGCGCTTCGTCGGTAAAAAAGAAATGATCACAATTGTACTTTTCCTGAAGAACTTTAAAATCATTGACCACGTTCTCAGCATAACGCACATGGAAATTCATATGATCGAAAGGAATGGAGCAAAAAGCACATTTTTCCCAGTAACAACCTCGTGATCCCATAACAGGTAATACACGAGTCGGTGATAGGTACAAGTCTAAGGGTAGTCCATCGAAATCAGGAGTAGGAAGCGCATTGAGTTCCTCTTTCGCAAACGGGCGGTTTACCTTCACCACACCCTCTTCCTTGTAAATCAAATTGGGAACTTTGCTTAGGTCTCCGTCACCCCTTAAATGCTCGACCAAGCGTAGCAAAGGGGTTTCCCCCTCATGCACAATAAAGCTGTCGACAAAGTCAAATAAAGGAGATGCGTCTTTTTCCAGTCGGTCAACGAGTTTAGTAAAAACACTGCCACCGACTGTAATATGAATTTCAGGCCGATTCTTCTTAACTAGATAGGCCAAGGTCAAACCGGATATGATCTGCTCAACCGAAGTGATGGAAATACCAAAAATATCGATATCTTGCTTTAAGATGTCATCGAGATACCATTTCTCATAAAGATCGTAGAAAAAGTTTTCTTCAGGGTGGCTGAAAGAATCAATCACTTCTTTGGAAGAGTAAGGTGAAAACCGCATTTGACTGCCGATAACCGTCAACTGCGAAGGATAATATGGGGCCAGGATGTTATCCAGCCACACATCCATCACCTTCAGGTTTTCCATGTACTGATCTATTTCATAAAAGTCGGGACTGCGTTGGGAGTTGATTGCGAAATCAATCTGGTCTTTCAATGCCATGACGATTTCTTCCGCCTCTCTCAGCTTGGCAAATTTCTCCGACTCTACTTGCGTTAAACTGGGTCGAGAACTCAGTTCGTTCAATTCCCGAATGATTTTCTCGTAAAGCGGCTTAGTCTTTTCCCAAGTACAAAGGTCATTAAGCAGCTCAATCGCTAAGTCCCTTTGTACCACGTCATGGACACCATTCTGATTTAGAAAGGCTTTTAAGCTAGGCAAGCTAAGATAAGGTTGCGAAGGATGCCAGGATGTAGGAAAAACCAAATAGATCATTTACTTAAATATGAAAAAATTGAGCCAATATCTAGTTGGGCTTAGGTGCCATAAAAACAAGCATTACCAGTTTACCATCAGAGCCATTGATAACACCATGATCTTCCCCTGAGGGTGCCATAGTAATTTCATTCTCGGAAACGATTTTTTCCTCAGAGCCGATGGTCACCTTGCCTTCGCCTTGCAGAACAAAATAAACCTTGTCCGATCCTTCATGCGAATGGACTTTTTGAAATTGCCCCGGTTCCAAACAGTATATATCACAAAAGAATTTATCCGTATCAAACAGACTTATTTTTTTCATTTTTTCAGGACTAAAATCAATCGACTGCAAAACATTCACAACTTTCATTTTTATATCATCCTATTTGTTTGGACGGATTATTGGTTTCATCGGCTATAAAGTATTAATATAAGTTTATCAAACTATAAAAGCCATGAAATTAAATTTTTTTTGAAATAAAAAAACCTCAATTTTTCAATAATTTAGGTATCATACCATAGGAATAATTTTTAAAGCAAAGAAATTGGAATCTATGAGTTTATTAGGCAGGCAATTTTATTGACATCCCCTTGCGAATGAACTAATTTTAGGAGCATTTCCATAAGTGGTATAAGCAGCTGGTGCATCTATCCAAACATTCCTAGAACATTAGAATTCGGGACGTGGCGCAGACTGGTAGCGTACTCGACTGGGGGTCGAGTGGTCGGAGGTTCAAATCCTCTCGTCCCGACCATTTAAAATAATGGGTTACGGTTTATGCCGTAGCCCATTTTTGTTCTTATCGAGGATGGGCAAGAATTTTTAGCATTCAAACCAAACTCAATTTGGTTTCAGGGAAGTTTTATAAGGCAACAAATTTCGAGATGGTTGCCATCTGGTTCTTTGAAATGAAACGACTCTCCTTTTCCTAGTATAAGTGGACCGCAAAAAACAATAGAATGCTTCTTTAAATCTTCCATTACCTCAAAAAAATTATCCCTACTTGTACCATAAGCAATATGGGCATAGCCCTCATCGCTAAGACAATTAATTGCCTCATCCAAATTTAGATCGGTTGATTCAAAAGGGTGGATTTTGGTATCACCTGTGCCCAGAATTACGTGACGAATTTCTTCATACTATCGCTCGACAACCTGAAAACCTGGAATATCGATATAAACTCCTTAGCTCTATCCAAATCCCTGACATTAACCCCAATATGATGAACCCCGTCTAATTCCATATTCAGTTAATTTCTCAATTAATTAATGATAATTCAAAGGTTTTCGAAGTGTGGAATCTATAACCAAAATTTCATATTGAATTAATCACAACAGAGTTAATTGCTCAACAATATTGTATAATATTTTGATGGTTTTAATTCTTAGAATTTTATTGATATTTTAAATTAATAATTTTTTGCTGGCATGTGGCAACTAACATAAAACCAATTTTAAGAAATTAATTGTTCAATCATAATTTTTTAGGGGTTTAATTAAGAGGTTTATTTCAAGTAGAATGGTTAAGCAATAACAATGTGTTATTTATTTTTTTCGTAGACGATCATAAGTTACAAGGTGAAATATAAATAACGTTACTTTTTTAAGGTTTTAAAAGTACTAGTCTGTTTTAATTTTTATCTACACTTCATATAGGAGCTACTGATGAAAAAAATATCTATTTTATTAGCCTTGATTACAGCATCCATATTTTCATTATTTTTCCTTTCCGCAACTGCTATGGCTGGCGAGGGCCCAATGAAATTACCTGAAAAAGCAAAAGCAGATGCCAAAATGCATAATAAAGAAGGCATCAAACATTGGGAAATGGGTCATTATGATGTTGCCTTAGGCCACTTTAAAGAAGCCTCAAAAATTGATGGATCTTCCGGAGAGATCCACTTTAATGAAGCTATTTCCTACGATAAACTGGGACAACACGGTGTTGCGACCAAACACTTTGGGGTTGCCAAAAATAAAGCAAGCGGAAAAAATAAAGAAAAACTTTTAAAATCTCCGATCTTGAATGGTCACCTTGGTCATTAAAATAAATTAGTTCAATAGGGGGATCGATTTATCGATCCCCCTTTTTTTATTCAAAAGCTCTCACAAAACTTCCTAAAAGGAGTGAGTCAATGAAAAGACTAGCGTTTATTCTAGTTTTATTATTTTTTTCATTTACTTCGTCATGCTCCAATAGCCCAGAACTTGCCTTAAAACTACCTAATGAAGCAAACCCAGAAGCTAATAAACATAATGATGAAGGTATTTCGCATTACAATCAAGGGCACTACAATGAAGCATTGAAACATTTTCACATGGCATCTGAAGTGGATTCAAGAATTGGAGAATCACATTATAATGAGGCTATATCACTGGATGCATTAGGACGGCACGGTGAAGCAACAGATCATTTCTTTGTTGCAAGAAAATACGCTAGCGGAAATCTCGCAATTCTGCAATCCCAGATCCTTAATGCCCATGCTCCTATGGACAGAGAAGGTTCTTAATCAATCTGTTTATAAAAAATAAAAAAACCAGAACCCTTTTCAAGGGATCCGGGTTTTTTTAGTTTAAACAGCAGCCCTAATAATAATCCTTACCTTCGGCGGCTTCTAAATCTCTCAACTGCTCTTCGGTAAGCTCATTTCCGGAGTTATTATCACCACTTCCAGTTGGAATTCCCGCACACCCAATCATCAATAGGATAGTTATTAAAATTAAAAGAATCTTTTTCATGGATGAATACTAATCTATTCTCCTCCTTTTGCAAACAAGGAAAGACCCAAAAAAATATCCGGAAATGCAAGAAACTCCCGCTCCCCCTTATCGGAATACGATTTTTATCCATATTGTGCTATGCTGTTTTCCTTAATTTTCCTTGAATTTTCAGGTTCGGGCTATGAAAAACTGGTTTATGCTTTCTCTGGTTGGACGAGACCAACCCAGTATTGTCGCTAAATTGAGCGCAGGCCTTTGCAAAAATGGCTGCAATCTGGGTGAATCCTCCATGAGTCGGCTAGGAAATTACTTCACCATTATGCTTATGGTGGAACATGAAGGGGATAAAAGTTCTCTACAAACGATCACTTCGTCCGTTTGTAATCCCCTAAAATTGGATTCCCATCTGGTGCTGCTGGAAGATGGAAGCCAGCAACATTTTGAACCGGATGTTCGAATCAGTCTTTTTGCGGAAGACCGGATGGGAGTGGTAGAGGATGCCACGGTACCTCTGGCAAATGCAGGGCTGAATATTTTACATCTCGAATCTGATCTGGGAGAAAACACGGAAGCGGGAACCTACTATATCCACCTGGAAGGAACCCTGGCGCAGGGCATAACACCCATCTACAACGTCCTGGAAAAGTTGGAAAAGGAAAAGGGAATCAAATCGCATCTCATCCCCATTAACGCCCAGATCTCTTAAGATTTGCAGAAAATTGAAATAAAGTAAGGGCAGAAGTTTAAATCTTAAACGAGGTCTTCACCACCACCGCCAATCATAATTTTTCCATCGTCTTCCATCTTCTTGCATACCGCAATGATTTTCTGCTGGGCTTTCTCAACTTCGCTTACTTTTGTCGGGCCCATTGCTTCCAGATCTTCTTTAAGCATCATTGATGCGCGTTCCGACATATTGTTATAAAGTTTTTCTTTCAGTTCATCTGAAGCGGTCTTCAAGGAAAGCAATAAATCTTCCTGGTTAATTTCCTTCATTAGTATTTGAATACCGTTGTCATCAATTTTGAGTATATCTTCAAAAGTAAACCGCAGATTTCGGATTTCATTCGCAAGATCGGGATCGACCTCATCCATTGAAGTTAGAATTCCTGTTTCAGTGGTCCGATCCATCTTGCCCATTACAGCTGCCGCTACTTCAATCCCACCCAGTTTATTTCCTGACACAGCACCCGATGATCTAAACTCCGCCTGCAAGGCCTCGTCAAGGTCACGAATAACGGAAGGAGATACACGTTCAAGCTTTGCCAGACGATGAACTACTTCCATTCGCTTATCCTCAGGAATTTCACGGATTGTTGAACTCGCTGTAGGGGGATCGAGATGGGCTAGAATGATAGCCGCTGTTTGCGGATGCTCGTTTACGATAAAGGAGGCAATGACCTTGGGGTCCAGCATTCGAACGGTTTCCAAACCACCACCCAATTCTTCTCCAGGGGTCGTGATATTATTTAGAATTTCTGTTGCTTGGACTGGATCCATGGCCTGCATCAGTGCGGATTTGAGAAACTCCACACCTCCAATCCCTAAGCCTCCCCCACCAGATTCTACCAGCTTATAAAACTCTTCACTGATCATCTCCATATCCTGGGTATCCACATCCCCGAGAGCAGCCATATGGTTTCCCACATTCTGGATTTCACGTTCATCCAAATTGGCTAAAACTGCCGCCGCGGTTTCATCACCCAAGGTCATTAATAAAATTGCTGCTTTTTCAGGTCCTGTATATTTTTTTGACATGGTTTTTTAATTCTTTTCCCAAGATAAATATTACAATATTACTCTCAGTAATTTGCGTGTCAATATCAAATCGAACGCTTTTTAACTGAGCCGGAATCAAACTTCCCTGTTTCCACGGTTCCGCTTAGACCTTTAAATCAAACAATTTATACAGTTGTCGCGCCACTTTAAAATAGTATAATTCCAAATAAATGATGGCCTTAGGCAACTTATCGTCCACTTATCTATAAAATTTAGCTCATGATTTTTAAAATAGCGGATTTCTTTATTGGAACCTTTTCAGGGGGGGCAATGGCTTTTTGTATTCATATGATTATCCCTGCAGAGATAAATATGTTTTTGGGAATGTTCCTGGGCGGGGCGGTTGGAATGGTCATGATGCTGGCAATGATGCTGGTTTTAATGCCCTTATTCGGGGCTTTCGAAGTCATGATTCCCCTGCATATTAATGGGATGCTGGTTGGCATGGCATCAGGAATGCTAACTACCCTTTCCTCCGTCACCTCAAACCATTTAACCATTCTGGGAGCTTTGATCGGGTTTTCAGTGTCGATTTATATTTATTTTTCCAACAAGTACCTGACTCAGTCATGAATTCAAAAAAGCAATCTTACGACCGGGTCGCAAAGGTTTTTGATTTTTTACGTGGCGGGGATATGCGCCGCTGGAACCCGCATCAGAAATCACTTTTCGAAAAACTCCAAGGAAATGTGCTCTATGTCGGGACGGGAACCGGACTCGAAACCGTGAACTTCCCCCCCAATCTCAACATAACTGCCATCGATCTCAGTTTCCAAATGCTCGAACGATCCAAAACCCGGGTTGAGAAATATCCGGGTCATATGAACCGGTGTCAGATGGACGCAGAAACGACTGGCTTCAGGGAAAACAGTTTCGATACCGTCGTTACCGTCTGCGTGCTTTGCACCGTCAAACACCCCGTCCCTTGCCTGAAGGAATTAAAAAGAGTGCTTAAGCCTGAGGGAAGGTTAGTCATGTTCGAACATGTCCTGAGCAGAAACCCCTTTTACGCTCTTGCCCTGAAAACCATGTCGAACCTTACAGAAATGCTGGAAGGAACTTACCTGGACCGCCACACGGTCAACAATGCCGAAAAAGCGGGGTTTGAAATCCTGTCCCACAAAAATGTTTATCTGGATATTGTTAAAGCGCTGGTGGCAAAACCGGTTTAAGGCTGGAAACTCTTGGGAAACGTCCTCATTCTTTTGGAGGTTCTTCTTTATAAAATTCAAATTCGCAGTTTGAATAAATAAAGTTCATCGTCTTCTGGCCTAAAATCTTTGTCGTGGTTTGATTCAGGGAATCCGGGTTGGACATGATTCGTTTCTGAATATCTTCGACCTTTTGATTGGTTTGTTTGGCCAGCAATTCGTATTCCCCTTCCATATCCTGCTGGGTAACATGAATATTCTCAGCCTGGGCAATGGATTCCAGAGCCATGTATCCCTTGGTGTTGAAGATCGCTTTCTCTCTCCATTCCTTTTCCGCTTTTTCAGGTTCAAAGCCGGAATCTTCAAGCTTCATGCCTGACTGTGCGATTTGATATTTCATTCCTTCAATCATGAATTTGATTTCACGTTCAATTACCGATTCGGGAGGCATCGTATCGAACTCTTTGACAAGCCTATTGAAGATATCTTCCTTAATTTTAAGTTCTTCTTGCTGGTCTTTATGATTTTGAAGATCTACCTTGATCGCCCGACGTAATTCATCGACCGTATCAAAACCTTCCCGCTTTGCAATTTCGGCAGTCAGTTCAGGGAGGCTCAGTTGTTTTACCTCTTTGAGCTTGATCTTAAATGTGGCCCGGTCATCTGCCTGCTCTTCATCTGCTCCGGGGATTGGGAAACTGATTCGTTGCGTTTTCTTGTTCCAGTTGGGAGGCAGAATCACCTTGATCTCAAACTCTTCACCCGCTTTGTGTCCGATCAACTGGTCTTCAAAGCCATCCAGCATTTTCTTTTCACCAATTCGAAGCTCAAAGTCATCTGCTTTTTCATTTTCCATGGGCTGATCCTCAACAAACCCCTGAAAATCTATTTTTAAGATATCCCATTTTTCCGCCGCATGATCTGCGGGCATGAGCTCCAGGGAGCCGTGACGACTGAGGACTTTTTCAAGCGTCTCTTCGAATTCTTTATCGGAAACAACCGCTTCCTTCTTTTTGAACTTCAGTCCCTTGTAGTTTTTTATTTTTAACTCGGGTTTGATATCAAGAATTACGGAAAACTTTAAAGGCTCATTCTTTTTTATATCCTGTAATCCTGTATGATCAATTTCCGGTTGCCCCGTGGGGCGGAGTCCCGTTTTATGCAGTGCCTCTTCATAATATTCCTGCATTAAATCCTGAAACAACTGCCCAAATGATTGCATGGGTACCTGTTTTTCAAGAACCTTTTGCGGAATTTTCCCCGGTCGAAACCCGGGCATCTTCATTTCCTGATTTAACTTCCTATAAGCGTCATTGACTCGTCTAGTCACCTCCTCTTCAGGGATGGTGATATTCAATTTACGCTTCAGTTCTTCTAATTCTTCTACATCGTATTCCATTTCAAAGCCTTTTATTTTTTACTAAAAACGTTATTGCCCTATTTCCACGGGAGGGGATTCGGCACCAAACTTTTCAACAATCATCTGGTCCACTTCTTTTTTCAATTGCGGAAGAATTTCTTCATAAGAATAAGAACCGAGGGTTTCGGTCCCTTTTTTCAGGTTGACCCGGGTGGGACCACACCACAGGCCCAGGTCCGCATCATCCGTTTCCCCTGGGCCGTTCACCCTGCACCCCATTACCGCAATCGTCAATTTATATTTCTCAGCGTATTCCGTAAGCTTACGGACATCCTGGGCCAGGTCAACAAACTTATCGTTTTCGACCCGGGAACAACTTGGGCAGGCTATGATGTTTAAACCGTCCAGAAAGTTTTCCGGTACCGAACGGAACCTCCCCTCCGAAATATCGTTAAGAATTTCGTGGCCCACATCTATCTCCTGACCCTTGTCGTCATTAGGCAATGTAAGCGAAACCCGGATCGTATCGCCAATTCCCGCGGAGATCAACTGCTCAAAAGCAATTCGGGTTTTAATTATTCCTTCCGGGGGAAGCCCTGCTTCCGTAACGCCCAGGTGCAAAGGAACATCGGGTCGTTCGGCGGCAAAACGGCGATTGGCATCAATCACTTTTGCGGAATCTGAATCCTTAAGCGAAACACAATAGTTTTCGAATTTCATATCATCCAGCATCTCACAATGGTCTACCGCACATCTCACCATTGCTTCCGTGGAATCTTCTTTATACCTTTCCTTATAGTCCGGATCGACAGAACCGCAGTTGACTCCTATTCGAATGGCGCAATCGTTTTTTCTCGCGGCCTCAACAATGAACTCGACTTTTTCACGAATGGTTTTGTCTTTCTCAAGGTGAAAAAGATGGCCGGGATTATATCGAATCTTGTTCACCCATGGGGCAACAAGGGGGGCCAGCTTGTAGTTTTCCTGCAAATCCACAGACCATGTGCTGTCAGGAAACTTTTCCCGCAATGTTTTCAAGGCTTCTACATCTTTTTCGCTATCCACCGCAATGCGAATGACGTCCGCCTTTGCTTTTTCCAGCACTTCTATCTGCCTGGCGGTCGCGGCCAAATCCTGAGTCTGCGTCGCCGCCATACTTTGCACGGCAATTGGGGAATCGCCCCCGACCACCAGTTTTCCAATACGAATCTTTCGTGTCTTTCTTGGTTGCATTATTTAATGTTCCTGTTTCGGATAGTTTACCGGGACTTACGGCCAATTGGGTATCAAGATTAACAAATAAGCGATATCATAACAAGATTGGTCGTCCCATTCTCAGACATTTGACAGATTTCGAACGCGATCCAGCGGAAAGGGGTCGTCAGGGCTGTTGAAATCAGGCAGATTATGCACCTTGGATTCAAGAGATTGCAGAAACAAGGTCTCAATCCCAAGCTCCTTCGCCCAGGTAATTGCCTGCTCGTATTCCTCCATTGTGATTCTCCTATTTAGAGAGCTTGCGGCTTTATGTACAGGCTGGTACTGGCTCATCAAACTCAAGGGCACGGAGGAGGACATTTCCAGGGCCACAAAGCACAGGGTTTCCCAGGTACTGTTTAACTGGTCGGGCAATACCAGGTGGCGCACCAGAACCCCCTTTTCAGCCAGGCCCTGCTCATTTATTTTAAGTGGTCCCACCTGCCGGAACATTTCAAGGACTGCCTGCCGTGAAATTTCGGGATAGGATTTTATATGGGAAAATTCCCGTGCCACCTCAGGATGGGCATATTTCAGGTCGGGTAAATAGATATCCACGATTCCATCCAGGAGTTTCAAGGTTCCAATAGCATCATAACTGTTGCTGTTATAAATAATCGGTAATTTCAGTCCCTTTGCTCTTGCCAGGGTCAGACTTTTCAACAACCCGGGAACCACATGCGAGGGAGAAACCCAACCTATAAAATGAACGCCCTGCGCCTGGAGGGAAAGCATCGCATCAGCCGCCTGTTCATAAGATTCCTGTGAATTATTTTTTGGGTTCTCCTTATTCCACTCCTGTGAAATCTGATAATTCTGGCAGTAATCGCACCGCATATTGCATGCGGTTACAAAAAGGTTGCCTACTCCCTTACACCCAACCAAGGGGGGTTCTTCACCAAAATGCTTCACACTCGAGGAAATATGCAGGGAATCTATCTGACCGCAAAATCCCGTTTCACCTTCAATGCGATTGACATCACAGGCATGGGGACAAACCCGACAGCTTTTATAAATTTCATAGGCCTCATCGGCGCGCCGCTGCAATTCTTTTTGAGATAATTCTAAATAGGCCGTCATTCAACAAACTTTTAAGCGAAACAAACCAGTTGACCTGCCAGCAAGCAGGAATGTTAATATATTAAAAGCAAACTAACCTTTGATCGAGCTTAACTTACAATGAAAAAAATAATTTTTACTTTTTTTGCACTTCTCCTGTCAGCGAACTCCGTGATTGCAACACCCCGGCACGGACTCTCATTATATGGCCCGCAAGACCTGAAATACAAACCCGGTCAACCTTATGATTATGCCAACCCGAAGGCACCCAAAGGGGGAAACCTTGTTCTCGCCGATTTTGGCGCTTTTACAAAATTGAATCCCGCGTCCTTAAAAGGAGTGACCGCACCGGGTATCGGAATACTGGTTTTCCAGAATGCCATGGACAGTTCTGCCGATGATAAAGAAGCTTTTTCCCAATATGGCAGCCTTGTGGAAAAAGCAGAACTTGCAGACGACCATCTTTCCCTGACCTATTATCTTTATAAACAGGCAGAATTTTCAGACGGCCACCCGTTGACGGCGGACGATTTCGTATTTTCTTTCAACCTGATAAAAGACCCTCAATACCACCCCATCTTTAAAGAATACTTTAAAGACATTAAATCCATCGAAAAAATCGATACGCATACGGTGCGTTATCATTTCGCGATCCGTAACCAGGAATTGCCCTTGATCACAGGACAGATGATTATCTTTCCAAAACACATTTACGAGGCAAAGGGAAAATCATTTGGATCCGATTTTGATGACATGGCCGTGGGAAGTGGACCCTACACCATCGAAAAATATGAATATGGCAAATACATCACCTACAAACGGAACCCGGACTGGTGGGGAAAAGACATCGCAATCAATAAAGGCCGATATAATTTCGACCGGGTCACATTTAAAATTTATCTGGATCCGGTGGCGCAGAGAGAAGCATTCAAAGGCGGTGAGTTTGATATGCAGCTTGTAAACAGCTCGCGGGACTGGGCGCTGGATTACAAAGGGAACTTCGTTAAAAAGGGATATTATCTACGAAAAGAGTTTCCACACACGCGAATTGCAGGAATGCAGGGATTCGCCATGAACATGCGAAACGAAATTTTTAAATCCCGCAAGGTCCGCGCTGCTTTGGCGATGGTTTTTGATTTTGAGTGGAGCAACAAAAATCTCTTTTACGGCCAATACACACGAAACGACTGCTATTTTGACAACAACCCTGAAGTCAAACCTCAAGGGGTTCCTGCTGGAGATGTCAAAGAACTGCTTGAATCATTACGCAAAAAACACAAGAAGTTTGTACCCAAAACGGTGCTCACGAAACCCGTAGGAGCACCCGGCCAGGGGTTACCTGCAGAAAGAAATATCAAGGTAGCGAACAGCCTGCTGGATTCGGCGGGTTGGAAGATCGGCAAAGATGGAATTCGAAGTAAAGGAAAGCACCGAATGGAGTTCGAACTTCTTCTGGCGGGTCCGGGATTCCAGCGAATCGCTGAGCCCTATAAAAACAACCTCAAAAAAATTGGGGTGAAAATGGACATTAAAGTGGTTCAGATTGCGGAGTATGAGGAGCGTCTCCGAAATTTTAAATTTGTAATGATTGTAGCCGGCTAGACGCAAAGTCGGTCTCCGGGCAACGAACAGCGATATATGTGGAGCAGTGAAGCGGCGGACACTCCCGGGACTCGAAATTATATGGGAATAAAAAATCCCGCCATTGATGAGTTGGTCGACCAAATTGTCACCGCAAGCAATCGCAAAGATCTTGTGATGTATATACAGGCATTGGACCGCATCCTGACCCATCAATATTATGTCGTACCTCACTGGTATATTTCGTACGACAGAACCGTTTACTGGAACAAGTTTGGCCGACCCAAAATCAACGCCTCGCAAAGTGCTATCAGCAATAATTTTCTGGAATGGTGGTGGTGGGATAAAGAAAAAGCGGAAAAACTGAAAAAAGCCCGCTCTGCGGGAGCTTCCCTCAACTAAGCTGCGCCCATGACCGCTTATATAATACGTCGTCTGCTTCTCATGTTTCCCACATTGATCGGGATTGTTACCATCACCTTCATTGCAACCCAGTTTGTTCCCGGTGGTCCCATCGATCAAATGAAATCCCTTTTAAGAGGTCATGGCAATACCCTGACCGAAGCAGGCGGCGGCGCAATGACCGGACCCGGCAGCAAGCAACAGGAACTGGATCCAAAACATTTTGAAGAACTGAAAAAAATATACAATCTGGACAAACCTCTCTGGGAAAGGTATCTGAGAACTTTCCTCTGGTACTCACCAAAAAATAAAAACGAACCCTTTCCCGATTCTATTTTCAACCACGATAACTGGGAGGGCTTTCTGGTTTTTAAATTTGGCAACTCCTTTTACAGAAACAAAACCGTTTTATCTTTGATTAAAGAAAAACTTCCCGTTTCAGCATCTCTGGGTGTCACCAGTTTTTTTCTGACCTATACCATTTGCATTTTCCTGGGTATCGCCAAAGCCGTGAAAAACGGCAGCCGTTTTGATACCTGGACCAGCCTGATTGTTTTGATCGGATACAGCGTTCCCGGATTTGTACTGGCTATTTTTATCATTGTTCTTTTGGGTCCGGGGGATGGTGCGGTAGCCCACCTCATTCCCATAGCCGGGTTGACTTCAGCGGGTACTCCCGGTTATGAAAGCTGGACCTTCTGGGAAAAGTTCACCGACTACCTCCATCACCTTGCTGCCCCTCTATTCTGTTATGTGCTGGGTGGATTCGCTACTTTGACTTTGCTGACCAAGAATGCCTTCCTGGAAGAAATGCATAAACAATATGTGCTGACTGCACGAGCCAAGGGACTGCCGGAAAAAACGGTATTCTTTAAACATGTTTTAAAAAATTCACTCATTCCCCTTGTCACCGGATTTCCCATGGCATTTCTTGCGATGTTTTTTACCGGATCGCTTTTGCTGGAACAAATTTTTACCCTGGATGGACTGGGCCTGCTTTCCTATCAGGCGGTAATTCAGCGTGACTACCCCATCGTATTAGGAACCCTTTTCATTTTCTCTCTCATGGCATTGATCGGACAGTTATTGACCGATCTTTCTTATGTACTGATCGATCCAAGAATTTCTTTTGACGAGTCAAGGGACTAAAATGCTACGCCTGAATAAAGAGTGGAAGGTAAAGCTGGAAGTATTTCAAAAAGACCGAAGGGCGTATTTCAGTTTTTTAATCCTCCTCACCCTTTTTATAATTACCCTGCCCGCTGAGTTGATTTGCAATGTTCGCCCTCTGATCATTGTTGTAGACGGCAAATCTTACTTCCCTGTCGCTGTCACCTACAGCGAGAAAGATTTTGGAGGCAGCTTGCCCAGCGAACCGGATTACAAGTCACGCTATTTTATGGATCTCCTCAGTGGAACTTCGAGGAGTACAGAAGTTGAAAGTTCAGGCCTTGGATTGGACCTGGGAGACTTTGAAGATGAAGACGAATTTACCGAACCGGAAGTAGAAACCGCTCCAATACCCGCCCAAACCTCTCCAAGAGATTCCTGGGTTTTGTGGCCCCCGGTTCGTTATGACTACAAATATATTCCTACAGAATCCAAAACCGGAAATGTGGTCCTTGCAGCCCCTTACCAGTACGAATCCCCTATTGGCAAAGGTAAAATTAAATCCTCCTGGGCCGACGGACATTATTTAGGAACCGATGACCGGGGCCGCGATGTCCTGGCGCGTTTGATATATGGGTTCAGAATATCCATGATCTTCGGAATTTCCCTGGCGATAACCGGTACCCTTATCGGTTGTTTAATAGGAGGGACGCAGGGATTCTTTGGCGGGTGGGTTGACCTGGCGGGACAAAGGCTTACGGAAATCTGGGGTTCCATTCCACGCCTTTATATTTTGATCATACTCAGTTCATTTCTCGTACCCTCGGCATTGTTGCTTTTTCTTATTTTAAATCTGACTGCATGGATGGGAATAGCGGCTTATATTCGCGCGGAATTTCTGAAAATACGAAACCTTGAGTTTGTAAAAGCCGCAAAAAGCCTGGGTGTGTCGAATTTCAAAATCATGCGACGACATATTCTTCCCAATGCACTCACTCCTGTGATCACCTTTTTTCCTTTTGAAGTCACCGCAGGAATTCTGGCATTGGTAAGCCTGGACTTTTTAAACCTGGGGGTTCCCAGTCCCGCTCCAAGTCTGGGGGAACTTCTGGCACAGGGGAAAAACAATCTTCATGCATTGTGGATCCTTCTGCCCACTTTTATAACCTTGAGCCTGACAATCACCCTGCTTACTTTTATAGGAGAAGGGGTTCGCAATGCTTTTGATCCGAAAAAGACACTTTGAACAAGATGCTTTTATCCGTTAAAAACCTTTCCACCCACTTTCATGCAGGCCCCGGCAAAATTGCCCGTGCCGTCGATGGGGTGTCTTTTGACCTGCATCAGGGCAAAACCCTTGCGCTGGTTGGAGAATCCGGTTGTGGAAAAACTCAAACAGCTTTCTCCATAATCAAACTGATTGCTGAAAATGGCTACCATCCTTCGGGAGAAATTATTTTTGAAGGTCGCAATCTTTCACAATCTTCCCAGGAAGAAATGCGTAAACTGCGAGGCAAGGATATTGCGATGATCTTCCAGGAACCCATGACTTCTCTCAATCCTCTTTTTCGTATAGGCGATCAATTGCAGGAACCGTTAAAGCAACACCTGAAAATTTCGCAGGGGGCGTCACGCAACCGGGCCATCGAATTACTGGATCGGGTGGGCATTCCTGATCCCCACAAACGGATCGATGATTTCCCGCATCAATTATCCGGGGGCATGAAACAAAGGGTGATGATTGCTATGGCCTTGGCGTGCGAACCCAAGCTCCTTATCGCTGATGAACCTACCACTGCATTGGATGTAACGATCCAGGCGCAAGTGTTGCGTTTGATGAGCGATTTACAAAAACAAACGAATATGGCCATTTTGCTCATCACACATGACATGGGTATCGTAAACCAGATGGCGGATGACCTTTGCATCATGTACGGGGGCCGGGTGGCGGAATATGGGACCCGCGAACAAATTTTCAGCAATATGTCTCATCCCTATACCAAGCTTCTTTTCAGCTCTATTCCCCGACTCGAAAAATCCGCGTTTCTTTTAGAGACCATACCGGGCCTGGTCCCTTCAGCTACCGAATATCAGGAGGGATGCCGTTTTGCAAATCGCTGTCCTGCTGTTATGGATATCTGCCAGAAGGAAAGCTCGGCACATACCGCGTCCCCGGGACATCAGGTCTCGTGTCATTTATTGGACAAAGGAATAAAAACCCATTGGGATTTAAAAGATCAGAAAAAACCCATTACCAAGGGAAGCCCAAACAGGGAATCTCTTATTTCCATTAAAAACCTGAACACCTTTTTTCCCGTTCGAAAGGGAGTATTTTTGCGTACGGTGGGCCATGTCCGTGCTGTTGACAATATTGAGCTGGAAATACCCAGGGGCGGAACGGTTGCATTGGTAGGAGAATCCGGCTGCGGAAAAACCACCCTGGGAGAATCCATTTTAAAATTAAACACCCACTCTAAAGGAGAAGTAAACTTTTCCGGTAAAAATATCATGAAACTGGAAGGCAATGATTTGAAACAATTTCGCAAACATATGCAAATGGTATTTCAAGATCCCTTCGGTTCATTGCAACCGAGAATGACGATCGAGGGAATCATTGGTGAAGGGCTTGAAGTTCACTACCCGGAATTATCACCGGAAGAAAAGGTTGAAAAAGTTTCACAGGTTATTCAGGAAGTAGGGTTAAGCCCATCTGTATTGGAAAGGTACCCGCATGAATTTTCCGGGGGACAACGCCAACGCATAGCCATTGCACGAGCCCTGATTTTAGAGCCTGAGTTTCTTGTATTGGATGAACCGACAAGCGCACTGGATGTTTCAGTCCAGGCACAGGTACTGAACCTGCTCAAAGACCTGCAGGCAAAAAGAAACCTGACCTATCTTTTCATCAGCCATAATTTGAGCGTGGTCAGGTATCTCGCAGATACTGTGGCTATCATGTATCTTGGAAAAATTGTGGAGCAGGCCCCTGTTGAAGAATTATTTAGCAATCCGAAGCACCCCTATACCCTTTCCCTGCTCAACTCGGTTCCCGGATTAGGTGAGCGCAAACCCTTTGAACCCTTGCTGGGAGATGTTCCCTCTCCTCTCCGCCCCCCTGCGGCATGCCATTTTCATCCACGCTGCCCTATTTATTTAAGTGAGGAACCCGGTTCATCTTTGGCAAAAAAATGTGTGACGCAATACCCGGAAATTTCCGGCGATAAAAACCGTTTTGTCCGGTGTCACGCCAAATAAACGAAGTTCCTGATTTATCGAAAAACCAAAGCTTGCGAATCCGTGTTTTTTATAATTGAAAGAACCCTTTTTTTGACAATTTCCAAAGGGGCGTACCACCCTGCACTTCACTAACCCTTTGTAAAAAAAGCCGTCCAAATTCCGTTGAAATTAAAAAAAACCTTGCCTGTCAAATACCCGCCGCAACAAGATTGAATCGATTAACTTTACAGATTCATGCTTTACAGTTAAATCACAAAGGGATATATTTTGCTTCCATTCTTCGGGGAAATGGATTCAATTTTAAGATAATCCAAAATGAAAAATACCTTGGTTTTATTTATAAGCTTTGTATTTTTGTGTCAGGTTTCTTCTGCTTATTCCGGGGAGGCATTAGAAAAAGAAACTATTAGTGCTTTGCAATTGACCCTGGAAAAAGATCCCGAAAACCCCAAACTCCTGTCTGAGTTAGGTTTGGCTTTTTTAAAACGCAAGCAGTATCAGCGTGCCATCAAGCCCCTTGAAAAATCTCTAAAAATACGAAAAGAAGATTCCAAGACTCATTTCCATCTTGCCCTTGCTTATGGGGCGGTTGGCAGACATCCTGAAAAGCTGAAGGAACTACTGGAAGCGGTTCGATTGTCTCCGAATGCTGCAGAGGTCAATTTCAAGCTTGCTTTGGCCTATGCGGCTAACAAAAGACATCAGGAAGCCAGCGAATTTTACAAGAAGGCCATCAAGCTGGACCCGGATTATCCGGAAGCCCATTACTTCCTTGCATTATCTTATTTTCTTACCAACCGCTATAAAGAAGCATTGGCCTCAATTAAAGAATCCATTCGGCTCGCTCCAAGTAATGCAGAAGCCCATTACGCACTGGGTCAGATCTATATGAAGCTGGGACGTTTCAATAAGGCTATTCCACCCCTGCAAACCGCCATGCGTATCAAACCGGAGCTGTCAAATAACAAATAGAAATCGCCAGATTCCCGAAAAAACCCTCAAAATTAATACCGTATCCAGCCTGCTGTAAAATACCAGTAAATGGTTTGTAAGCCTGAACACTTCCTCACGACTGAGATGCAGGTATTAAAAAGTTCTGTTATCATTAATTTACTTGCATCTTTTCCAGATGATTTCTGAAAAAGGAAAAAACCATGATTAAACTATACGCAGCATTTATATTTATTATAGGCGCTTTTCTTATCTCCAAATTTCTCCCTGAAAAAACCGTCACCTACCAGAATACAGATGTCGTCCTTACAAAAAACCCAACGGGGAAGGAAGAAACAGCCATTCTTGCAGGAGGATGTTTCTGGTGCATGGAACACCCCTTTGAAGACCTTCCTGGTGTTACCCAGGCAATTTCAGGCTACACGGGAGGTAAAAAGGAGAATGCCACCTATAAAAAAGTGGCTTCTGGCAAGACTCGGCATCTGGAAGCCGTAAAAATTCACTTTGATCCCGAAAGAATATCCTATGCAGATATTCTTGAGGTTTTCTGGCGCAATATAAACCCTACGGATGATGGCGGTCAGTTTGTGGATCGCGGTTCCCAATATAGAACCGGAATTTTTTATACAAGCCAGTCTCAAAAAGAAATCGCGGAAAAATCCAAGAAAAATTTAATTAAAAGCGGTCGGTTCAAAAAAGCGGTCATAACCCCGGTGGTTGAAGCTTCTCCGTTCTACAGGGCGGAAGAATACCACCAGGATTTTTTTAAGAAGAACTACATCCGTTACAAAATTTACCGCGCCGGTTCCGGGCGTGATGAGTTTATAAATAAATTCTGGGGAAAGGACAAAGAATATAAATTGTCCATAAGGTATCCATTTACCTCAAAAATAGTAAAGATCAGCGATAAGAAGTTCAGCAACAAGAGTGAAGCCATTAAAAAACTTAACAAACTGCAGTACCATGTAACCCAGAAGAATGGAACCGAACCCCCATTCATGAACAAATACTGGGACAATAAACGTGCGGGCATCTATGTTGATGTCGTCTCAGGGGAACCTTTATTCAGCTCAAAAGATAAATTCAAATCCGGTACGGGCTGGCCTTCTTTCACACGGCCTCTGGTTCCTGAAAACATAGTGAACCTGACCGACAAATCATTCAACATGACCCGAGTAGAAGTCAGGTCAAAGAATGCGGATTCCCACCTGGGTCACCTTTTTAACGACGGACCCAAGCCAACTGGAAAAAGATATTGTATTAACTCGGCATCGCTTAGGTTTGTTCCTGTCGATCAATTAAAAGAAGAGGGCCTTGGTGATTTTCTTCCCATGTTCGATGGGATATAGGGCAAACATGTGGCATGTGTATCTCATTCGAACAAGGATGGGGCATCTTTACACCGGCGTTACACAGGATGTCCAAAGAAGATTTAAGGAACATCAGGAAGGAGGAGTAAAAGGGGCAAAATACTTAAAAGGAAAGAAACCTCTTAAATTGGTTTTTCATAAAAAAATCGGGAGCCGTTCACAAGCTTTAAAAACCGAGGCAGAAATAAAGAAGTGGCCCAAGAAGAAAAAAGAAGCCCTTGTAAACCAGGATATTCCACTGACAACGTTCTAATTCCCGTTGCA
>WAIB01000040.1 GCA_009873655.1 Nitrospinota bacterium | reverse complement strand
GCAAAAAATAATGAGGCCTGAAATACAGTCCTGGAGCAACTGCAAAAAACAAACACACAAAAATTCCAAATAAAAATAGATATTCCCGGTTTTTATTCTTAACCCAGGCAACGGAGGAAATCCCCACCAGCGAAAGCCACAATATCGTGAAATTTGTTTCAATAATCTGTGCAAAATTATATTTAAAGTTCTTATAACCTTCGCCAATCGATATTAACGAAACATATTCTGAAGCATATCGCACAGTGCAAAACCAAAGTTCAGAAATATTTCCACTCGCACCGTATAAAGCGGCTGACATTATTAAAGGCGTTACACCACCCAAAACAAAAAGAACCAAAGGTTTGAGTGGGCTTTTAAAAGGGAGGGATTTCCGAAGCACAAGTAATCCTAAATATAAAACCCCGAACAAACCAAAAAACACAGCATGCTGTTTGATCAACAGGGCAATCCCTAACAAAAGCCCGCTTAGAAAGAAATAACCTGGCCGATCCTTTGCCATGTACAATATATAAATTCCTGCTACTCCGGGAAGCAAAACAAAATGCTCAGCATTGGCCCATAAGCCCTGAAAGGAGGGACTTAAAGTCAATACCGAGAAGCAAACCGCCGAAAAAATCCCTGATGACAAATTTAATAACTCTTTTCCCAGTAAAAATATGAAATACGCAGTAGCAAAATTGATAAATACCAAGGACAAATGAATCGCGGAGGGGCTTTCACCGAAAAAAGTGAGGATCCCTGCATAAACAAAATAGATTCCGGGAAACTTCATACTCTGAGATTCTGTATATGGCAAGATCCCCTGGAGCAACTGCTGGGCCATATAAGCATACTCCCCTTCATCACGTTCAATGGGGAGACCCAATAACCTGATTCGCACCCAGGTTACCAGGCCAAAAATAATTACCGCTAATCCTGAAAGATAAATGTTTTGGTGGGTTTTAGGAGAGAACATTGTTTTTTTTCTGACTTTCAAGGAAGAACGGACCTTAAATGAAGGAAAGAAGACACGCGAAGAAATTCAACCTCTTCTACAGAAAGAAGGATAAAAAATTTTCAGGATAAAGTAAATAGATTACGGAAACTCAAAATTTAGCTGATCCAGACCGAACCCCGCATTTAACAGGAATTTTTTTCCTGAAATTTTATCAAAACCACTATAAACTACGGTTCTTTTTTATTGGAATTAAAAAAAATGAATGAAATAAAGTTAGTCGTCTTGGGGGGTGGACCTGGAGGGTACGCGGCAGCGTTTCTCGCTGCGGATCGAGGCATGGATGTCACCTTGATCGATGACGGAAACAAACCCGGGGGAGTGTGCCTGCATCGAGGGTGTATCCCTTCAAAAGTCCTTCTCCATATCGCGCACTTGATAAATGATACCCGGGAAGCGAAAGCATGGGGAGTTGATTTTGGCGATCCCAAATTGGATCTGGATGGGATTCGTAAATGGAAAAATCAAATTATCAATAAAATGGCGATGGGCCTCACCCAGTTATGCAAACAAAGAAAAGTGAAATTCGTTTCGGGGAAAGGGGTTTTCAAAAGTTCAAACACGGTCGAGGTAGATGGAAAAACATATTCTTTCGATCATTGCATCCTTGCAACCGGCTCCAGGCCCACACAACCTTTTCAAAACAACTCTAATTTTGTCGATTCCACAAGGGCGCTGGAAATAGAAAATATTCCAAACCGCCTTCTGGTCATAGGGGGAGGATATATTGGCCTGGAAATGGGAAGCGTTTATGCAGCGCTGGGAAGCCAGGTCACTGTAACAGAAATGATGGATGGCCTTTTACCAGGGGTGGATCGCGACCTGGTAAGACCCCTTCAAAACAAAATAAAAAATCAATTTGAAGCGATTCTTTTAAATACCAGGATGGCGGATATGAAAGAAAAAGGTTCGCAAATTGAGGTTGCACTGGAAAGCCAGAATGGAACCGAACAAAAAGTGTTCGACCAGGCCTTGGTCGCAATTGGACGAAAACCAAATACGGAAAACCTGGGTCTCGAAAATACAAAAATAAAACTGGATGAAAACGGTTTTGTCATGGCAGACTCCCAGCAGAAAACTGCCGACCCAAGCATTTCAGCCATTGGCGATGTGATTGGCGGGGCCATGCTGGCTCATAAGGCATCCAACGAGGCCAAGGTGGCTGTCGAAGTAATAGCGGGAGAAGTTGCGGATTTTAAAGATCGAGTGATCCCGGCTGTTGTTTTCACCGATCCCGAAATCGCCTGGGCCGGATTGACAGAAACAGAAGCACAAAATCAAGACAGAAACGTATCGATAGCAAAGTTTCCCTGGGGTGCTTCAGGAAGAGCGCAGACCCTGGGACGGGGTGAAGGACTGACGAAACTGATAATTGATACTGATTCTGAAAAAATTGTTGGAGTCGGCATAACGGGTACGGGGGCCGGGGAGCTGATTGCCGAAGGTGTTTTAGCTATCGAAACGGGAGCGAAAGCAAAAGATCTGGCCCTTTCAATCCATCCGCACCCTACCCTGTCCGAGACAATGATGGAAGCAGCGGAAGTGTTTTATGGAGAAGCCACACATATTTTAAAAAGAAAAAGAATCTGAAAGGATACAAGGTTCCCGGCTTCAGGATTCTTCAAAATTACGAATCTTAACAAAATTTTCCTGATAACCTTTCGCATCCTCATATTCCATAAAGTTTGAGTAGCGGTTATGAGGGCTTTTTATTTTCGTGGCGTGCTTGATCGGACACCAATACTGTTCCGTTCTTCCCGCAATTTCCTGAGCATAGGAAATCACTCCTGTAAAATATCCACAATAAACGCAATTGATTTTTTTTGAAATATTCAGGTATTTCAGTTTATGGCGATCAATGACCACGTATTCATTTCGCTTAACCTCGGGAATCCCATACAGGGGAAAACAAACTTTCTGATAAAGAGTCACAACGGCATCCAGAAGGATCGTGGGAATAAAGCAAAGGTAGATAAAAGGCGCAGTTATAATCTGCAAACATTTATATTTCAAAATTCCCGGAATAGACTGGTTTTTTAATGCGGGATGCCTTCGCCCGGTATCTTTTAAGTAATATTTAATTTTTCCCCACAAACCTGGACCAACCTTATTTTTATCCGCCAAAAGGTGGGTGCTCTTTTCTGGAAATTTTAAATTTATCAACTCCCGATTGAAAAATCCGTTCGGCATATCTCCCGTCTCCTCTTTTATTCCAGCCTAATTTAACGCATCTTTTCCACTCCAAGGAACATAAGCCCCTTTGTTTTTAAATATTTACAATTTTTTCACTCATTTTTCAATAATTTTTGGTTCACATATCACCCGATTTTACTTCCTACGTTATAAGGAAATCCCACTGACAAAAATCTACATCGAAAAAGCAAACATGTTGATCGAAACAGGGAACGCGCCGGATAAGTCGAAAACAAAGGGAGACACAGAGGCATTAGTCGTTATACAAATCCATCGCCCTATACATCAAAAGCATGACGTCTTCAGGATTAACAATAATTTCCCTGTTAAAGTGGGACAAATTGACAGCTGCTCAACAGGAAAAACTAAAAAAGTGAGCACGGCGCTGAAATGAATTAGACAATGAAAAAAAGAAAAATTTAAAATTCGATTCAAAGATTGGCAAAAAAAATCCTCTGAAGAAAGGGGGAAAATAAGAAACCGTTTCAAGGAATTTCAAAGTCTGACTGGCGAAGAAAAACAAGCCTTACGTGAATCCAGAGAAAAATTAAAACAGCTCTCTCCTGAAGAGCAAAAAAGATTACGGGAGCGATTTAAAAACAGGGCTCCAAGGGAAAGTCAAAACTTGCGTCAGCAGACCAATTAGAGAAGAAATAGAAAAAAACAAACCTGCCTTCTATTCCGGCCTTTCCTTTACCGCACAGCGAAACCCCACATAATGGAATTTATGGATTGGCAAACTGTTGATCCGATGCGACGATTTAAGACTGCTCACTCCATTTCGCCAGGAACCACCGCGGATTACCTTCCCCCCACTTTCGTGGTCGGAAAGAGTCCACTCCCACACGTTTCCTGCCATATCGAAATTATCAAAGGCATTGGTTTTTTTTAAACCCACAGGATGCGTTTTTTTATTCGCGTTTCCTTTATGCCAGGCATAAAGGTCTGGGCTTCCATCCCTCCAATAAAATGCAGAGGAGGTATCCGCACGAACCGCTTTCTCCCATTCCCATTCTTCTGGCAATCGTTTACCTGATTTTTCACAATACATTTTCGCATCGTACCAGGTCACCTTTTCCACGGGCAGGTCCTCTCCCTTAAAATAGGAGGGGTTTATTCCCATGACAGCAGAATATTCTTTTTGCGTTACTTCAAATCGATCTATCCAAAATGAATGTTTATTTTTTTATTAGAGTCATTTTTCCCCAAACCTACCCAAACCATGTTGACGGGGTTTTCCAATTGCCCTGTTAAATCGGACGCTGTTCCCGTTGAAGGCGTGAGGCAAACTATTCCTGCATAAAAAAGACACCAAATTTTTGACGGTAAACCCAATAATTGCAACGAATTCGGAAGGAGAAAACGAATCATGAACCACCTGAAAAAACTGCCATAACCTATTGTTTTGCAAATAGTTACAACCTATTCCTCTTGCAAATTAAGTTTGGCATAAAACTTGCCGTTAAGAGTAAATAGAAAAGGAAATTATTTGCTAATCCCATTTTTTGGAAGGTCAAAACCACCATGGAAAAGGTAAAAACGGCACATCCCAATGCTGATGAGTTGATCGATTCTCATGAAGTATCTAAACCAGATTCATTTATTTTAAAAAGTATCGCTGCTTCTTTTGCTGGTGCTTCTATTCCCGCAGCAATTTTTTACTTTCTGATGTAAAACATCAAAAATTTGCAGTGTCACGCTATTCGTAGTCAACTTTTATAAAAACTTTTCGTGCCCCCTTATTCTGGGTTGCTGTGCGATTTCCAATCCCCCTGCCCGAGCTTTGTCGATTCTGACTCAACCCGCCCAGTTCCATCCATTCCCCTATTTGACCTCTCACCACAGTATTAATTCCAAAAGTATTGATTCTCTGTCCATTTAAATCTGATTTTTGTGGGGAAATCTCAAGAATAACCTGATCCCCTTTTAATCTTGGCAGCACCACCAGTCCCGTTCGAGCATCTTGAAAGCGGGTTGTCTCCACCTCGGTCAGGGTATTTCCCGACCGGATAATTCGTGTTCCTGAAACAGGAATAGATTGGGTTACGTGAATCAAGGCGGGCCGGCCTTCAAGGGTGACCACCACCTGGGTGTCGGTTTCGTTTGATTTCCGCAATTTGTCCAGAAGCCGTACTTCAATTTCCTCCTCGCCTGCTCCATTTTCGAAAATCAATTCTCCGGATTCGGGACTTCCAATAATTACTCTTCCGTCTTTTCCAATGGGTAACTTCCCCGAAATAGATCTTTCCTGCTCATTCAAACTGAGCTTTCTCCCCTGCTTAACCGTGATCCTCAAATTCCTAAGGGCAGAATCCAATTGCCTGAGAACCTGTTTTACTTCCTTCAAGGCTTGAGGATGGGCTCTGATTATTAACTGGCCTTGCATCCCTGATACGGTCCCACGCGACCCTAATACCGACCTGATCGTAGGAATCACTTCTTCTACCAGCCTGTTTTTAAGTGGAATGATTTCGAGTTTTCTTTGCCCAGCCAAAGAAGTATTGGCCAACAGAGAAACAATGAGGAACAGAACAAGAGCCTGAAAACATCGCATTGGGAATGAGTTATTGATAGAAGGGCCAATAAGGGGCATAAGAATGAGGACGATACCAGGGATCCCAATAAGGGGGATAAAAATAAGGATTCCTTTCAATATCGTCAAGAAGTTTTAATTCTTCCACCTCAATCACGGGGAATTCATAAGGTCGCTCACCTACTTTTCCCATCCGTGTTCCTGTCAACTTTCCAACCCCGGTTACCCCTCTTCCCTTTGAATAAATTTCAGGTTCCAGAAACCCTTTATTGAAAAAAATAAAGCGTCCCCCCGACTCATCTCCCGCTTCGGGGTACCCGGTAAAATCGATTTTCTTTTGAACCACCTCTATCTCTGTTCCCTCGGGAAGGGCCCGGGTCTCTACAATGGCGCCCCCAAACATGACTCTCTTTCCTATATATTCTTCTGGAGTTTCAAGTAGACGGTCAAATGTGAGGGTTTCATCAATATCCTGCCGCAATTCCCGGGACACGGGATGCGCGCAACCGATCATACCGATGAGGAGAAGGAATATTAAGAAAGGTCTCATAAAATATCATCAACCCTAATGATAAAGGTTTAAAACCGGCGGGTTCGTATGCGTGGAACCGATTTTAAAAAATCCTGGAATCCGTTTAAACCATCTTCCACATAACCTTCAAAATCACTTTCATCCATATTATATTTTGAAATTACTTTGGGTCTGGCCTTAATTTTGCTGCCAAACTTCAGGAATTTAATGAAATTGGTTCTGCATTCATCTACAAATCGATTGAAGTCATGGTCCACCGCCATTTGCGCGGAATAAAAACGTTTATATGTTTTTTTCCTCTGGCACACCAGTTCCTCACTTTTAAATCTAATACGCTTTTCTTCTTTCTTTTTCAAAAGCCTTTCATAACCTATCCGTTTTCTATCATCGCTCAAAAAATTATACGCCACGGTTATGAGAACAAACTTCTGCTCCTCCTCATGCGTCGCTATATCCCGGTCAGGATGGTATTTGAGCGCTAATTTTCTATAACCTGTTTTTATCTCTTCTTTGCCTGCATAGGTCTTTACTTCCAACAGGTGATAGAGATTATAAGACTTTAATACCGCTGGATATTTCATCCAAGAACCTGAATCAATAAGGGTTTAATCAGTTTGCCAATATTCAAATTATACACTTTTATAAGGAAAATATAATAAAATCCTCTTATGATCGAATTGGCCTTAGTATTTTTTATATTAGCTGGTTTTGTTTTTCCCGTCCCAATGTCAGCCGGATGTCTGGGTTTATATACCACATGGTTTTTGTTTCGAAGCTACGAATCATTCAAAAATCAGCCCTTAAAAGGGAAAAAAATTCTTTCAGCAACCCAGTTTGTCTTCTTTCTGAATTTTCTGGCCAGCATTGCACTGAGCGCATTACTGGCATCATTGGTATACATTTTCATTTTTGATTTTTTCTATTTGTTTTTGTTCAACTTCATTTTCTGCTTTCTTATTTCCATCCGCTGGTTTGACTTTTCTTTTAAACTGCTCCAAAAAGTCGCCCTGGCAAACCTGGAAATCAATACGGATAAAAAAGGATTCTTTGTTGTCTGCAAGGGGTTCAAAAGCGAATCAAACCTCAGCGTATCTCCTGTTTTTACGGATGCAGGTTTTATGACATTAGGAGAAAACCAGGTAACATTCAAAGGGACCTTTATTAATAAAATTTTCAACTTCAAAAATATCTCAAATATTGAAAAAACAAGTTTGGAAAATTTAAAAATTTCTACAAACCCCAGCAGTAACAATGAACCCCATTTCTTTTTAATTTCCCTGAAGGAACAGTTTTATCCATTTCGGAGCCGTGAAAACCGGGACAAAATATACAAGTTCATTTCTTCAAGCTTAAAAAACCCAAGCGCACATTATGTTAATTGAACAGAGAGCTTCAAAAAGATAAAATAGACGGCATATTAAAGACTGAAATTCTCTCAACTTACAGATTATGGCTCAAACCACCAATCGCGACTATTACAAGATCCTGGGCGTTACCGCTAAGACCCCTAAAAGCGAACTTAAAAAGAAATACCGGGAACTGGCAAAAAAATATCATCCCGATTCAAATGAGGGCAGCAAGGAAGCTGAGGATAAATTCAAAATAGTTTCAGAGGCTTATGAGATATTAAGCGATTCAAAAAAAAGAAAAGAGTATGATCGCCAAAGAAGTTACAGAAAACAGTCGAGGTCAAGACCTTCAGGCCAACCCAACTGGGCCCAGGAACCTCCAGGTGGTTTTGGACGACGTCCCGGCGCAAACGAACAATCTTATCAAGAACCCTTTGCGGCAGAACCGGAACCCGTTGATCCGGATATGCCAACCAGCGGTTTCGATTTACAGTTTATCATCGATGTCCCTCTTCCAACGGTTGCCCTTGGAGGAACGGTTCCCTTCACCTACGAAAAATATGTTAAATGCCAGGATTGTGACGGAACGGGAGTTGAAGGCGATGAAGAATGCCCGGCCTGCCAGGGAAAGCAGCTTGTTGTTCGTTCCGTTACCCTGAATGTCAAGATTCCTCCCGGGGTAGCGGATCAATATACTCTGGCCATAATTAAAGAAGGGGGCGAGGGCAAAAATGGAGGTCCCCCCGGCGAATTGTTTCTAAAAATAAATACGCTTCCCCACCCCCATTTCAAGCGATTTAAAAACGATATTATCAGCCAGGTGACTATTCCCGGGAAACTCGCCGACGAGGGAGGACCTTTCGAAGTCAAGACATTGAACGGAACGACAACCATTGAAGTCGAAGAAGGAACATTGGTGGGTGAAGAACTGCGAATTCGCGGAGAAGGAGCAGCAATAAACTGGGGAAAGAAAAGAGGCGATTTGATAATTAAATTTGATATTAAGGACGATGATTCGTGACTTTCACCTTACTCCTCCTCTCCTTGACGGCCGTTGTCGGATTCATTCTGTGGATTCTATTCAAACCCAAGAAAAAACGACCGAAAAAAAAGGTCAGACTCAAAAAAAAATCTGCACTTAAAAACCAGGCCAAAAAGCAGGAAAACATTGATGCCATTTCCGAACAAATGCGCAGAAAAAAAGCGGAACAAATGATAAAAGATCCCGAAGTCATCAGGCAGATTCTTCGAATCTGGCTGAACGAAAAATAAACGTGTGGTCTCTAATGGTGTTTAATATGAATCCGGAAAAACAAATAAACCGGGAAAAGGGTTATTACCCTTTTCTGGCTTTTACTTCTGCGGCATGGGCTCTGGCGCGTTTTAACATGGCCGCTTTTTCTTCCGAAGTAAAGTCTTTGCGGGGAGTGGGTCCGGGAACAAAGTTTCCGGAAGCTTTTTTAGCAGGAGCGGGCTTCGCTTCCGCGGCTGGGGCATCTGCTGCCGGTGCTTCTGCAGCCTCCGCTTTAGCGGGAGCGGGACTGGAGGACTTTGCAGCCGCTTCCCCTTCTTTTCTCACCAGACGCATTGAAGACCAGACATCCGTCGTGGGATAGGGAGTGTCCAACCCGATTTTCAAATCCATTCGGATTATTTTTTCCTCGGAGCATTCGCTGATCCAGGTATTGGAGGCACCTCCAGGTGCGAAAACCGGGTCAATCGGATAGTAGGTCCCGTTTTTATCCATTAACTGTTTGACGCCCGATTTATCAAACAAGGTCAAAGATTCGGCTTTCGTGGGAATCCGCCAGTTGTCATGACCGCCAAACTGGTCTTTATTTTTATTGACCCAGTCCACGTATTCCTGGTGATTCTGCCAGGTATAGAATTGTTTTTTATCCAGCCAGGCATCCGTCTTTTTCCAGGTCAAACCCGAGTTGGGATCGGTGATGGTCCCGTCTCCATTATCAACGAGGGGTTCGCCTACCGGGCCCGCTTTTTTCGCGGCTGCCGCTTTTTGTGCGGCTTTTAGCTTGGCTTTCTCAGCAGGAGTGAGTTGCTTTTCTTCTGCCATACTTAGGTTCGTCGCAGGGTCGAGGGTTCAACGCTTTCCAGAATATCACCCAGGTCTTTTCCGGAGCTGGAAAGCGTTTTAATATTTCTCCCAGCTTGGAAGCTGAAAAAACATCTAAACGGGATTGGAAATCAGACCGGTAATCCGCAGCATTTTTACGGATCCAATCCACAGCAATCTGCTCCTGCGTTTCCCTGTTCTGGTTGGCGCATTTTTTATCCAGCAGATTGGTCTGGGATAACCGTATGATCTCACAAATCAAATCTTCTTTGACCTGGCTCATACCACAAATTTTAACACGAAATGGCTAGAAGGGTTAAGTCTCAAGCCTAAAAAGACGCCACTCTATAATGGATTTTTAAGCTTGTCAACGCGATATTTCCTGATGCAATTTTACCATTAAAATACAATAGCTTATGGAATTAATTACTGCTAAAAAAACATGTATTTTGCACCTGGTTTTCGCCCCGGTTCAAACTGGATAAGAGGCTCACCTTTGGCCTGTTTGCGACCGTGGATCCAGATATTCCCTCAGCCCTTCTCCCAGAAAGTTAAACGACAAAATGGTAAAAAATATGGCCAGGGAAGGGAACAAAATTAAATGGGGATAAAATTTAATCGCGGTCCATCCATCGCTTGCCAGTGTTCCCCAGCTGCTGGCGGGGGGAGCAATTCCCAATCCTATAAAGCTCAATGTTGATTCGGCAAGAATGGAAACAGGCACTCGAAAGCTGAGAGTCACCACAAGAACCCCCAAAATATTGGGGAAAATTTCCTTCATCAGGATTCTGAAATGGCTCGCACCCAACGCCCTGGCCGCCAATACAAAAGGATACTCCTTTATGCGTAACACTTCGCCGCGCACCAACCGGGCAATGGTCACACAACTGACCAAGGTCAAAGCAATGAATACGCCGGTCACTCCCCTCCCCATCAACACGGTGATTAAAATAATCATTAAAAGATCGGGCAAAGCAAACACGACATCCACCACCCGCATCATTAAATTATCGGTTCTTCCTCCCACATAGCCCGAAACCGCTCCATATATTGTCCCAATAATTAAAGCCAGCAGGGTGGAAAACACTCCTACAAACAAAGAAACCCGGGCTCCATAAATCATTCGTGAAAGCAGGTCTCTTCCCAATCGATCCGTTCCCAGCCAATGCTCTGAACCGGGAAAAGAAAGAAGGTTCAAGGTGTCCTGCTCCTGATATGAATAGGGGGTAATCCAGGGAGCCAGAACCGAAGCTAAAAAAATCATTATTAGAAAGCCGCTACTGATTTTAAAAGAGGCACCCATCATTTCACCGATACCCGGGGGTCCAGCCACCCATAAATCATGTCGACTACAATGTTTGCCGCTACGATTAAAACCGCGTAAACCAGGGTCACTCCCATTATCAGCGGATAGTCTCTATTGGTTACGGCGGTAATAAAAAAACGACCCATACCCGGAATAGAGAAAATAAACTCAATAACAAAAGATCCGGTAACCAGCCCCGCAGTTAATGGCCCCATCACCGAAACAATGGGGTAAATGGAATTTTTCAAAACATGCCTGGTGAGAATCTTAAATTCAGACAACCCTTTTGCCCGTGCGGTGCGAATATAATCGGAACTCAGGACATCGAGGACAGTTGTACGGGTCAACCGGGCGACATAACCGGCAAAGCCGGCACCCAAAGCAAACGCCGGCAGGATCATGTACCGGGGTCCTTCCCATAAAGCAGGCGGCAACAAATGCCATTGATGAGAAAACACCCAGACCGACACGGCTCCCAAAACGAAACTGGGGACAGAAATTCCCATCGCAAAAAACAACAAAATCGCACTGTCCAGCAATGAGTTCTTCCAATATGCCGAGGCCATCCCCGCAGGCACACCCAACCCGAGAACCACAAAAACAGCACACATTCCCAAAACAAATGAAACAGGAAAAGTATCCCGCAATATATCGGAAACATCCCGGCCAATATATTTATAAGAAGGCCCCAGGTCTCCCTGCAAAAGCTGCTTCATATATAGCAGGTATTGGATATGCACAGGTTCATCGAGATGGTATTTGGATTCAATATTGGCGATGATTTCGGGAGGGAGAATTTTTTCAGTATCAAACGGGCCGCCGGGAACCCAATGCATGATCAGGAAGGTAAGCGTTGCAACGGCAATCAAAACCGGTATTCCCAACAGCACCCGCTTAAGAAAAAATCTCAACATGACGGTATTTTAGCATAAGAAAAATGGATAAAAACGATATTGAAATGAATCCCGCCTTGAAATCCGGGAAACCGGAGATCAATCCAATTACTCCTGCCCCATACAGTAAAAATTCTCCAATTAAGAGCATCGACTGATATATAATGAACGTTCGCATTAAACCTTTTCGCCTGCTATGAAATACCCATCTTTAAGAGAATTTATTGACCGGCTTGATTTCGAAAACGAACTCGTTCGAATTCAGGAACCCGTATCTCCCGTATTAGAGATTGCCGAAATCACCGACCGTATTTCCAAACAACCTGGCGGGGGCAAGGCGCTCCTGTTTGAAAAGGTCGAAGGAAGTTCGATGCCGGTTTTGATAAACGCTTTTGGCAGCAAAAAAAGAATGGATGCCGCGCTCGGCACACACGATGTGGAAGAGATTGCCAAAAGAATCGAGCGTTATTTGAAGATTCAACCTCCCGTCACATTGCTCGACAAAGCAAAGCTCTTACCCATGTTGCTGGAAGCAGCCCGGTTTCCACCCAAACTCATTGGCGGTTCCAAAGCCCCCTGCCAGGAAGTGGTTCATTTAAACAACGATGTCGACTTAAACCAAATCCCCATTTTGCAGTGCTGGCCATCCGATGCCGGGAGGTTCATCACCTTCCCCATCGTCATCAACCGCAGTATGGACCGCAAGGTGAAAAACGTCGGTCTCTACCGGATGCAAGTCTACGATTCCAAAACCACAGCCATCCACTGGCACATCCATAAAGATGGAGCACACTTCTTTCATGAATATCGCAAACAAAATAAAGTGATGGAAGTGGCCGTGGCTATTGGCGCTGACCCGGCATCATGCTATGCCGCCTCTGCGCCTTTGCCTTACGGAATAGACGAATTCCTTTTGTCCGGGTTCATTAGAAAACAAAGTGTTCCCCTGGTTAAATGCAAAACAGTGGAATTGGAAGTTCCCGCGAATGCGGAAATTGTTTTGGAAGGGTTCATCGACCCCTCGGAAATGCGACTGGAAGGTCCGTTTGGAGACCACACCGGTTATTATTCACAGGATGGGGATTATCCTGTCTTTCATCTTACCGCCATCACGCATCGCAAGGACCCCATTTATCTGACCACCATAGTCGGAAAGCCGCCCCAGGAAGATTATTACCTGGGCCGGGCAACCGAGCGCATCTTCCTTCCCCTTCTTCGCACCCAACTTCCGGAAATCATAGATATGGATATGCCGGTGGAAGGTGTTTTTCACAACTGCGTCATTGTATCCCTTGAAAAGCGGTTTCCCATGCAGTCTCGCCGATTAATGAGTGCTCTTTGGGGACTGGGACAAATGAGTTTTGTAAAAACAATCATTGCGGTTGATGCGGCTGTCGATGTCCATAATTACAAAGAAATCATCAAACTGCTCCTTAACAAAGTCAGTTTTGAGCACGATTTGTTTTTTTCCGAAGGGGTTCTAGATGTGCTCAACCACGCTTCAGACCATATGCTTTACGGTTCCAAACTGGGAATAGATCTTACAGAAAAAATGGAAGGCGAACCTGGATTTGGAGAAAACATCCTGGCGGAATCCAATAATTCTCCCGCACCTTCCATTGAAGAAGTGCGAAATCATTTTTCAGAACTGGCGGATGGCAGGGTTTTCGATATCAATGCAAGGCGATCGGTCATGGTTGCGTCGTTGAATCAAACCCGTCCCCACCAGACAAAAGAATTCATAGAAGCATTTTTCAGCGAATCAAAATTTTCAGGAATCAACATTCTGATTGTTGTTGAAGGACATGTTGATATTGAAAATGACTCAACGGTTATGTGGAAATTTTTCAACAACCTCGATCCCAAACGCGATTTCCATTTTAAGGGAAACAGGCTTGGAGTGGATGCAACCAAAAAATTCAAAGAAGAAGGCTATCAGCAAAACTGGCCCGAAGAAATTGAAATGTCCGAAGAAATCAAGGAAAGAGTCGACACCAAATGGGACTCGATGTTCGATAAATAAAAGTTTTTAATGGCATTGGAAAACATAAATATAAAAGGTGCCAGGGAGCATAATCTCAAGAACCTGCATTTAACACTTCCCCGCGAAAAACTGGTGGTCATTACCGGATTGAGCGGTTCCGGAAAATCTTCTCTCGCTTTCGATACCATTTACGCTGAAGGGCAGCGAAGATACGTGGAATCCCTTTCCGCCTACGCCCGGCAGTTTTTGGAATTGATGGAAAAACCCGATGTCGACTCAATCGAAGGCCTGTCTCCAGCCATTTCCATTGAGCAAAAAACATCCAGCAGAAACCCCCGATCTACTGTGGGAACGGTAACCGAAATTTATGACTATCTCAGGCTTCTCTATGCACGTATCGGGCACGTGTTTTGTTTCCAATGTGGAAGAGAGATATCGTCTCAAACCGTGCAACATATTGTGGATCAGGTACAAGCCATCCCTCCCGGAAAAAAAATAATGATCCTTTCTCCGATTGCCAGGGAACGGAAAGGAGAATACAAGAAAGAAATCCTCGATATGAAGCGGAAAGGATTCGTCCGCGCCCGGATCGATGGAGAAGTTCGATCACTGGAAGAAGACATCAAACTCGACAAGAAATTCAAACATACTCTTGAAATTGTGGTCGATCGACTGGTCATAAAAGAAAAAATGGGAAAAAGGCTTGCGGATTCGGTTGAAACTGCGCTCAACCACGGAGAAGGAAGTATCGTTGTTTCCATCGTGGACGAGGAAGAAATGCTGTTCAGCGAAAACTTCGCATGCAGTTATTGCAATATAAGCTATCCGGAACTGGAACCCAGGCTATTCTCCTTCAATAATCCACAAGGGGCCTGTTCAAAATGCGATGGACTGGGAATCAAAATGGTGATTGATCCCGATCTCGTTGTACCCGACGACAGTCTTTCAATCCGGGACGGAGCTATCAAACCCTGGGAAAAACGAAATTCAATTTATTTCCATCAAATGCTGGACACCATTTCGACGCATTTTAAATTCAAGCTGAGCACCCCTTTTGCCAAACTGCCCAAGAAAACCCAGAAAACCCTTTTATACGGAGCAGGAGATGAGCAAATAAAATATGCTTATGAAAAGGAAGGCCGGAAACATCATTTCACCGACACATTTGATGGGGTCATTCCCGATTTGGAGAGGCGCTATCTCGAAACAGGTTCTGCCTGGTCCCGGGAAGACATTGCCCGCTTTATGCGCCCCCTCCCCTGCCAGCAATGCAAAGGAAATAGATTGAGAAAAGAAGCCGTTTCCGTAAAAGTTGCGGGATTGAATATCGTCGAACTCACCTCATTCTCCATAGGCAAGGCCTTCAATTTTTTTAAAGATTTAAAATTATCCAAACAGGAAAACGAGATCGCCAGAAGAATTACCAAAGAATTAAAAGAAAGATTGGGTTTTTTAACCAATGTCGGTTTGGAATACCTGTCTCTGGACCGCAGTTCTTCAACCCTATCAGGAGGGGAAAGCCAGCGCATTCGCCTGGCAACTCAGATCGGCTCAAGCCTGATGGGAGTTTTATATGTTCTTGACGAACCCAGCATTGGATTGCATCAACGGGACAACGACCGGCTCCTGGAAACCCTGGTCCGGTTAAGGGATTTAGGCAACACGGTGCTCGTCGTTGAACATGATGAAGCCACTATTCGCGCTGCAGACCATGTGGTAGACCTGGGGCCCGGTGCCGGAGTCCATGGAGGGGAGGTCAGTTTTTCAGGAACTCCAAAAGCATTGTTGAAATGCAAAGACTCGCTGACGGGACAATATCTCTCAGGGAAAAAAGAAATTGCCCTTCCCGGGCAAAGAAGAAAAGGCAACGGAAAGTACCTGGAAGTAAAAGGCGCACAGGAAAATAATTTAAAAAAAGTAGATGTGAAGTTTCCGCTGGGTTGCCTGGTTTGTGTTACCGGGGTTTCAGGTTCGGGTAAAAGCACCCTGACCCTGGATATCCTGTATAAAGCACTTGCTCAGCATTTTTACCGTTCGACGGAAAAACCCGGAATGTTCAATAAAATTCATGGCATCCATTTCCTCGACAAAGTCATAGATATTGACCAATCGCCCATCGGTCGCACACCCAGATCCAATCCCGCTACTTATACCGGGGTATTCACCTTGATTCGCGAATTATTCAGCCAGGTTCCTGAAGCAAGGGCCAGGGGGTACAAACCCGGCCGATTCAGCTTCAATGTAAAAGGAGGACGTTGTGAGTCCTGCCAGGGCGACGGCGTTATAAAAATTGAGATGCACTTTTTACCTGATGTATTCGTAACCTGCGAAGTTTGCCAGGGGAAAAGGTTTAACCGGGAAACATTGGAAATTCTTTATAAAGGAAAAAGCATCGCGGATATTTTGAGCATGACCGCAGAAGAAGCCAAGGAGTTTTTCACAAATATCCCTGGAATAAAAAACAAATTACAGACCATCACCGATGTGGGTTTGGATTATATTCGCCTTGGGCAACAGGCCAACACTTTATCAGGCGGAGAAGCACAGCGTGTCAAGTTATCCAAAGAGCTGAGTAAGCGAAGCACCGGCAGGACCCTGTATATCCTGGATGAACCTACCACCGGACTCCATTTTGCCGACATAGAACATTTGCTGAAAGTTCTGCAAAAACTCGTAGACGCGGGAAATACGGTGGTGATCATTGAGCACAATATGGATGTGATCAAAACCGCCGATCACATCATTGATCTTGGGCCTGAGGGGGGAGATGCTGGAGGCCGCGTACTCGCTGAAGGACCCCCTGAAAAAATAGCTGACTCAAAAACCTCTTATACGGGAAAATATTTGCGGGGTTATTTATAACTGCATTTTTCATGTCTTGCCCCACAGAAATTTTCTTCAATTTAATCACATAGAACGGGTCTTTTTATATTTCACAGGATACCTCCTTCAGTTTAATTAATCACTGAAAGTGGACCATTTTGAGAAAAAGAGAGGACAGATTAAACGGGGGATGTTTAATTATTTTCCGTGTTTTCAAGACGGGCAATTGCACGGAAAAGTTTTTTCTGTGCTTCGATGAATTCTTCCTCAGAAAGTCCGGGCTTGCTTAATAATTCTTCTGCATGAGCGTGGGCTTTTTCTGCCCGCGCCCTGTCTATTTCACTCAGAAACTCACCGGTTTCGGCAAGGACGGTTACACGATTGTCGGTGACTTCCAGATACCCTCCACTGACAACCATTACCACCGTTTCGCCGTCTTTTTCATAGGACAGTTGACCGGGACGGAGATTGGTCAGAATCGGCGCATGGTCAAAGAGAATTCCAAGATCCCCTTCCGTACCAGGCGCATTGACCTGGTCGACCTCTTCCGCGACCAGTTGTTTTTCAGGCGTGACTACACTCAGGTTCAGTTTCATGCGGTTTTTTTGTCCAGTTCTTTTTGTTTCGCGTGAACCTCATCCAAGGTACCGACCATATAAAAAGCCTGCTCGGAAATTTCGTCGCCTCTGCCTTCGAGGATGGCTTTAAACCCTTCAATCGTATCTTGAACTTTCACATATTTTCCCGGCGATCCTGTAAAAACTTCGGCAACAAAGAAAGGCTGGGAAAGGAATTTTTGGATTTTTCTGGCACGGGATACCACGAGTTTATCCTCTTCAGACAACTCGTCCATACCGAGAATCGCTATGATGTCTTGCAGGTCTTTATATCTCTGCAGAACCTGTTGCACTCCGCGAGCGGTGTTGTAATGATCCTCACCGATAACTTCCGGGTCCAGAATTCGGGAAGTGGAATCCAGCGGATCCACCGCAGGATAAATACCCAACTCTGAAATACGTCGGTTAAGTACGGTGGTCGCGTCCAGATGCGAGAAGGTTGTTGCAGGTGCAGGGTCCGTCAAGTCATCCGCAGGAACGTAAATCGCCTGAACGGAGGTGATCGATCCCTTTTTCGTGGAGGTGATGCGCTCCTGCAGGTTTCCCATCTCCGTTGCAAGTGTAGGCTGATAACCCACCGCAGAAGGAATTCGACCCAACAGAGCGGACACTTCGGAACCGGCCTGTGAGAATCGGAACACATTATCGATGAACAACAAAACATCCTTACCCCCTTCATCGCGGAAATATTCCGCACAGGTGAGACCGGTCAACCCGACTCGCATCCGAGCACCGGGGGGTTCTGTCATCTGTCCATAAATGAGGGCCGTTTTATCAATAACATTGGAGTCGACCATTTCGTGGTAAAGGTCATTCCCTTCACGGGTTCTCTCACCCACTCCGGAAAATACCGAGAAACCCCCATGTTCCGCACCAATGTTTCGAATCAGTTCCATGATCAAAACGGTTTTTCCAACACCGGCTCCCCCAAACAGTCCTGTTTTTCCACCCTTGAGATAGGGTTCGAGCATATCAATAACCTTGATGCCGGTTTCCAGCATTTCCATTTTGGTATCCTGCTCTTCAAAGGCAGGCGCGTCACGATGAATGCTCCACCTGGCCTGGGATTCAACCGGGGGTTTTTTGTCAACAGGTTCGCCCACTACATTTAGGATTCGGCCCAGCACTTCTTCTCCTACCGGAACCGAAATGGGAGCGCCGGTATCAACAGCGTCCATTCCCCTTACCAATCCATCTGTAGAATGCATCGCAACGCTTCTGACCGCATTATCTCCCAAATGCAGAGCCACTTCGCAAACCAGGGTTTCATTCTCCCCGCTTTCGCCGGCGCGTTCTATGTGGATCGCGTTATAAAGATCCGGAAGCACGCCGTCTTCGAAACTCACATCTACAACGGGCCCCATTACCTGGATGATCTTTCCCTTATTCATTCATTCCCTCCACTGATTTCAGTATCTTCACGCCATCAACCCTTCAAGGCTTCGGCGCCATTTACGATTTCTATCAATTCTTTTGTAATATAAGCCTGTCGGGCTTGGTTATAAGTCAAAGTCAGGCCACCGATCATTTCACCGGCATTGCGAGTGGCGCTGTCCATCGCTGTCATCCGTGCGCCATGCTCACTTGCACTTGATTCCAGAAAAGCGCGGTAGACTTCTACCGTCATGTATCGCTTCAGCAGCTCGTCAAGAATGGCTTCCTCATCCGGTTCATAAATATAGTCCACTGCAAAGGAATCTTCTTTATGCTCCAGATTCTCGGGCACAATAGGAAGTAATTGTTCCACGATTACCTCCTGGGCCATAACCGATTTAAATTCATTGTAGATCATGAAAACTTTATCGACTTTCTGCTCCGAAAACAACGCTGCAAGGTCCTCGCCAATCGCCTGCGCCTTCAGGTAATCAAAGTTTTTGGACCAGCCGATATGTTCCTCGACAATATTTACGGGTCGGTTGCGAAAAATATCGTTTCCCTTTTTTCCTGCAATAATCAGCGAGTTTTCATTTTGCGGGTTCTCTTTCAAGTACTGCGCGGTTTTGCGGATGATATTCCCGTTGAAACCACCACATAACCCCTTATCTGAAGTGATGATGAGAAAAAGATGTTTGTTTCCCTCTCGAACATCGAGTAATGGGTGCAGGTCGCTGTTACAACGCGCAGCAAGATGATTGAGAACATCCATCAGTTTGATGGCATAGGGCCGTGCTTCAAGGATGGCATGCTGAGCCTTTCTAAGCTTGGAGGCCGCAACCAGTTTCATGGCCTTGGTGATCTGCTGCGTATTCTTTACGCTGCGGATGCGTCTTTTAATATCCTTTAAGTTTGGCATAAATTAATTCTTAAAAAGATCCTTGAATTCTTCAACGGCCGCTTTTAGCTGGCTTTCGGTTTCATCGTCCAGCTTTTTAGCTTCTCCAATTTTATTCATCAGGGCCTGATGCTTGTCTTCCATGAAGTTCAACAAACCATTTTCAAATTTCTGAATATCGGCGGGAGGGATATCGTCCACCAGACCTCTTACACCTGCAAAAATAGAGACGATCTGTTCCACCACGTTCAAAGGTTTGTATTGAGGCTGTTTCAAAAGTTCCACCAGACGTTCACCCCGGTTCAACTGGGCCTGTGTTGCCGCATCCAGATCACTTCCAAACTGGGCAAACGCCGCCATTTCGCGATATTGCGCCAATTCCAGC
>WAIB01000003.1 GCA_009873655.1 Nitrospinota bacterium | reverse complement strand
ATATTACTTCATTCACATTATTGGGTGCAGTTTTAACTGCGAGCAGTCATCGTTACTAAAGGAGAAGTCGATGTTTTACAAAATTTCAATAACCTTATTTGCATTATTCCTATATTTATTTGCCTTTACAGTTGTAATGGAAACACCCGTTCTAGCAAGTAGTTTTGAGGAACGTTTAACTAAATGCAATAACAAAAAAGAGGTTAAAATTAAATGTTATCAGAAACTTGTTTCCGACATAACAAATAGGCTAAAAAAAGAATGTGATAGCCAATATAAAAATCTAACTACCAAATTAAAAGGTCATAAAAGGGCTACTTTTTCAGAAGCACAAGAATACTGCTTTGCTGAAAAAAAAATTAATTGTTTTAAGGAACTCGCTAAAAAAGCCAACAAACAATTCCATTATTATGAGGAAACTGGTTACTGCAAGTAAGCTGAGTTCTCAGAAATTTTTTTATCCTAATTTTTAAAAACGAAAAGTTAGCATTGAACCAAGATAGTTTATATCTGAACCATTGGCGGTTTGTTCAAGGAACTTGCCTGCAAGAAAATAGTTGAAGATTCCTTTTAAATCCAGATGGGGGTTAAACTGGTATTTTACTTCCAGTTCAGGCTGAGTTCCCACATAACGAGCCCGGCTTGTTGAACCACTTCGCAAGACTCCATTAGCAATTGAATAGATTCCATCATCCAGGCTGTCGCGCCAGATAAATAATGTACTGGTTGTGAGCGACCAATTCTCATCCAGAGTAAGATCAATCCTGGGATGCAGGTCCCGTTGGTTAATCAAACCGCTGGCCGCAAGTTGACTGATATGTTTTCCTTTTGGAAAAAAGGGGTTGAATGAATTCAGATCAGAGTCATTGGGATCATCATCTCCCGAGTACACATCGGCCCGCACGCTGAAACGCAACTTTTTCAGACCCCCAAGCGACCATGTGTAACCCGTATCCGATGCAAGCGCATAAGCATGGATATCCCCCTGACCAAATTCACCAAACTGATACAAAAACTCAAAGTTATAATCCAGGCTGTTCTTTTTTCCCCAGATCCGGGTTCCAAGCGTATGGCGTACTTCTTCTGCCTCTCCTTGATCGTAAACGGCATTCAGGTTTCGCCAACCCAGATAATAGAGATCGAGGTTTAAAGTAAGGGGCAGGTTCCTGCGTACCCCGTAAAGACCCCAAAGGGAATTTGACGCGCTGGATTCGTTGTCGAAACCATCCGGGTTGAGGACCACCGGTCGGGCTCCGAAAGCCCGCACATCCCAATTGCCTTTATTGTAGATTCCCATAACCGCATCATGGCTGAGACGCATATTGGGTCGTTCCCGATAGTTTATAAAACGCCTGCTTCCAAAAATGAGCTCCTGCCGTCCCGCACGGAGTGTCAGGCGTTGCCCGGAGTTTTTCCAAAAGTCAAAATCAAAGAATCCCTGGTTCAGGTCAAACGTGTCCTTATCTACCCCCCGGGGTCCCCCTTCCCTTCCCGTTTCTACTCCGCTCATAAACTGAACAAAGAACCGGAGACGCTCGCCCGTATGCAGGTCTCCGTGAAGTAAATATCGTTGAAGATAATATCCATTGTCATCCTGCACCCCCTGGCCCCAGTTATTGTTGCTGATGAACTCAAAATGCTGGCGGGTTTCCCCCCCTAAAGTCAGATAAACCGATTCTGATTCATTGAAGGGAATGTATTTCAGGGGATCAAAAAAATCCGTTCTCTTTTCAGGGTTTTTCAGGAATTGAAAATCTTCCTTATATCTCGATTGATTGAATGCTGGACGTTCCTTCTCCGCCCCAGAAGAAATTTGAGGCAAAACCAGCATAAACAACAGGACCGCAAACCCGGCAAACTTATAATTAGAGAATTGAAATGATTTTTTTAAATGAAAAAACATTCTAATTTTATGCCAAATGAAATCTAAAAACGGGGATACCAAAAGGTCCGTCCGATTTGAGCAATGATCCCCGCTGCAGACGAAAAGCAACGGCATGCGACACCGATTTTATCGACTAAACCATTATTCTTCAAACAGATTCGAACCCGGACTTCATTTTTTCATCCATTTTATACTTGTCCACCCTTATCCCGGTCTTCGTGTTTTTATCAGAAACCCTTATTCCAAATTTCTGTTTATATCGCTTTACAGAATAGATAAAATAAACATTTATCACCTTTTATGGAAAAACTTTGCTCACACAAGTCCAGAATCAGATTATTTATCTTATGTTTTTAAATGGTCTTCTTTTTTTGGGTCTTAATTTTATTGCTTATTCAATAATTTTTCCTGGTCCAAAAGGTTCCAAACGCAAGGGATATATGTTGATCACCTGTGTTCTCATGGCCTATTTGGTGCAGCAACTTCATCAGGGAATGATCGTTCTCGATTATCCTCAGGAAAATTTAAGCAGTTTAATTTTAAGCGGCTTTGTAATACCCGTATTTTTCATTTCGCTGTTTTATTATCGAATCAAACGCAACCGAATGGAAAAAGAACAACAACCTGAAATTCCGGAAAAAAATGATTAACCTTAGAAGTGATACATTCACTCAACCCACCGAGTCCATGCGCGAAGCTATGGCACAGGCCGAAGTGGGGGATGATGTGTATCAGGAGGACCCCACGGTCAAAAACCTTGAAACTCTGGCGGCGGAAAAAACAGGAAAGGAGGCCGCGTTATTTGTCCCCAGCGGTACAATGGGAAACCTGATAAGCGTTCTCAGCCACTGCGGCAGAGGCGATGAGATTTTACTCGGAGACAAAAGCCATATTTCCCTGTATGAAGTCGGAGGGGTTTCCGCTTTGGGGGGGATCCATCCCCGTACTTTACCCAATAATGATGACGGTACGATCTCCATCGAACTCTTGGAAAAAGGAATCAGGCATCCGGATATCCACTCCCCCCCAACGCGCCTGATTTGCCTGGAAAACACACATAACTTCTGCCAGGGGTCGCCCCTGTCTCCTGACTACATGGGGACGGTTCGGGACCTGGCGAAGAAGTATGGGTTGAAAATCCATCTCGATGGAGCAAGAATCTTCAACGCCGCTGTGGCCTTGAAAATCCCCGTTTCCAAACTGACAGATAAGGTAGATTCGGTCATGCTTTGCCTCTCAAAAGGGCTTTCGGCCCCTGTGGGCTCTCTGGTATGCGGGTCATCCGAGTTTGTCGAAAAAGCACGAAAAGCACGAAAAATGGTGGGCGGCGGAATGAGACAGGCGGGACACCTTGCAGCAGCCGGCATCATCGCGTTAAATGATCATGTAGAAAGACTCGAGAAAGACCATGAAAACGCAAAGTATCTGGCCAGGCATATATCCCGGTTGGATGGAATCGAAGTAGACGAATCCAAAATAAAGACCAATATCCTGTTCTTTAAACTGGAAGGGTTTGACGGCAATGCGTTTCTTGAACAATTGGAGAAAAACCAAATTAAAATTCTAATCACCGATACCGAGGAGGGTATCTTTCGCGCGGTCTTGCATCGTGAGGTTTCAAAAGAACAGGTAGAAACGGTAATCGAAACCTTCAAATCCATTTGGGCTAAACGTTGAGTTCCAAACTGATTTGACAGTTATACAGATTGGTCTATAATAAGAAAAACTTTAAACTCAACAGGAAAATTATGATTGAACTTGAAATGCAGGACAGAATGGAGCTGGTACGGGAAGCTCAGGATGTCGTAAAAAGCCGATATCTTTTGTGTATCCTGGTCACCCAGCGAATTCATCAACTGGAAAATGGCGCCCTGCCGACCATTGACGTCGACCCTGAAGAACTTACCAATCCAAAAATATTTTTCGAATTGGCATTACGGGAAATTATAGAAGGTAATATGGATCTGGAACAGGTAACAGAAGAAGAATAAGCCGGGCTTGGCCCGGTTAAAGTTTTATATTCCCACCCGAACCACCCAGCCTCATTTAATTTTCAAGCTTTTTCAAAAGATCTCCCTTAAATCATGGCATAGCAGAACTTTGCCAGATTTCCAAATACGGTTAATTCCAAAAAAAAAGCCCGCCGGATTTCCGGCGGGCTTTCTTATAAAACCTCTAATGACTACCTAGGAAGCTCGTCTCGTCGCATCTTCCCTTCGTCATACATTTTACGTGTTCGCTTGGTCATCCATACCAACCAGCCTTGGAAGCAGATAAAAACAAATCCAACGATGGGGGGCATGTAGTAAAGAGACGCAGGTAACGCAGGTTTCAAGATGGTGTAGTACCAGGTAGAGATAGCCATATGCTCATCATGCTCTTTATCTCGACCTGCCCATTGCATGAAACTTACCGGAATGAACTGCTCAGACGGAATCTGAACATCAAATTCACCCTCCGTTGTCAATGACCTTTTGAACATGACCTTGACACGGCCCTGATGGAAGATTGAATCAACTACCTCCACCTTTCCTTCAGACTCCTTGTCTTTAACCGCGTCAAACCCGTTTGCAACAAACTCTTTAACACTCATGTCCAACTGATAGCCTTTTTCATTTGGAGCATTCGTTGCATTATAATCCTTGGCCAGAAAACTGGCTTTCCAGATATCAACCGGTTTTTTGGAATCCCCGTAAATGAAGTAGGGTTTTTCCGCACCAAACAAATCCTGGAGTTTGGCGGGCCATTGGATTGCGACCGCATCCGGGTACTCAGGATCTGTAGACATGAAACGCAGGTCATATTCAACGAGGTAGTATACAGCCTGCTCTTCCGCGCTCCAGCGGGATGTTACCCAGAGGTTATCCGCTTTAGGATCGAAGTTACGCTTACCACGTGTGATTTGACCCGCCATGGCAATATGATGCCTTTTTGGGTTTTCTTTTTGTTCCTCAGGAGCTGGAACGATTCGATCGTCAGTGTCAGGTGATTGCCAGCTTGGATCGTCGATCTTTGGTACAACTGGCCCTTCCGTATAAACTGACTGAATTAGAAAATCTGGTACTGGTTTGTTCGTCAGTGGATCGATTTTCTTCCTGGGACAAAGGGAATTAACGAAAGCCGCCAATTGCCACCTTTCAGTTCCGGTCAATTGCTCCCGGAAGTTAGGCATTGGGGTGCCATTCAGTCCCGTTGAAATAGTTCGAGCGATAACAAAAGGATTGAAGGGATCTCTACGAGCCCCACGGAAGTTCCAGCATTGCTGCCAGTTCGCCGCAACAATTGGGAAGCCCCAATCATCCTTCATTGTCGGGTTGCCATCTCCACGGCCTTCGCCACCATGACATTCCCAACATTTATTTTTCATAAAGAGTTCCTTACCCGCATCAATATGCTCCTGGGGTACTCCCAAATGGTACGGTCCTTTTGTCTCCGCCCAGGGTGGATTTCCCAAGGGACCCTTTCCAACATCAGCACCAATCGCTCCGACTGATGAACTTGAGGTAGCTGACCCTCCTATTACATTGTTAACCTCTTCGTCCTCATCGCTCCAGTCTCGATCCTGAACCAGACTTTTTACGAATTGAACAACCGCAAGGATTTCATCTTCTGCCAGGAATTCACCCCAAGCGGGCATTGCAGAACCTTGAAGTCCATTTTTGACCGTGTTGATCAAGTTAATATCCAAGGGCAATTCGCCTGAATCCGTCCACCGGATTTTGAATGTTCCTTGAATAAAGTTTCGCGGTCGAGTGTAAAGGCGCTCTGCAGAAGGGCCGTCACCGCCCCCTTCCACACCGTGACACCAGACACATCGTTTAAAATAAACCTTTTTTCCCTTCTCCAGCATATCCTTTTTTATCGGATCGGGCATAGCCGCCATGGCCGTTCCCGGGATCGCGATTAGCGCGACTGCCAAGAATGAAAAAATCAGGCGTTTTATGTTGTTTTTATTCTTTGTCATGGTCATTTCCATATGTTTAGGTTTGTAACCGTTAAGTTCAAGTTATTCCCCACCACCTGCGGTAGAGGATTCTGTACCGAAAGTTCTTGGATGCCAGCCTGTGTACCAGTATTCAAACAGAATGACTTTCCAGATTTCTTCGGTTTTCAAATGCTCTTCCCAGGGAGGCATTGCTGAGGACCAGGGGGTGGACTCGTTGGGCAGACCTGGTCCGCCCTTTGACACCCGCCAGAACAGAAATGCTTCCTGCAACATGGCGATGGTACCCGGATCAATGAAGTTAGCAGGAGTGGGGTTGAATACATGCGAAAACATCCCCAATCCATTCAGCTGATCACCATGACAATAGTGGCAGTTTTGAAAGAAAATCGTACCGCCTTCCGTCACATACTTCATGTACTCTTGCTTGTCCGCATCGAGGAAAGGAAAACTGTCCTTATAGTTATCCTGCTCATCAACGCGGAAAGGATTGTTAGTGGACTCCAGCGGATAAGTTTTACCATGCACCTTGGTGGTGGCAGGAGGCGCGGGATGAACCGTCCTCAACTCAACTGGCTCCAGATAACTTGGATAAATTGCATTGTATGTAGCCATTCCCACAAGAATAGGCAATGCCGTAAACACAATAATCCTTGCTAATTTGTACTCACCTACGATTGTTTTTACAATCGGCTTCCTGAACTCTCGAAACGTTTCCGGATCCTGACTGATGAAAAGAAAGGTTCCGATAGACCACATCACCATGTAAGTGATGAAAAGAGTCCAGGGAATAGGTGGGTACAAAACAAATTTGTAAAAATAAAAACCTATCAACCAGACAAACATCCCCATCATTGCAATCGGTGGTTTGAGTTTGAGTGCCAAGTTGGTAATGATCAAATACGCCACGAACAACAGAAAGTAAACGTATCTGTTAAGAATCCAGCCGACCTCCTTCGGTGTAAAGATAGGAAATATAGCGTTATGAAACACCGCTAGGCCGACAACAAATACCAAGAAACTTACTAAAGATTTATTCATTGTTGTCTCCTATATTAACTGCCAGCCGGGGGTTCGGTCTGACTAATAAAGTCTACAAGCTTATCGAGCGCCTGAACTGAAAGTTGCTCTGAGAAGGTTGTAGGCATTAAACCATCCGGAAAAGATTCTCCGGCTTCTTCGTTAAACACCACATACGCACCAGGTTCCAGTATCGATTCCCTGACATATTCCTTGGTGTTGGTAGCTTTACCCTTGTAGTTAGGATCTTTGATCCTCTTGGGAGCATTTATCTTCTCATGAAGAACCGGCCCCAATTGGCCCATAGCACCCTCAACACCCGGAATCGTGTGACAGAGAGGACAGCCCAGGGTATTGATCATGGTCTGGATATCCTCCTTACCTGTAACAAAAACCGGGCCTTCTTCATCTCCACCACTATCCTCTTCAGCAGTCGCATCACCACCGCCGGTGTTTCCTGCATCATCCTGCGGTAATGGAACCGTCACCGCCGCAAACTCACCCGGGGTGTCTTTTGACTGAAGATAAGCAATAACCGCGTTCACTTCGGTGCGGCTCAAGCTGATAGGCGGCTTAGTGATAACCGGCATCGGGCTTTTGGTATCGCCAGCCTTACCATATCCCTTAACCACGTAGCAAGTGGGACACATCAGAGATTCACGAATATAGTCCTCACCCGTCAACTCGTCCGGTCCGTGCTGGCGCTTGTATTCCTCTGGGATTTGATCGTATTTACCTTTAACAATTCCTGCAGCCGGCTCGGTTTCGCCAATGGCTACTGGGCTGGTTGCATATCTTTCTTCTTTTACGCGTTCATGACTTCTTTTCTCAACACCAAACAGGTTCGGACAACGACCTATATTGTTACCCGCTTCAAAAGTGTGACACAGGGGACACTGGCCCTTACCAATTGACTTCTGACCGGCAACCTGTTTCGCGCCAAAGATAATTACACGCCCCATTTCAGCAAATTCTTCCATAGTGAGGTCACCCACAACCGCTGCTTCCTTTGGGGGTGGATCACTACGCTGTTGCGGCAACCAGTTGGTGTAACCCGCCAACAGTACGGATACCGTGGTCCAGAAGAAGAACCCCCGAATGATCGGAGGCGATTGGCTTTCAATTTTATTACTCTTGAAGAAAACCCCCCAAACGAGAAGCAACAAGAGAATGGTCCAGATGTAAGTTGAAAAGAAGAATATCAACTGGTCTCTCTGAACCAGACTGAACATATGAACAGTCATCAAGAACAAGGTGATGGCGAAGATACCAAAAATACCACCCCATAAGGTGGTATTCAGACCTTCCCTCTCCCTGCAATTTTGGATAACATTGCCAAATACAAAAACACCAAAAGTGGCAAACAGTATCGATAGAAACGAAAATAATATGTCATGCTGCTCTGGTAACATTTTCCCTCTCTCTCCTATACCCTCAGATTAAATCGGAATTGAGCCCCACAGAGTATTGTGGAGCCCAATCCAAAATTATAATAGTTATTGTTGCTGTTGCGCCGGAACCGGAACCCCCTCTGGAGCCTTGGCCGGAATTTTCTTGGCAGTCAGACTACCTACCCAGAAAACCACAACGAACTGCACCCAAACAAACAAGGCATTGAAGGTAAGCATTTTACCCGCCTCACCAATTGTCAGAGTGTATGCATCCGCAGAGTTATCACGAACAACTTCCGTCACGTGCCAGAACAGGCGCACCGCTGAACGGATATAACCCATGAGACCCATCAACCAGGTGAAGGAAATCGCCAGAAGGAAAATGGCGTAAGTTCCAACCTTGGACTGCGTGCCCCACTGGATATCACCATAAGATTCGGAATCTTTAAACATGGAGATATTGATCGCGGTTCCCGCAAACAGAGTCGTAAGAGTAGATGTCACCTGAGGCACGGAAAGCCCTACCCGCTGGTTAGCAGGAAGGAAGTAACCATATACGCCCAGGAAGATGATATTGGCAGCCGCCCCGATAAAGATGGCTGTGATCCAGCAGTTACCCACGGTTGCCCATGGCACCGTGATCTTCTTATTCGCTCTCTGATACAGAAGGAAACAGAGAACCGTACAGGTAATCATCAGGTTAACCGCTGTGTTCTTGGCTGACATTACACCAAAGTGCCCAACGACCGGATGCTGCGCACCACCCATTGCCTTCAATTCAGCAGGGGTCATAACGATCGTATGAGGAGTCATCCACATGGTGAAACAACAGATCAGAAGAAGAACCATGTATTTACAATACTTCATATATCGATGCGATCCCTTAACCCTCGACATACCATTATGCAGATAGGAATTCGCGCCGAAGAACAGCAGACCAATCATTACCGCCTGGATGATAAACAACCAGGCCATGATGCCGCCCATCAGGGTAATACCCATTTGCTGACGGAAAGCATACACCTCTTTCATCAACCAGTACCCTGCGAAAGGCAGCGGAATCAAACCGAAGATAGCGATGAACATCGCGACATAACAAACCCAGTCGTAATGAGCTCTTTCTTCTTCGTTTTTGGCTGTGAGGTAATGATAAGCGGCATACGCACCAACGATTCCACCACCGAAAACGATGTTTCCGAGAATACGATGAACCCCAACCGGGTTCCAAAGCGTGGAATGAATAACGTGCCAGATATTTCCAAGGAAACGGCCTTGCGAGTCAATTCCGCCGGGAGCCTGCATGAAGGTCGCCCAGGAATTGGCCAGATACATCAGAACCGTTCCGATCAGGTTGAGGAGAACCGAAAGACTACAATGAACCCATTTGAGGAACTTGTCTTCCTTCATCTTGTCCCAACCATAGTAATAAACATAGAGAACTCCAGATTCCGCCAGGAACATGAGCGCGTAAACGTGCATTACAGGGCGGAAAATCCCTGCCATGTACTTGAAGAATCCGGGGAACAGGGTGATAAATGTAAAGAGGAGAACACCACCCAGAATAGCGGTCCAGGAGTAAGCGGTCAGACTGACCTTCATCAGGTCATGTGCCAGCCTGTCATACTTCGCCGCCATTACCGGATCTTCATCTTTAACACGAATTCCGATGAACTCGATAATCATACAGAAGATCGGAACCGCAAGGACGAAACTACCAAAATAGAGATGCTGCTGGTTTGCCACCCAGAGAATAATACGGCTGGGCGCAAATTCATAAGTGTTGTAGTCCGTCGGGCCTAATTCCGGCGCCGGATGTCCACTTACCGGCCCTTTAAGCGGATTGCCTTCCCAGTCCTTATAGAAAACGTCCTGGCTCCACTCAATTTCCGGTTCGCCCTCGCCTTCAACAGCTTCTTCCGCCTGAACTTCCTTAGCAAAAGCTTCTTCAGCGAAGACTTGCTCTGCAAATGCCTCCTTGGCATCCGCAATGCCGGTCATTCCCGGGACCAGGTAAATGGCTACTGCCAGTACCAACCCCAGAGATAATGCCCCGATACTACGTGTGTTTTTCCCCAACATAGCTTTAACCTCCTTTTGGATCTGATCGGGATCCGTGCTAGTAATACATAACTTGATTAGGTACCTATATATATAAACTCACTCAAACTTGATTCTCTTTCTCAGTCCCGCTAAAAAAAACAACCAAACACAATAACCTCGCCAACAAAAACCTCCTCATGTGACAAGGGCCCGCTCAAAAAGCCTGGCAGCAGAATTAAAATAAAACCAATAAAGTCTGCAACTTACGCTTTTATAAGGGTTTTTAAAACCCTCCAACCGGGCTGCTTTTTGGCGCACAAGTGCCCAAAATGATGGTGATTAAATCATAGCCTTTACTATGTGTCAAGTCAAAATCGACCCCCGCAACCCTTAAAATATAATGTTTTTAGGATTTTTTATCGGGCCCATCCAGCCGCATTTTCACCGAATTTGCATGGGCACCCAGATCCTCCATTTCTGCCAGCAATGTAACAGTTTTGTAACATTTTTCCAGTGCTTCTTTGGAATAGGAAATCAGGCTGGTTCGTTTGATGAAATCGTAGACTCCCAGGGGTGACGAAAACCGTGCCGTACCGCTGGTGGGTAAAACGTGATTGGGGCCTGCGAGGTAGTCTCCCATGGCTTCGGGGGTATAATGTCCCAAAAATACAGCTCCTGCGTTTTGGATCTTTTCGGCCCACTCCATGGGGTTTTCCACGGAAAGTTCCAGGTGCTCCGGGGCAATTTGATTGGCGATATTCACTGCTTCCGAAAGCGATTCCGCAACTATCGAATAACCGTTATTCTTCAAGGAAACTTTGGCGATATGCCTCTTGCTCAGGGCTTCGACCTGCTTTTCCAGTTCTTTCCCTACCTTCTCTGCAAGACTTTCATCGGAGGTCACCAGAATGGGAACCGCGTCTTCATCATGTTCCGCCTGGGACAATAAATCGGCGGCGACAAAAGCGGGATCGGCGGAATGATCTGCAATGATCAAAATTTCACTGGGACCGGCGATCATATCTATATCCACAATTCCAAAAACCAGCCTTTTGGCCAAAGCGACAAATATGTTTCCGGGCCCCACTATTTTATCCACCCGGGGTATTGTATCTGTGCCGAAAGCCATGGCTGCTACCGCCTGGGCTCCCCCTATTTTAAAAATTTCCGTAACCCCGGCCAGATCGGCCGCAACGAGAACATGAGGCCGTGTCTGGCCCTCTGGAAACGGAGAGCACATGATTATCCGCTCAACACCGGCCACCTTTGCGGGAATCGCATTCATCAAAACGGAAGATGGATAAGAAGCCTTGCCTCCCGGAACGTAAATTCCCGCCACTTCCAAAGGCCTGACCATCTGGCCGAGGGAGATTCCGTTCTCTTCATAAGTCCAGGAGTCCTGCTTTTGCCTTTCATGAAACAACCGGATCCTGTTCGCAGCCTCTTTCAACGCATCGAGCTCTTCCGGGTTCAATCCGTTATAAGCCGCTTTTATTTCCTCGGAGGTCACCCGGATTTTTTCCAACGGCAAGGTATGACGATCGAACTGATGGGTCAGCCTTAATACCTCTGCATCGCCCTTTTCTTTGACACCATTTAAAATTTTTCGAACCGTTTCATCTTGAACAAACAGGTCCTTATTCGACCTGTTAACCAAAGCGCCGATCACATCTTTGTAATCCGGGTCTGAATATTTGCAAAGCTTCATCTTTAAGGACCACCCTTGTTAAAACGACAATTCATCAATTAGTTTTTTGGTATTACCACCGTCACCAAGACCGGAATGGTCAATAAGAGCCAGGTGGGTTTTAAGAAACCTCAAGTCTTCAGGCAAATCCACATCGTACCAGACGGGTAACAATTCTAAAGAGATGTTTGCGCCCTTAACCTTCTTTAATGTTTCTTCCAAAACCTTTTCAGTTCCCCAGGGAACTCCCGCAAACACTTCAAAAACGCTTCCTGTCATAGCGATCAGATAATAGCCTCCATCCGTGCTGGGGCCCAGGACTAAATCCTTTTCCGAAGCAAATGCCTTATCAATATAAGTCCGGGGCAAGGAAGGGCTATCCGAACCGATGACAACCACCTTGCTATACCCTTCCTTAAACCGGTCGGCAAAAGCCGATCGCATTTTTTCTCCCAGGTCATGGCCCTGTTGCGCGAAAACCTTCATACCAGAATGCACGGTTCCGTTAAAGAAACCGGAATGGTTTTCCGGAAAGACTCCCACGAAACTATCGGCATTGTCCACTCTTCTTATTTTTTCCAGGCTGTCCTCAACAAAGCAGATATAAAGCCTGAGAATGGTTTCATCGTCGAGAAAAGAACTCAACCGGGTTTTAACCTGACCCAAAACCGGGTCGCGCGCAAAAAGAATTACCGCGTTTTCGTTATTTCTTTCCATTCCTAAAATTAATTAAATCACCATGAAACCGGCAGGCCGATATCACTCATTACAAACTTCGAGCCGCGGGTCTGAGTATTCAGATCCTATATGAGAAGGGGTTGACTGAACGCACAAAGCTTCATAAAATCCAATTATTACTTGTATTTCCTCTATTTTCTAAGGAACGATTACCATCCACGATTTCGATCTTTCGCTATTCTACTGGATCAACCAGCATTTTCAATCCCGAATGATGGATAAGTTCATGCTGTTTGTTACGGTAAAGGAAAACTTTTATCTACCCGGCCTGATCTGCTTTTTGGCTCTCCTTGGAACATACAAAAAACGCGGACTGGCTTTCCTTATCGCCGCAGCCATCGCAATTGGCCTGGCCGATGCGATAGGACATAATATTTTAAAGGAAGGCATTCAGCGAATTCGCCCTTGCCATGTCCTGCCACCTGACATAATAGGAGCTGTCAGTTGTTCCAACAGTTTTTCTTTTCCCTCCAACCACGCGGTAAATTCATTTGCCGCGGCAACTCTTTTAAGCCTGTGTTTCCGCAATACAACATTACTGGTCTTTGCTTTGGCATTGATCGTTTGCTATGCGAGAGTTTATTTAAAAGTTCATTACCCATCCGATGTTTTTGGCGGGATGATATTTGGCAGCGCCATGGGCTATTTGGGTTACCGGATCTATGGCAGGATATTGAAATATATTAAACCATGACTTTCCTGGTCAAATGAGTTCAAAGAGCCAAAAAAATTTTCTTATCATTAAACTGAGTTCTTTGGGGGATATCGTCCATGCCCTGCCCACCGCTCGTACCCTGAGACAGGAATACCCTGATGCTTTTATTGCCTGGGTAGTTGAAGAACGGTATCAGGAACTCTTACATGAAAACCCGGATATTGACGAAATCATTACCCTGCGCACCAAATTCTGGCGCAAAAACTGGAACCGGGAAACCCTTAAGGAAATCCTGCAAACAATAAAAAGTCTGCGGCAACATAAATTTGATATGGCTTTTGATTTTCACGGCCTGATAAAGAGCGGTCTGGTAGCAATGGCGAGCGGGGCGCGCATCAAAGTTGGATTCCACAAAAAAAACTGCAAGGAAAAGATCAGTTCGGTGTTTACCAATAAAAAAGGCCCTGCTATCGGAAGTGGAATTCATGTCGTCGACATGTATCTGACCCTGGTGCAATCGGCCTTAAACACTCAAAAAGAAGTGAAGCAGTTTCCTCTCCCTTCAGCTCCTTCCCCCAAGGTAGAGGACTTTTTCCAAAGCAATTCCGAACTCACAAACAAACCCATCGTAGGTATCAACCCGGGAGCGGGATTCGAAAGCAAACTTTGGGATCTGGAACGGTTTGCAGAATTAGCAGACCGCATAGCCGTTGAAATGAACTGCTCTATACTATTGACCTGGGGACCAGGTGAAGAACAAAAGACAGAGCGGATCGCGGCCTCCATGAAACAAAAATGCTGGGTCGCCCCCCCCACGACGATTAAAGAATCCATATCCCTTTACAAACACCTCACACTACTGGTAAGTTGTGACTCGGGACCGTTACATCTTTGCGCAGCGTTGGGCATCCCCACGGTGTCGTTGTTTGGCCCTACGGATCCAGCACGAAATGGTGCTTACGGGCTCCATCATGGAACCGTTTATAAATTGCTGTCCTGCAGTTTCTGCTGGAAAAGGAAATGTCCTCTTGGAACCAATGAATGCATGAAACAGGTGACCGCAGAAGAAGTTTTTGAAACCATTCGATCCAACCAAAACAGCAACAACTAAGCGGAGTGTAGTTATGGGAATTGACAAAGAATTGCTGGATATTCTGGTTTGCCCCAAATGCAAAGGCGACCTTGAAATGGGAGCTAACGAAGAAAGCCTCGACTGTAAAACCTGCAGTTTGAAATACCCCATTCGTGACGATATTCCCGTTATGCTAATTGACGAAGCCCTTCCTCTGGATTAGGGCAAACCATCACATTTTTTGAAACCAGCGACTACTTTCTCCGGATCGAACACCGCTCCGTAAGAGTTTAAATCAAGCATGAAGAAGTTTTTACGATCCGCCGAGTACCATATAAAAAACACTCTCTGGAAAATTTTTGGACTGTTTGCCAGTAAAGAGGTGCCCCTGGCTCCCCTGCCTCTGGATTTCTCCAAAATTTCCAAAGTGCTGGTGATTCGTTCTGATCGATTGGGAGATGTTGTATTATCCACACCAGTTTATGAATCTTTAAAAAGCTCTTTTCCCCATTTAAAAATCACTGCCATGGTAAACCCCATTCAGGGGGGAATCCTACAGGACAATCCCAACCTGCATAAGATCATTTTAATGAGGCGTCGGAGATTCTGGCGAGCTATTCGTGATTCCCGCAGGGAAAAGTTTGATCTGGCCATCACACTCAATAAAAAATTCAGCGCTACCGCCACATTTTTTACGTTATGTTCTAATGCAAAAATGATTGCGGGTTACATTCACCCACAAAACCCCTGGAAATACCATATAAGGCTTCCCATCGAAACCCCTCCCCGTCATGAAATCGAAAACAACCTTGCGCTTCTCGAGCATATGGGAGTACCCGAAATCATCCACAAACCGAGGATTTACTTCAGTGCTCGAGATGAAAACAGAATTAACGAGATCATGAACTCAGGAAAAAGAGAACGGCCCCTTCTGCTTGTAAAAACGGGCACACGAATTCCTGAATGGGGATGGCAATGGAAAAAATTTCAGAAAGTAATAGAACACATCCTGAAAAACAAGATCGCTGACATCTGGTTGATTAATGGGCCCGGAGAAGAGGAGGGGCTGAGATCGAATATTGCAGAAATGCAGTTCCAACCCCGACTATTACCCCTGGTCAAAACAAAAGAACTTGCGCTTTTGATACAACAATGCGATCTTCTTTTTTGCAATCATACGGGCATCATGCATTTGGCCTCGGCAGTGGAAAAACCCGCATGCGTTATTTTCAAGCATGGAGAAATAGAACGATGGGGACCCCGGCATCCGAACAGCATCATACTCGATGACCGACACCAGGATAACCTGGAACCCGAAACCGTCATCAACACCCTCGAAAATTTTTTAAAATCCGAACAAATTTGCCATGAACAACCTAAAAAATAATCCATCCGCCTCAAAAGCAGCCACCACGGGTTTGATTTTCGAAGAACCTGTCGTTTTTGAACTGGGATCTCCCGGTCGCAAGGCCTATTCTCTCCCCTCCTGCGATGTTCCGGAAATCGAATTGGAGACCCTGCTTCCTGCCGATGAAATCCGTGAGCCTGTTAAGGAACTGCCTGAATTGAGCGAACTTGATGTCGTTCGTCACTTCACAAGATTGTCGCAATGGAACTTCAGCATTGACACTAATTTTTATCCACTGGGTTCCTGCACAATGAAATACAATCCGAAAATAAACGAAACCCTGGCACGTTTGCCCGGCTTTGCAGGACACCATCCCGTTTCCCCTGATGATGACTCGCAGGGAAGCCTGCAACTCATCTTTGAATTGCAAGAGTGCCTTAAAGAAATAAGCGGCATGGACCATGCCTGCCTGCAGCCTGCCGCAGGGGCGCAGGGAGAGTTTGCGGGAATGCTGATGATCCAGGCTTATCATACGGCCAAGGGGAATCCCCGGAAAAAAGTTTTGCTTCCCGACTCAGCCCATGGCACCAACCCGGCCAGTGCCACTCTTTGCGGTTATAAATCGGTACAGATCCCGTCTAATTCGGAAGGGTTAATCGACATTGAAAAACTCGAAGCAGCAATGGACGAGGAAACTGCTGCAATCATGCTGACCAATCCCAACACGCTGGGAATGTTCGAGAAAGACATTCTAAAAATAACCGATATCGTACACAGCAAAGGGGGCCTTGTTTATTGTGATGGCGCCAACCTCAATGCGGTCATGGGAATTGTCAAGATGGGGGATATGGGAATAGACGTGCTGCATATAAATCTGCACAAAACGTTTTCAACGCCCCACGGGGGAGGCGGCCCGGGAGCAGGCCCCGTCTGTATCAAAAATATTCTCGAACCCTATTTACCCAAACCGGTTATAGAAAAAAAAGGGCATAAATATTTTTTAAATTACGACCGTCCGGATAGTGTCGGCAAACTGAAAGTGTTCAACGGAAATTTTGGTATGCTGCTGAGAGCCTACGTTTACATTCGAACTCTCGGAGCAGAGGGAATTCTAAAAGCCGCGCAGTCTGCGGTTTTGAACGCCAATTATATCCGCGCAAAATTAAAAGACACGTTCCACCTTCCCTTCACGGGAGCCAGCCTGCATGAATGTGTGTTCAACGATAAAGGCCAGGGCATCACAACCATGGACTTCGCAAAAGAACTCATTGATCATGGATTCCATCCCCCGACCGTCTACTTTCCCTTGATCGTAAAAGGGGCTTTGATGATCGAGCCAACGGAAACCGAATCGAAAGAAACTCTCGATATGTTTATCGAGGCGATGAAGTCCATTGCTAAAAAGGGACATGAAAACCCGGAAAGTTCTCAAGGTGCACCGCGCCTTCCAAAAGTTTCCCGCCCCGACGAAGCGCACGCGGCAAGAAAACCCGTTCTCAGATGGCGTGCCCCTTCGGGTTAAAGCAGCAGGCCATTGACTAAAACCAATACCGCGGAAGTAACAATTCCCGCACCGATGAGGTTGAGGATCAAACCCGCTTTCGACATCCTGGGAATACTCACCCAACCGCTGCCAAAAACGATCGCATTGGGAGGCGTCGCCACCGGCAGCATAAACGCAAACGAAGCTGCCAATGTCGCGGGAACCATAAGAAACAACGGATGGATTTTTGCCGCTACCGCGGCCATTCCCAGAATGGGAAGAATCATCGTAGTCGTAGCGGTGTTGGAAGTCAGTTCGGTTAAAAAAGTAACCCCAATACAAATTGCAAGGACAGTCATCCACAACGGCCAGTTTGAAACAGCGGTCAATTGAGCTCCAATCCATTTATCCAACCCACTCACTCCGAACCCCGCTGCCAGGGCGAAACCACCGCCAAATAAAATCAATATTCCCCAGGGAGTTTTAGTTTGAACGGTTTTCCAGTCCAAAACAAACCATTCCGTTTTACGTTCCAGGGCAAGACCACCATTAACCGGCATCACCATCAGCAACAGTCCCATCACCATGGCTACCGTGGAGTCATGCAAAAACTTTTGATGTGGAAACAATTGTGACCAGCCCGGAATTATGAAATCACCCAGGGCAATGGGTCGCCTGAAAATCCATAGCAAGGCAGTAAGGCAAAAAACGGTTGCCACTATTTTTTCCCCCCGACTCATGGATCCCAGGGCATCCAGCTCCTGCTTAATGATCCCGCTTTCCCCGCCTTCGATCTGGCTGATTGGAAAAGGTGAAACAAACCGGCAAAGATACACCCAGGTAAGGGGAATAAATACCAGGACGATGGGAATAGCCAAAGTCATCCACTGAAAAAAGTTGATGTCCGGGTTATCCGGAAACATTTTTTTATAGAATCCAGCAAAGACTATATTCGGGGGTGTGCCAATCGGTGTTCCTACTCCGCCGATGCTGGCCGAGTAGGCCAGACCCAGCATTAAGACCAATCCCAGTCCCTTTTCAATTTTTATTTGCGACTCCTGATTTCTTTCCCCCTCAAGGGATGATCCGGAAGCGATTTGCCTCACCACTGCCATTGCAACAGGCAGCATCATCATGGTTGACGCGGTATTGGAAATCCACATCGACAAAAACGCCGTGGCGATCATGAATCCAAGAACGATGCGTTTTGGCTGCGTACCCATCGCCGAGATGATCCATAACGCAAGGCGTTTATGGAAATTCCATTTCTCCATGGCGAGAGCGATCATGAATCCGCCGAGAAAGAGAAAGATAAGGTGGTTGGCGTAACTGGAAGCAACCTGTTTGCTCGGCATGATGCCAAGAAGGGGAAACAAGGCCAGCGGTAACATTGCCGTTGCGGCAAGCGAGGTCCCCTCTCCCACCCACCAGATCGCCATCAATGAAACCACGGCCAACATACGCTGTGCGCTTTCCGTCATTCCACCTGGAGCCGGCATGATCAGGATGCCGCAGAACACAGCAAATCCAATTATAAGAACAGTGATTTGTTTTTTGAAGAGCGTTTCCACTGGAAGATATTAACGCTTTAGATCTGTCGAAACAAGCAATCCGCTTATTTTCATTCAGCGGAGGGGACCCGGTTTGGAGTTGGGAAAAAACCGTATTTAATGGGCAGCGGAATGGGAACCGGATAGGATCTGGTTGATTTTGAGTGTGGAGACAATGTGCGTGTCCATTCCCAGTTGGGTTGGCGTGTAGCCCAGAGCCAGGGCAACGAGCTGCGGCAAATGCAGGATGGGGATGGACTGGTTTTTCTTTTGCAGCAACTCAATTTCGGGCTGATAAGAGTCGAGGCTTAAATGGCATAGCGGACACCCGGTAGCTACCACATCGGCTCCGTGTTCGATGGCATCCTGCAACGCGTTGCCGGACATACCGAGGGATGCGTTTTTGTTCATCATGACGATGGGAAACCCGCAACATTTTACACGGCTGGGATAATAAACCGGCGTCGCCCCCAGGGCCTCGAAAATTTCTTCCATACCCGTAGGGTTGTCCGGATTATCAAAGTCTGACCTTTCAGAGGGACGCAAAACGTAACACCCATAAAACGCCGCGACTTTTAATCCCGTTAAAGGTTTTTTGATTCGCGATTTCAATCTTGCCATTCCCTCTTCCGTGGCGAGGATGTTGGCAAAATGTTTGATTTTTGTCTTGCCGTTATACTGGTGTCCCCCATCTTCGAGGATGTCGTTTACCTTTTCCTTATACTCTTTGCTTTCGTTTAGATGCGCTTCGGTTTTCTTCAGGGTTCCCTGACAGGTAGAACAAATGGTTACGATGTCCAGCCCCTGTTTTTCGGCAATTGAAAATGAACGGGCGTTCAAGGCGTCTGCCAGCAGGGGACTTTTTTCTGAAACCACTCCCGCGCCACAGCAGGATGCGCTTTTCATTTCGACAAATTCAAATCCCAAACCTTCTGCGGCTTTGGTGGTGGAGAGCATCAGCTCTCGAGTCGCCCCTTTGGCGACACATCCGGTAAAAAGGGCGAACTTCATTGATCCAACTCCTTGAATATGCGTTTGACGTCATCTACCTCTTCAATCGATTTATGAAAGATCGGTGGGATTTTTCCTTTGAGCAGCATTCTGAGTCCGATGGGAATCAGTCCGATCAAACCCGAAATATTAAATATTCCTACGGACTCAGGTGCGATCCTGTTTTCATCAAGCGTGCCGCTTCTTTTAACCGAATTGGTGAAAGAAAGTGCGTGCCTGGCCCCGTTATTGTTGTGCACTCCCTGTTCCAGGGCAACCGTCATGATTTCCTTAATGCGGTCGAAAGGACGTGCCGGTTTCGGACACCGTTCCACACATTCGGCGCAATGGGTGCAGTCCCATATGCCCCCCGGCTCACTCAGGTCCCGCACCCGTTGCAGGGTTTTGGAATCTCTGGAATCACCGACAAACCGCTGCGCTTTTGCCAGTGCTGCGGGTCCGAGGAAATTATCATCCACCTCCAAAGTATTGCAGTCGGAATAGCAGGCCCCACACATGATGCAGGTGCTGGAGTCATCTATCAGGCGAAACTCTTCCTGCGACTGATGTCTTTCTTTTTCCGGAGGATCTTCTTTTGGTTCCAGATACGGTTTTATTTTATTGACCTTGTCCCAGAAAGGGGTGAAGTCCACAACAAGGTCTTTGATGGGCTTCATATTTCCAAGCGGTTCCAGTGTGATCGTGTCATCGTTTTGCAGAAGGTGTTCTCCCTGGCGTTGACAGGCCAGTAAGGCATGGCCGTTTGCCTTGACCGCGCATGAACCGCAAATAGCGCTTCGACAGGACATGCGGTACGAAAGACTGCCATCGAGAGTCCACTTGATCTCATTCATGCAATCCAGAAGGGTGGCGCCATGAGGAATATCCAGTTGGAATTCTTCGAAGTAAGGTTCGGGCTGTTTTTCCGGATTGAACCGTTTGATCCTGAATGTTGCCATCAATAAGTTCTTTCAGCAGGTTGATATTTAGTAATTACCACTGGCTTGGTTTTTATGTCCAACCCATCCGGCGAATCATAAACCATGGAGTGGTGCAGGAATTTTTCGTCATCGCGTTTCGGGAAGTCAGTGCGGAAATGCCCACCGCGACTTTCCTGCCTTCTTAATGCAGCGGTAGCTATAATCACTGCCATGCCCAGCATATTACCCAGTTCCATAATTTCATAAATCTCTGTATTGAACAGTTTTCCCTTATCCGTTACTTTACCTTTTTTGAACCGCTCCCGCAGTCCTTTAAGAGTTTCTATGCAGTCTTTCAGTCTTTCTTCATCGCGGAAAACACCGCAGTTTGTCATCATAATCTCTTTCATTTCGTCACGGATCTGGTTGTAGCTTTCGCTACCATCTCTTTGGAAAATATCCTCAAACTTTTCCAACACCCTTGCTTTTTCCCGACCTTCGTTAACGTTACCGAAGTCTTTTCCCCTGGCATAATCAAGGACAGATTTACCGGCACGTTCGCCAAACACCACGGCATCAAGAAGGGAATTTGTTCCCAACCGGTTTCCGCCATGGACCGAAACACATGCGCATTCGCCCGCCGCGAAAAAACCATTCATCTTTGTCCCTTCAGAATCGAGAATGACGTGACAGTTCATATCTACGGGAATCCCTCCCATAGAGTAATGCGCGGTAGGCTGGATGGGCAGAGGGTCTTTAACACAATCCACCCCAATGAAGTCAATTCCCAATTGCCTGATTTGCGGCAGGCGTTCCATGATTCGAGCTTCGCCCAGATGTCGCAGATCAAGATGAATGCAGTCTTCTCCGTTGACACCTCGTCCCGCATCCATTTCACTTTGTTCCGCGCGCGCCACAATATCGCGGGGCGCCAGCTCCATTCGAGAGGGGGCATACGCTTCCATAAAGCGCTCGCCTTTTCCATTCAACAAAAATCCTCCCTCACCCCTGGCGGCTTCAGAAAACAAAATACCCTGCCGGTATAGACCCGAGGGATGAAACTGCACGAATTCGGGATCTTCAAGAGGAATCCCCACTTCAAATGCGGCCATTACGCCATCCGCGGTGCTGGCAAAAGCGTTGGAGGTAATTTTAAATACGCGTCCATAACCCCCGGTGCAAAAGACCACGGCTTTGGCACGGATGACTTCGACTTCCCCTGTCTGAATATTGCTTACAATAACCCCGTTGCAGCGATCCCCATCGACAACAAGGGAATGCATATACCACTCATTATAAATTTTTACGGATTTGGAATTTTTCATCAGCTGCTCGTGAAGAGCATGCAGAATGGCGTGACCGGTTCGGTCGGCGGAGAAACAGGCGCGGGGTTTCGAATGACCGCCAAAACTACGTTGGGCGATTTTTCCTTCCGGGGTGCGACTGAATACGCAACCCATGTGCTCTAGTTCGTAGATGACTCTCGGGGCCGCTTTTACATATTCCTCAACCGCATCCTGATCATTGAGGAAATCACCGCCTTTAACGGTATCATACATATGCTCTTCCCAGCTGTCCGGCTCAGAATTGCCAAGGGAAGCGGCTATTCCACCCTGGGCGGCACCCGAATGCGACCGGGAAGGATAAACTTTGGTTAAAACGGCGACATCAAGTTCTTTGCAAACCTCCAGTGCGCAACGCATTCCTGCAAGGCCTGCACCTACGATCACCACATCATGTTCGATCACAAAAACACCTCGGGCAAACAATTAGACATGACAGGTTATCAACTCATTGCCCTGATCGAGCCGTTGCTGTCATCATTCTTTCCGGCACCCCAAAAGCCATGAAAACCTTTGAAAAATCTAAGAAAACTTAGTTGGAATCCGCTTGGAGAGGTTGTCGATCGGGGCCGTGACCGGAACTAAAATCGAGGGAGAATTTAAACATTTCCCCCCCTTGAAAGTCAAGCAAAATGAAATTGAGGTTGCAAAAGCACCTCAAGCCCAGCATAATAACTCCAGCCAATGAAGGTGATGTACAAACTATTGAAATTTAAGTCCCCCCTCCTATTAATACAAATAATATTGACTCATCAACCTAAATTCATTTTCCCATTGATAGGGAAACGGTCCCTAAAACCCCAGCCATTTCTGGAGTATTCATTTGGAACTCATTAATTTTGAATCTTTGCCCCTCCCTGAACCTGTTTTAAAAGGGATTCGAGAGGCTGAATTCAAAACCTGCACCCCGATTCAAAGCAATTCGCTTCCTATTTCCCTGGCCCGAAAGGATCTTGCAGGCCAGGCTCAAACCGGAACCGGGAAAACAGCGGCCTTTTTAATCACTCTTTTTACCCGCTTGCTGGAAAACAAACCCGGACCGGCTCCAAAAGGGAAAGAGGGACCGCGAGCGTTGATTCTTGCTCCCACCCGTGAGCTTGCCCGGCAAATCGAAAATGATTCAAAGATACTGGGTAAATATTGTGGTTTTAAGTCGGCATGTATCATTGGCGGTGTTGATTACGAAAAACAACGCAATCAGATCAAATCAGGAGTAGACATTCTCATAGCCACTCCCGGAAGGTTGATCGATTTTTACAAACAACGTTTTTTCAGCCTGAAGAGAATCGAAGTGCTGGTTGTGGATGAAGCCGACAGAATGTTCGACATGGGTTTCATTCAAGACTTGCGTTACCTCTTCCGCAGTTGTTCTCCCTACAATAAGCGGCAAACGTTATTGTTTTCGGCGACGCTCAATTACCGGGTCATGGAGCTTTGCTATGAGCATATGAACAACCCCGTCAAGGTTGTCATCGAACCGGAGAAAGCCGTAGTCGACGAGATTAAACAATCCCTGTTTCACGTCGGGCAGCACGAAAAATTCAACCTTCTGCTGGGATTGTTAAAAAGGGAGGAAGGAAAAAAGATCCTTATTTTCTGCAACACCAAGGTTGAAGCAGAACAACTGGAGTGGAAACTGAATCATAATGGATACAATTCGAGACAAATTAGCGGCGACCTTCACCAAAAAGCGCGCATAAAAGTGCTGGAAGATTTCCAGAAGGGCAATATTTATATCCTCATTGCAACCGATGTTGCCTCGCGCGGATTGCATGTCGATGATATCACCCATGTCATCAACTATGATTTGCCCCAGGACGCGGAGGATTATGTCCATCGGATCGGTCGAACCGCCCGGGCAGGTAAAAAAGGAACCGCAATCACATTATGTTGCGAAGATTTCGCACAACATCTTGAACGGGTAGAGACCTACCTTAAAAAGAGAATACCCGTATCATGGGCTGAAGAAGAACTGTTTCTGAAAGAAAAACCCGGGAAACCCCCTGCGAAAAAACGCCGCCAATCGCAGCCACCCAAAGCAAAACCGAGTTCCAACCACCGGACTCGTAATGGGAAAAGGCCGCAGCGAAAGCGCCCCCCGTCCAGGAAACGGTCCACCTCCTAGAAAACTCAAGCCGATTCAATCTGTTTTTGAAATTCTTTTTCATCCCAAACGGTTATCTCAAGTTTTTTTGCTTTTTCAAGTTTCGATCCGGCATCCTTTCCCGCAACCACGTAGTCGGTCTTTTTGGAAACCGACGAGGTGACCCTTCCCCCCAGCGACTCTATCTTTTCCCTGGCTTCGTCCCTTGAAAATTCTGAGAGAGTTCCTGTAAGTACAAATTGTTTCCCTTTCAAAGCTCCCTCTTTTGGAGAGTCTCCCTGCTCTTCAACCGAGATTCCCATGTTCTCCAGTTTTTCTATATCCAGCAGGTTGGTTTTCTGGTCAAAAAAACTTTTCAGGCTTTCGGCTATAACCGGGCCGATTTCCATTACAGATTCCATTTCTTCGTACGGCGTTTCCCTGAGAGCTTTTATAGATCGAAAGGTTTGAGCGAGAATAGAAGCAGCTCTTTGCCCTACATGCCTTATACCCAACCCGAAAAGCAATCGAGCCAACCCGGCTGTTTTACTTTTTTCGACAGCCTCTATCAGGTTTTGTGCGGATTTTTCGGCAAGCCGTTCCAGACGCGCTACTTCATCCTGTTTCAAGGTATACAAGTCGGAAAAATTTTTGATACGACCCGATTCCACTAATTGCTCTATCACTGCGGGACCCAAATGGTCAATATCCATGGCTTTGCGAGAAGCAAAATGTTTGAGACGCTCTTTCAACTGAGCAGGACATGCCGCATTGACACATCGCCAGGCCGCTTCCCCCTCGGGTCGGAAAACTTCTGTCTTACATTCGGGACAGACTGTCGGCATTTTAAATGGGGGTTGTCGTTTTTTACCAGAGTCAATCACCCGGACAATTTTCGGAATAATTTCACCTGCCTTTTCTATAACAACGCGATCACCGACCCTTATATCCTTTCGCCTGATTTCGTCTTCATTATGCAATGTGGCGCGGCTGACCGTGGACCCGGAAACAAAAACCGGTTCTAAATTTGCGACAGGAGTAATGGAACCGGTTCTGCCAACCTGGCATACGATTTCCAATATCTCCGTTTCCGCCTGTTCGGCTTCATATTTGTAAGCCACCGCCCAGCGGGGAAATTTGGAAGTGCTCCCCAGCATTTTTCTGTGAGCCAGAGAGTTCAGCTGGATGACCAGACCATCGACTTCATAATCCAGATCATTTTTTTTGTTCCGCCATTCTTCGATGATAGAAAGGGTCTCTTCAAAATTTGAGCACAATCGGTTGTGCTCATTCACCGGAAACCTGAGAGAAGCGAGGGCTTTTTGCAGTTCATAATGGGTCTGGAAATTATCGTTGTCCAAAAAGCCCACGGTATAAATAAAAATTCCTAATTTCCTTGAGCTGGTAATTGCAGGATCAAGTACCCTGAGTGCTCCGGCGGCCGCGTTCCTGGGATTGGCAAAAGGAGTTTCCCCTTCTTCTTCGCGGATCGCATTCAACCTTCGGAATTCTTTTTTCGGCATATAAACTTCACCCCGGACTTCAATTTTTTTGAAGGGGTGGGCTGGAATTTCCAGAGGAATGGAACGAATTGTTTTCAGGTTGACCGTAATGTCTTCACCTTGTTTACCGTCACCCCGTGTCGCCCCGCGCACCAGTTTTCCATCTTCATAGGTTAAAGCAACGGCCAGCCCGTCAAACTTAAGTTCAACAACATATTCAATGGAATCTTCTTCAACATCAGGGAGCCCTTTTTTAATGCGCTGATGAAAGGCACGCACTTCGTCGACATTGTAGGTATTGTCCAGGCTGAGCATGGGCACGGGGTGAGTGATCTGCCTGAACCTCTGCTCAACTTTCCCGCCGACCCGTTGCGTCGGGGAATCTTCAGTTATCCATTGAGGGTATTTTGTTTCAAGTTCTTTGAGGCGTTGATAGAGAGCGTCGTACTCCCTGTCGGATATGCTGGGAGAATTTTGGACGTAATACTGGTAGTCATGATTATGGAGGGTGATTCTTAAGGACTCAATTTCCTTTTTATCCGCTTCTTTCATTCTAAGGTTCCAGTGTCACATAGTAACCCTGTCGCCCTCTTTGCACCAGCAGCAGAATACGGTCCGGGTTACTCAGGCCAGCAATGGATTTATTATAATCTTCTTCCGTATCAATCCTATCTTGATTCACCTGCCGGATAACATCTCCCGGACTGATTCCTATTCTATCCCCGGCACTTTTAGGAACCACGTTCATCACCACCATTCCCTTGCTGGTTCCCAGGCGGTTTTTTCTGGCAAAACCCGGGCTATTCTGTTGAACCTGAAGCCCCAGCCATTCACGGGTAAATTCTGCAACATATTGTTTGGGAATGGAGATAACCTTGACCTCGACCTCCTTGATTTTCCCATTTCTCAGAACAGAAAAACGGACTTTGTTATCCACGGTATAAGAAGCCATTCGACCCTGAAAGTCGGTTTTACCGGTTACTTCGTGACCTCCGATGGCCAAAATGACGTCGCTCCTCATTAACCCGGCGACATCTGCGGGGCTTTTATCAACCACGCGGACAACCAGCACTCCTTTTTTCCGGTCGAGTTTGAAATGACGGTAAAGCTGTGAATTCATTTCCTGGACAGAAACCCCCAACCAGCCGCGTCTTACTTTTCCGAAACGAATCAATTCATCCACAATTCGTTTTGCATCATCAATGGGGATGGCAAACCCGATTCCTTCTGCTTTCTGGTAGATGGCCGTGTTGATTCCGATCAAAGATCCATTGATATTTAAAAGAGGGCCTCCGCTGTTTCCGGGGTTGATGGATGCGTCTACCTGGATAAAATCGCTGTACACCTTCTTTTTTCCGGCCCGAATGTTTCTATTCAAGGCACTAATGATCCCGGTGGTTACGGTATGCCGCAAACCAAAGGGGTTGCCGATGGCCAGCACCTGTTCTCCAATCATCAAATCATCGGACCGTCCCATGGGGACAAAAGGTAAAAACTGTTTCGAATCAATTTTGATAATTGCCAGATCCGATTTTGTATCTGCACCGATCACACGTGCCTCAAACTCTCTCTTGTCACTCAAGGCCACACGGATTTCAGACGCTCGTGCCACCACGTGTTCATTGGTAATGATATATCCCTCCTTGTTTATAATGACCCCGGAACCGAGACTTTTTTTATTGTTCCGGTTTTGGGAAAAGAAATCATTGAAGAACTGGTCAAAAAGAGGGTTGCCAAAATCCCTGAAAGGATTGAGGGGAGAACGGCCTGTTTCAGAGGTATAAATATTTACAACGGCCGGGCTTACTTTTTCAACGGCAACAACAAGGGGGGTTCTGCGCCTGCTTAATTCTGTTTCCAGACCGAAGGACGCATCAACAAACACGAAACATAAAAAAAAACAAAACCAATGAACGCGCACGTCAATATATAAAAATTTCAAGTAGTTAAAAGGGGAAGCCTTCTACCGGCTTCCCCTATTTTTTCTCAAGTCAAGGGAACCTGCTATCCAACTTTAACAGCTATATAAATAGTGGTTCCCCTTCTCTTCACCAGGAACAGAATGGAAGAACCCTTTTTTGCCGACTTCAATAAACGCTGATAATCCTGGACATTGCCTACCGGGGTGCGATTCATTTCTGAAATGACATCCCCCCGGCGAATTCCTGATTCATCGGCAAAATTGCCCGCGGTTACATCAGAAACCAACACTCCCTGATCATCCTCAAGCTCCAGGCTTTGCGCCAATTCCGGGGTAATGTCCTGCACCTGCATACCCAGAGGATCTGATTTTGCCACTACCGTTTCTTGACTGTCTTTCAATACTTCAATTTTAACTCTCAAGTTTTTTGAAGAGCCTTCACGAATTACCTCCACGTCGACCACAGAGTTTGGCGCGGTCGCAGCAACAATTTTGGGGAGGTCTTCCATATCTTTTACATCTTTGCCGTCAAATTTTACTATCACGTCCCCTCGTTTGACCCCGGCCTTAAATGCCGGCCCATCTGGTATAACATCGCCTACCAAAGCCCCCTGGCTCTGGTTCAACCCAAATGACTTTGCCAGTTCAGGAGTGATTTTTTGAATCATGACTCCCAGCCAACCCCGGGTAACGGACCCTTTTTCCTTCAAATCCTGCAAAATTCCTTTTGCGATATTGATTGGGATGGCAAACCCGATCCCCACATTACCACCGGTATTCCCGGAAATGATCGCCGTGTTGATTCCGATTACTTCCCCCTCAATATTGATTAAAGGCCCACCGCTGTTTCCGGGATTGATAGACGCATCGGTCTGAATAAACTCGTCATAAGGACCTGCGCCAATGCTTCTTCCCAATGCGCTCACCACACCTACGGTTACGGTATGACTGAGACCAAACGGGTTTCCAATAGCAACGACCCATTCGCCCACTTCCAGATTTTCAGAACTGCCCAGCCTCAAAAAGGGGAACTCATCAGGTGTATTTTCATCACGATTTATTTTTACTAATGCGATATCGGTTTTTGAATCAGAACCGATCAAGGTAGCTGTATATTCCTTCTCTCTTCCCTTATCCTCAACAGTTACAACGATCTCATCGGCATCTTCTATTACATGATAATTGGTCAGGATATGACCTTCTTTATCAATTACAAAACCCGACCCCATGCCCCGCTTGGGTTTTTGGTTGGGCCGTTCGCCAAAAAACTTGTCATAAAAATCACGAAAAGGGTCCGGAGAGCGCCTTTGGCCTGGACCGGGCCTTGGACTCCCGGGAGAGCGAAAATTTCTATGAGCTTTTTCCGTTTTTGATTTTGTGCTGACATTCACCACCGCGGGGTTCAGTTTCTTGGCGATGTCCACAAATAAATTGCTTGAGAGCTGCTGCGTAGCGCTGCTTAATGCAAACGAATAATTTGCGGTAGAGAACACAAAAAATAAAAAAATGAAAATTGCGCTGGTTGAACGAAACAGAAGATGAAAAGGTTTATGCATTTTAATTAACCCTCATTATATGAGCTGAAATTTATTGTTGTATGTTAAACATTTATGTTTTGAAAATCGCCCTGAAAACACAAATGTAAGAATCAACTTTATGCCGTTGATATTAAATTGCAGTTAAAAGGAAATTAAATAATTTTAATCCAGGCAAAAACACCCTAACTTCTAATCCAACTTAAATAGCGGACATTTGAAGGGAAAAAGAGAATTCTTAATGATTATATAATGCTTTTTTTGGTATTTACAACCTCAAAACCCCCGCCAAACTTCCTGTTCTTTATAAATAGATATTGACTCAAAATGACAGATAAATGATAATCGAGCAGAACGAAGGCCCTCCTAATGACCGCTGCCATAGGGCGAGTCCATTTTTAAAACCAAGTTTGTCAGGTCAGCGTTTTACGTTTATTTAAATGTAAAAAACAACTTCTTTCCCGGCTATGAGTCTTTTTCTTTCCGCACTAGGTCTAATGATGGTATTCGAAGGTATTCCCTACTTTTGTTTTCCGCAAAAAGTTAAGTTGTTTGCACAAAAACTGCCTGAGATACCTGATGCTACAATGAGAGCCATTGGTTTTTTTCTAATGATGATGGGATTACTGGTTGTATATCTAGGAGGGGGTAAAAATGGTTAAAACAGCAGCGTTGTTTTCGTTCTTTTTACTGTTAATGACGGGGTGTGCCGGTTGGGATATAAAAAATGACGGAGCGCCTCCTCCCCCGCCACCCGTGGAAAAGGCCTACCCTTTTATTGACATTCCCGTTCCACCTGACTTTTCCAGGAATGAACCAAAATCATGGATTTACGAGTCCGGGTCAGGAACGGTGAAGGTAGCAAGGTTGTTTTTTTCCGGGCATAAAAAACAAGAGGATGTCTTAACCTTTTACCAGAACGAAATGTTAAACAATGGCTGGACCCTGGTTAACTCGGTTAAAACTGAACAAGACCAGATCTTAAATTACACAAAAGAAGGTTGGGTAAGCACCATAAAACTTCACTCGAATTTTTTAAGCACATTTATTGAAATTCAGGCGGGCCCTAAATAACCGGGAATACTCTGGCGAACAACCAACATGCCCGATCAATCCCCAAAGCAATTACTACTTAATTTTCCTGCACGCCCAGAATTTAATTTTTCCAATTTTGTAATTTCCCAGGGTTCCCGTTTCGCTTTTGATTCAGCCAGGAATTTTTGTGCCCCGGATCAGGCCCTCTACCATTCTCTTTTTATATTCGGCCAGGAAAACCTCGGTAAAACCCATTTACTGATTTCGATTGGGAACCTTGTGGCAGAAAGAGGGGCCCGGGCCATCTATATAAAAGGCTCCGATTTTTCTGAAAAAATAGATGAAGGAACTTCCACCCAGAACCAGCATATACAACTGATGGATGTGGATTATTTTCTATTGGATGATGTTGAAGAAATGGCTTCCTCCCTTGCAGCTCAGGAAAAGCTTTACCACATTTACAACACCGTTATAGAAAGGGGCGGCAAGGTTGCCTTTACCAGTTGTTTTTCTCCTGACAAAATTGAGAATGCGGAAAGTTATCTGACATCCAGGTTTCAGTGGGGCATACTGGCAGAAATAAAACCCATTGATGATGATACCACCTCTAAAATCATCCAGAAACTCGCTAAAGATATCAGCCTGACCTTGCCTGAAAACATTGTGAATTTTTTAATGCAGCGAATTCCCCGAGATTTCATTTCTATGAAAGAGGCAGTTTCAACAATTAACCAGGAATCTTATGTTCAGAAAAAAAAGGTCACGCTGCCTCTTGTAAAAACGGCCCTCAAAATACCGTGATCAAAAAAGAAACCTGCAATATTTCCACCCGCCTGGCACGGTGGGCTGAAGAGAAGCCTGGAACTCCGGCCCTGCTGGAAATATCCAGCGGCAGGCAAAAAACATTTCAAGAACTCGAACATGAAAGCACCCTGCTTGCATCAGGCCTGATTCGATCGGGTATGGAATCCGGCACCCGTGCTCTAATCATGGTGCCCTATGGAATTGATTTTGTAATGTTGACCTTCGCCTTGTTCAAAGCGGGCCTGGTTCCGGTTTTAATCGATCCTGGTCTGGGAAGAAAAAATGTCCTGAACTGCATCCAACAAGCACAACCGGAGGGAATGATCGGTATCCCCCTGGCGCATGCGGTTCGAAAATTTTTTCCGACCCCTTTTAAATCTATAAAACATAAAGTAACCGTTGGATGGTTTCCGGGTTGCAAAACCCTGGGACACATTCTGGATTCAGGCAAGGCAGACTTTAAAGCAAAAAACATGGAGGAAAACGACCCGGCGGCAATCCTGTTTACGAGTGGCAGCACCGGACCGGCAAAAGGGGTTTTATACACTCATTCCATATTCAATCATCAGGTTAATATTCTTCAAGAACAATTTGATATTCAGTCAGACGAAACCGACCTCCCCACCTTTCCGCTTTTCGGTTTGTTCAGTTGCGGCTTGGGAATGACAAGTGTCATTCCCGATATGGATTCAACCCGTCCCGCAAAAGTGGATCCGGAAAACATAATTGGCCCCATTAACCGGTTTAAAGTTTCCAGCAGTTTCGGTTCACCTGCCTTGTGGGATACGGTGAGTCAATATTGCCTGGAAAATAAAATCAAGCTTCCTACTTTGAAGCGCATCATCATGGCGGGGGCACCTGTTTCCGGAAAACTGCTTCACCGATTCGAAAACATTGTCAATGCCGATTGCAAAATTCAAACTCCCTATGGAGCCACCGAAGCATTACCTGTATCTTTAATAGACCGGCGGGAAATCCTGGATCAGACCTGGCCTTTATCGAACAAAGGCGAAGGAACCTGTGTCGGGAAAGCGATTCCGGGAGTGGAGATAAAAATCATTGCTGTTTCAGATTCTCCAATTCTTAAATGGAAAGAAGCCAGCCCACTTTCTACAAATACAGTAGGAGAAATTGTCATCAAGGCCCCCTGGGCAACCCGAACCTACTTTAACCGGGAAGACTTAACACAGCTTGCCAAAATTGAAGACGGGAATTCATTCTGGCACCGCATGGGAGATCTGGGAAGGCTCGATGAAAAAAACCGGTTATGGTTTTATGGCCGAAAAAACCAGAGAGTGATCACCGGTACTGAAACCCTCTATACGATTCCCTGCGAATCCATTTTCAATCAACATCCTGGTGTAAAACGTTCCGCCCTGGTTGGAACAGGCAATCGGACCAAACAGCAGCCGGCAATCATAATCGAACCTGTAAGCCCGGAAATAATCAAGTCTCCCAGTGAACGAAAAAAAATGACAGAAGAATTATTGGAGTTGGGAGCGGCCTCGCCGGTGACACAGCCTGTAAAAAAAGTGCTTTTCCACCCCGAGTTCCCAGTGGATGTGCGCCATAACGCAAAAATCTTCCGTGAGAAACTTTCCATCTGGGCTGAAAAACAATAATCCGTTTTTAGAATCTTTTTGAAAGCACAAGGCCCCCGCCATTGTTATCGACCCGTGGATAGATGGTGAAGTGCTTGCCTTTTCTGTTTTCGTGCAGATGAAGGATCGTTTTTGAAACGAAATAACCCAGAGCCGCACCAAAAAAAACATCCGAAGCCCAATGTTTTTCATCGTTGATTCTTGAGAGGCCCGTCAACGTGGCGATTCCATAAGATACGGGTTTTATGTAGGGAGTTTCTTCATATTCATTCGCAACCACGGTAGCAATTGCAAAAGCGGTGGAAGTGTGGCCTGAGGGAAAAGATTTATTGTCCGTGGTAAAACCGTCAAAAGCAGTTGAAGAACTTCCAGTTGAAGGCCTGTGACGCCCCAGGGTCACCTTGAGGATGGTGGTGTACAGTCCGGTTATCAGGAAACTTTCAGTTGCAATCAAAGCCGTTCGCTTGGCTTTATAATTTTCATCAAAGTGGCCAAAAAGATAAAACCCGGCTAAGGCTGGAATAGTTACGATGCCATTTCCAAATGGCTCAAAAATATTTGCTAAATCATCGGTAGTAGAACTTCGAATATCATCAAAGAAGTTTTTTATATCTTCATCCAATCCAATAAAAAAACCGGTTCCACCCGCGACCAGGCCGGCTGTCATCCAATCCGTGCGATCCCATCTGTAAGGGGAGGTTGTGATATATTCCAGGTCGGAAAACATTCCCTTAAAATAGGATTTGAAATAGGTTTCGGTGAACTCGGGTCGGTCTTGAAAATCTCTCAGCCTTTCCCGTTTTCTTGGGGATGATATATAGGATCGATTGTCGGTAAATTCAAACTCGCTTGACTTGAAAAAACGTTCCTTCTCAACAAAATTGCCCTCCTCACCCAAGCCGAAATCACTTTCAAAGCTATCCCCGCTGTCTTCTAACTCAAAGCTGTCCTCTGTCTCAAAACTTTCCTCAAAAAAATCAGCTTCGGTAAGCTCCTCCGCATGGACTCCTCCAATCGTTAAAAAAAATGACAGGAAAAAAGGAATTGCAGTAAGGGCAAAAAGATTTCCCGGAATTTTGGTAATAAATGGCATGTCAAGATTAACGGCTTCTTAACCATTGATATTTAGACATTTCTGGAATTTTTTGATCGTAACAGGGTTGCGGGGGGAAAACAAAAGATCCGACCGCGGTATTTGGGGAAATTCCTCAGGAAATTCCTGAAAATTGAAAAACCTTGAAAACCCGTCATTAATCGACTAAATGCATACAAACATTATGCTTTCCCGGTTTATTCCCGATAAGTAATTGACCGATTAATGCACATATCAAGGAGGATAACGTGCAAACTTATCCCATTCGGAAAGCACCTAAAACCAAAAACCAGTATATTCTTCCTGCTGCCATGCTGATAATAACGATTTTGCTTATAAGCGTGGTGAGCAGCATGGCTATTCCAGACCCTTTGGGAACTTCCATTCAAAAACATATCGAAGAAAACGCCAAGTACCACAGAAAATAATACAACCTTTTTAAGGGAAACCTGGAAAATGGATGGGAATATCAAGGTCGGTTTCAGATGGAGAGGCCGAAGTAAACCATAAGCCGGGTTTTGTTCTTCATCAAAAATGAAGCGGTGATCATCAATCTAGGCCTGCTGTTGCCAACAGGCTCAAGCAATCAACCCGAAAGCATCGGACGGGCAGCCCTCGAACACTTTCCTATTTGATCTTGCTCCGGATAGGGTTTACCAAGCTACCGCTGTCACCAGCAGTACTGGTGAGCTCTTACCTCGCCTTTTCACCATTGCCGCCGACTATGAAAGCCGGGTAGGCTGTGTATTTTCTGTGGCACTTTCCTTAAGGTCGCCCTCACTCCGCGTTACGGAGTATCCTGCCCTGTGGAGCCCGGACTTTCCTCCCTCTCGACCCGTGGGCCGAAACAGCGATCACCCGGTTTACTTCGGCACTGATGTTGCCTCATCCCAGAATAAAAACCGCATGCAACCATTGCATTGGTGAATTTTTTCCCCGATTTTTACTTCTATGACGGTTTGGGGTAATACCTGCTGGAAACAACCCTGGCAAATATTTTCTCTAAGACCTGCAACGGCTCTCCCTTCGCGGGAATTGAAAATTTTTTCATACTGCTTTAATGTAGCCGTATCCAACTGGTCCGATATGTTTTTCCTTTTCGCCATCAGTTCTTCCAATTCCTGTTTAAACCTTTTCTCTTCGCCCTCTTTTTTTAAGCGGTATTCATTGAAATTTGCGTCTTCCTCTTTACATTTTTTTTCAACCCCGGGAATTTCTTTCGCTTTTGCTTCCAGGATTTCCATCACCTCGAGTTCCTTGTCTTCAATTTTGGATACTTTTTCTTTAATCGCATCGATTTCTGCAAGGATGGCGGTGTACTCTTTATTGGTTTTAACAGTAGGAAGTTTGGTTTTAGCTTTTGCCATATGGTCGTTTTCGCCCTGTACCTCCAGCTCAAGATCTTTACGTTGCTTTTGCAAAGTTTCCATTTCATCCGTAACGACCTTTAAAATATTTTTCTTTTCCTCTAATTCGGCCCGGGCGGACTCGAGCTGCAGGGGAATATCCGCGAGGATTTTTTTATACTCGGAAATCTGGTCGTCAATTCTCTGCAAATCGACCAGCTGCTGAAGCTGTAACTTAGGCGATACGGTCATAATTCTCCGTTTTGGAAAGGGACTTAAAAAAATGTAGCATGGGCTTCCCTTGAAATGCAAATGATTCCACTTTTACAATTAAACCAGGAAAAAAATTTTTGAGAGGGTTTTCGCGGCCTGAAACAGAATCTCTCCATCCCCACCGGGGTAAGGAATACAAGAGGCCGCTAGCGGTGGGCGGTTTGCCGGGACGCCCAATAAACCAGAAACACACTTGCAATAAAAATAGAAGAATACGTTCCCACAAAAATCCCTACCAGCAGAGCAAAAGAAAAATCATGAATGATTTCCCCGCCAAAAAAGAACAGGGCCAATACCACAAGCAAGGTGGTTCCTGAAGTCAGTAAAGTTCTGCTCAAGGTCTGGTTGATGCTGGAATTTATAATTTCTTTAAGCGAAGATTTTCCCCTGCGTCGAAGGTTTTCCCTTATTCGATCAAAAACAACAATGGTGTCATTGAGGGAGTAACCGATAATGGTTAGAAAAGCCGCAACAATCACCAGTGTGAATTCCTTATCCAATATCGAAAAGGCCCCCATGGTCACCAGCACATCATGTATCAGGGCAATAATCGCGGCTATGGCATATTGAAATTCGAATCGCCAGGATATATAAATCACGATTCCTATAATGGCATACACGATGGATAGCAGCGCTTTTTCCCTCAGGTCGTGACCCACCTTGGGGCCCACCATCTCTACCCTTTCAATGGTAATCTCATCGACATTGAATTTCCCGGAAAGACTTCGTTTAACCATTGCCCCGACCGCTTCCAGTTTTTCTTCGGATCGCTCTACCCTGATAAGAATATCTTTTTTTGAACCGAATTCCTGAATAGTACTTTCACCCAATCCAATTGTTTTCAGGCCATCACGAATCACCTCTATATCAGGCGGACTTTTGAACTGCAATTGAACCAGGGTTCCTCCTGCAAAATCGATCCCGTATTTGAGTCCACCGGAAATAGCAATGGAACCCAGGCCGATCAATATCACGACGCCGGATAAGATCATGGCTCCCTTGATCTTTCCCATAAAATCAAAATGGGTTTCCTCTTGGAACAATTGCATTATCAGATACTCAGTTTATCCAGTTTTTTCTGGCTCATGGTACAGTCAAAAAAGGTACGACTTACAAATACAGCCGTAAACATACTCGCGGCGATTCCAATACAAAGGGTGATCGCAAAACCCTTGATGGGACCTGTCCCGAACTGAAACAACACCACCGCGGCAATAAAGGTCGTGATGTTTGCGTCAACAATGGTACGAAACGCCTTGGAAAACCCTGCTTCAATGGCAGCCCTCACGGTTTTTCCGAGCTTAATTTCTTCTCGAATTCTTTCAAAGACCAGAACATTCGCGTCAATCGCCATACCCACGGTCAGAATAATTCCGGCAATTCCCGGCAATGTTAAGGCCGCTCCAAAATAGGCAAGCGCGCCGGTTAAAAGAACGATATTCAAAGACAATGCGGTAACGGCTATGGCCCCTGACAACTTGTAGTAAAAAAGAATGAACACGATAACCAGGGCACCCCCAAAAATGATCGAGTTGATTCCTTTATTAATGGAATCCTGCCCTAAGGAGGGACCCACAGTTCTATTTTCCAAAATCACAACCGGTGCGGGCAAGGCGCCAGCGCGTAAAACGATTGCCAGATCCCTCGCATCTTCAGATGTGAACTGTCCTGTTATCTGAGCCCGGCCTCCTGGAATTGCGTCTTGTATTACCGGTGCGGAATAAACATTGTCATCAAGCACAATGGCCAATCGCTTTCTAATATTTTGTCTTGTGACTTCATGGAATATCATCGCACCGACGCTGTTAAAGTTAAGTGCGACATAGGGCTCATTGAAGTCTCCATCAAACCTGACTTCCGCTCCGGTCAATGTTTCTCCGGTCAATACGGTGCGTTTTTTCAATAAATACGGTTCTTTTGTAACCTCTCCGGTTTCCTTATTTTCTTTTCTCTCATATAAAACCTGAGATTCTTCGGGAATTCTTCCGGACAAAGCCTCTTGCAGGCTGTTTTCCTCATCAACCAGTTTGAACTCCAACCTCGCTGTTTTCCCTATCAGGTTGATGGCGCGTTCCGGGTCCTTTACTCCAGGCAGTTGTACAAGTATACGCCGTTCTCCCTGAACCTGAATCGTGGGCTCCGAAACACCAAACTGGTCCACCCGGTTGCGAATGGTTTCCAGCCCCTGGCTTACGGCATTTTGCTGGATTTGCTTTACCTGATCCTGTTCCAATTCATAAATCAGACCCAGGCCATCCGAATCTTCGCTGACCATATTTAAAAAAGGATAGCTCTCCATCACCTTTTTAACGGGAGGCAGATCTAAAGCATCTACCATGCGAATATTTATCTGGAGCTTTTCAAGAATCGCTTTAATGCGATCGATTTCCAAATCCTCTTCACCAATATCCCGTTTAATATCATCCGCCAGGCGTTCGAGGCTGGCTTCCACTGCTTTTTCAACTTTGACTTCGAGAACCAAATGCATGCCCCCTTGCAGGTCCAACCCCAAGGCAATTTTTTCCTTGAGCGGATATGCCAAAGCCACAGCCCCCAAAACAGCAACGAGGATCAGAATGATGCGCCATTTAAGATTCTTATACATTCGGTATTTCTTTTATTATTTTTTGTTTCCAATGGAAGACCGATTGACCTTCACCCGGACGTTATCGGCGATTTGCAACATCACGGTATCGTCTTTAATTTTTTTAATGGTTCCGTGAAAACCGCTAAGCGTAACCACCTGATCGCCCTCTTTCAATTCATCCAGCATTTTCCGGGCTTCATTCTGTTTTTTCTGCTGTGGACGAATCAATATGAAGTAGAAGATCAAAAACATCATGATCATTGGCGGCAATAGCGCCAACAAACTTCCACCTCCGGGTTCGCCTCCTTCAGGGGGAGGAGCCATTGCAAAAGCCAGCTCAAGCATAATGATCACCTCTTTTTATCATGGTAGACCCTTCATAATTTCTTTGAAACGGAAAACCAGCGTTTTTTAATTCAAAGCTTTAGCTTCTATCAAATCCAACTCCATTTGTCAAACCCGCACCCGTGCGGGGGGATGGAGACATTTTACAGGTTTTTTCCGGAATGCTGATTCAACACTATTTCCCCAAACTATATTACCTGACTGATTAACAACAGGATAGTTTGACGAAAACAAAAGGTAAAAAAGCGCAGATTTGCTAATAAAATTTATTTTGGACGTTTGCCTCGTTGGTGAGTTCGTAATAGAGAGAATGGAACTCTTCGGTTGTTAATTTAGGGTCCCGTAATCGTGCCAGGTCTTCCTGAGTAATGGGAATCTGCGATAGCTCATCCCATGCTGATGTGGCGATGGCAACATAATTAGGTGGATTGAGCGGTCGAAGAACCAGAAGGTCAATCCGGTCATTATATTTTAGGGCGAAATCAATAACAAACCTCGCGTCTTCCGCACTGATGGCACTGCCTATTGCAATATTCGTAGGCGGGTGTCCCCCTTTCGGCCTCCAATATTGAACGGTGTGACCCAAAACTTTTAGCGATTTGGATTTCAAAAATTTCTTTATTTCTCTTTTTTGCTTTTTATGCTTATTTGCGAGCCAGATTTCTATGGTGCAAATGGTGGTTTTAGAAGTATCGCATGGCGGCTTATATTCCGGCCCAGGAAACAAATACTTTTTCGGAACCGCTGAAGCTGTTCCAAAAAAAAGAAAAACGACTAATAAAGTGCAAATCAAAACAATGCGTTTCATATTTTTACTCGCTCCAAAATTCCAATTCCCTGAAAGAGCAATATTGTAATGCATTTATTCCAAGGAAGGGAAGAAAAGCCTGCTGCCCCACCCTACCCCATTTCAGTTAAATACAGCATAGTCCGACATTCCGATAATTCAATGTTTTTTTACAAATCCGACTTATCACTTTGCCGAAAATAGGTATAATCAGGCCATTAGATAGATATCCTCACCCAAATTTATCAGGGGAGAACATGAATTACGATTTGGTCGGGATGAAGGTTCTCATTATCGAAGATATTCCCGATAATGCAGAGCTTATCCATAAAATTCTAAAAAGACTCGGGTTAAAAATCGCTATTTCCAGTAGTGGTGAGGAGGGTCTTGAAAAGGTACCTGAGTTTCAGCCCGATGTCATTTTACTGGACATAGGCCTGCCGGGAATTGATGGATACGAAGTCTGCCAACGTCTCAAGCAGGACCCCGCTCACAAAGACATTCCCATCATTTTCCTCACCGCATTCTCTGAATCTTCGGATATTTCAAAGGGATTCCAACTGGGGGGTGTTGATTACATAACCAAACCCTATCGTAAAGAAGAGGTCTTCATCCGCATTACCAACCAGCTCAGACTGATCAGCGACCACAGGAAACTGCTTGTAAATAATTTTTCTTTCAAAACCCTCATGGGAGGGATTACCGATCTGGTCTTTCAATTGGACCCCGAGCGGAAAATAACATTTGCCAACCCTGCTTTTGAGAACCTGGGCTACACTTCAGAGGATCTGGAGGGCCAAATCATCGACGACCTGATAGCCGAAAGAGACAGGCAAGCCCTGGTATCTATATTGTCCGAAAGAGAGGCAAAGTCTTTAATCATCCGCGACATAAAAACTCATTTCATTTCTAAAAAAGATTCAAGCGAAGTTATGTACTCCCTGGATGCTTTCGGTGTCTGGGATATACCTCATGATGTGGTCTTTCAAAGCGAGGCCAACAAGAATTTTCTGGGCACCCTCTGCATCGGTAAAAGCCCCTGATTTATTCTTCCTCACCGCTCCTACAGGGCTCCACAAGGACAACGCACGATTTATCAATATTTTAAATTTTTCCATCAAAAGAACTAAAGTATACAAAGGTTTCTGACGATAAGGACACTGAGGATAACTTTAACCAAAGGGAATTTTTTATGTCACCTGTCAGCGGTTCCAGCGCAACACAGGGGCTAAACCCGCAGTTTCAAATCGCGGCTTTAAAAACCGCCCAAGACACTCAAAAACAGGAAGGTGAAGCCGTGGTCAACCTCATTCAGGAAGCGGTGCAGGCCGCCGAACAGGCCATCGGCAACAACATTGATGTAACAGCTTAAAAAAACCGATCAGCCCCTGACCTGGGACTATCTTTTTCGTAAAGCCTTTAAAATCTCATCCCGCTTGTCCACCGACAGGCGGGATGTTTTATTTTGAGAGATAAACTTTCCAAGCTCCCCCAATCGAATAACGTTATTACCAAATTTGCCTTTTAATTTTCCCCTTGGAAAAACCACTACGGAAATAAATGGAACAGACCCAATGACCTTTTCCAGGGCATTTACATGTTTGCGATTTTCCCAAAGGGGATTGGAAATAAATTTCCGGCTTCTTCCTGATTTCACCTCCCATTCTCGATCCCCTTCCCTGCCAGATATTTTTCCGACCGTCTGTCTCACCGTGATAACAAAAACCCCATAGGGGGAGACCACCACATTTCCCAAATCGAACATACCGCGGTCCCCGGGGACCACAACATTGGCTAGCACCTCATAGTCGGGTCCCAACTGGTTCAATACATTTATTACCGCATTGGGGTCCGCATTGGCCCGGTCTCGACTTTGGCGGATCAAAAACACGGCCAATGACCCCAGTGCCAGGAGAGACGCAATAATTTTTGCTCCATATTCGGAAAGGAAATTTTCAGGCATTTTTCCAGGAAAAATTATCGGGCGAAGGGATCCGGAGGCTCGAAGCTTCCTGTCTGCTCCGAGGAGGGGGATTCGGTTATTTTCACTTCTGATTCAAGCGCCCCCAACTCCAGTTTCATTTTAGATGCTTCGGGAAAGAATACCGGTGAATACTTTGGTTTCAACTGATTTTTTCTAAATTGATTCAAATTGGTTAATGTCAATGGGCCTCGTTCAGGCAAATGGTCTTTTGCCGATTGGGCAGCACGGCGACCGAAAACGAGAATATCCAGCAGCGAATTTCCCATAAGACGGTTTTTGCCATGCAACCCTCCCGTCACTTCCCCGCAGGCCCATAACCCATTGACTTCTGTTCTACACTGGGCATCCACCGAAACCCCACCATTCTGGTAATGCAAGGTTGGGTAAATCAAAATCGGGGTTTTGACCGGGTCTATCCGGTATCGCTCAAAGCGATGAATCAGGCCGGGAAACTGTTTCGCCAAAGTTCCTTCACCCTTTTGCATATCGATCATGGGCGTATCCAACCAGACTCCCATTTTTCCATTGGGAGTCGTGACCCCCCGACCTTCCCGGGTTTCTTTAATAATCGCCCCGGCTAAAACATCGCGATAAGCCATTTCGTTTATGAAATGAACTCCCTCGGCATTGACCACCTGCGCCCCCACAGACCGAATGGCTTCGGTGACCAATTGCCCTGCCAGCGCCTCCGGGTAGCAGGCCCCCGAGGGGTGATACTGATAACTGTCCAGAAATTTAAGGCGGCAGCCCTGCCTGTAAGCAAGGACTAACCCGTCGCCGGTCGCACCGACATGATTGCTCGTTGGGAAATCCTGCAACCGCAGTTGTCCACTGCCTCCCGTCGCAAGGATCACGGCTCGCGCGGAAACATTGACCAGGCTTCCCTTTTTCCGGTCATACAAAACCGCCCCCGTCACGGTCGAGTTTCCATCATCGAAAAGCTCCACCGCGGCATGTTCTTCTAAAATATTTGTCGAGCTCAACCTCACCGCGTCTTTCAACACACGCATGATTTCCAGGCCCGTATAATCACGACAGGCCAGCACACGCGGCACTGAAGTTCCCCCTCCCCCTCTTAAACGAAAAGTCCCATCTGAATTTCGGTCAAACAAACAGCCAAGTTTACTGAGCCACTGAATGACCTCGGGTCCGCTTTCGCAGAGAATTCGTAAAAGGTCTGTTTTGTTTTCCCCATGCCCTCCCACAAGAGCATCGGCAAAATGCTTTCTCGGGGTATCGTTTTCAGCCAACGCCGCCTGAATTCCCCCCTCTGCCATTACGGTATTGGAATCACCCAGTCGCAGTTTTGTGGCGAGATGCGTTTTTAGTCCCAATCCCTCCAATGACAGGGCTGCTGCCGCACCCGCTCCGCCTCCGCCAATGATCAGCACATCGGTTTCAATATCCGGTTCGGTAGAATGTGAAGCAGGAAGCGGGCTGTCCGCCTCCAATAAATCCGCAAGTTCCAAGGGGAATTTTTGATCCCCCGCATTGGGGCCGACGCCAACCGTTCTTTCTTTTCCCAAATAATCGGGATGAAAATTTTTCAGAATGTTTTCTGATTCTTTTTCATTTGGCAGGGGAGCGGGTTGGTGCAGACGGGTTTCACGGGAGCGTTCCACTTTTTCCAGGGATTCTTTAGCCCACTCCATCATAGACTCCCGCTTTCACGAAACTTTTTTGCTCTTTGAAATCTTTCCTGTTTTTCGTCGATCAATAAATACTGCCATTCTTTCTCGACCTGATTTGAATCTTCAATGGTTATTTTCAGCTCGTCCTGGTTCTTCCCTAAAGAACGACGGATCCAAAGACCCATATTATGGGGTTTGACCTTGTCCTCACAGACAAAGCGGCAGAGTCCACAATGAATACAGGTGGTGAAATCTTCCGCAACCTCATTAAAGTTCCCCTGCTGCATGCGCATGACCGAATCCATTACAGGGATAGACATCGGACAGGCTGTGGTGCAACTGCCGCATTTCGTACAACGGTTGACCGTGGGAAAAACCGATTGCAAAGTCAAAGCATCGGCATTGGCAACCGGTTCTACCGCCTTGTCCGACTCCACCGGACAAGGAAATACTTCCATGCCTTCTTCAACGGGCTTCATACAGGCCAACTCGGTTCCGCCGGGTTTCCCGTCGGCATAACGAACGGTGACGGTGCATGCTCCGCATACCCCACCCGCGCAACCTGTCTGAACTGACTCTGCCATTTCCGCAGACCAAAGGGCCTGCACGATGGTTTCACCCGCCCGGGCAGTGATGGGTTTTCCTGAAATTTTAATTTCAATTTTTTTCATCGTATTAGTATGGTAAATTAAGCCGTGGTTAGCAACTTAAACGCATAAAAGGATTTTAAAAGGCATGTCAGGTCATTCCAAGTGGGCAAGTATAAAACATAAAAAAGGCGCATTGGACGCTAAACGGGGAAAAATTTTTACCAAAATCATTAAGGAAATTACGGTCGCAGCAAGGCTGGGGGGCGGCGATCCCGATGGGAACCCACGTTTGCGCACCGCCATCCTGACGGCTAAAGGACAAAACATGCCGGGTGACAATATCACCCGAGCCATAAAAAAAGGCACCGGTGAGTTGGAAGGCGTTCATTACGAAGAGGTCACCTACGAAGGCTATGGTCCCGGTGGCGCGGCCATCTTCCTTGAAGCAATGACTGACAATAAAAACCGTACGGTGAGCGAAATCCGTGCTGCTTTGGGTAAGGCAGGTGGAAACCTGGGTGAAAACGGATGTGTCGCATGGATGTTCGAACAGAAAGGGTTGATCACCGTAAAAACAGAATCCAAAGATGAAGACGAACTCATGGAACTGGCAATCGACGCAGGTGCCGATGACATGCAAACGGTAGACGACCATTACGAAATCACCACAGCGGTTGAAAGTTTTGAAGATGTGCGAAAGGCCCTGGAAGATGCAGGCATCCCCATGGAAACCGCCGAAGTCACACGCATTCCTGCTAACACGGTTGCGGTTGATGAAAAGAAAGGCAAAGCACTTCTTAAACTGATGGATATTCTCGAAGACCACGATGATATCCAGAAAGCTTACTCAAACTTCGACATCCCGGATGATGTCATGAACGCCATCCTCGAAGGCAAGTGAAACCCTAACCGGTTTGCACTGCAAATCGGTCCAACCTCAAGGCTGCAATAAATGCGTGTGATGGGAATCGACCCAGGAAGCAACTGTACCGGATTCGGCATCGTCGAAGAGTTAAAAGGAAATTTACATGCAGTGCATTGGAGCAGCGTGCGCAGCTCAACAAAAGACACCTTTCCAAAACGCCTCAAGCGAATTTATGAAGAGCTGGTCATTGCCATGGAAAAATTCTCCCCGGATGTCGTTGCCGTTGAGGATTTGTTCTACGCAACGAATGTGAAAACAGTGATAAAACTGGGTCAAACCCGAGGCGTAGCGATCCTTGCTGCTGTGAACAGTGGCCTGCAGGTGGCGGAATACAGTCCGCTGCAAATCAAACAGTCGGTAGTGGGCTATGGACGTGCGGATAAAAACCAGGTTCAGGACATGGTGACCACCCTTTTACGACTCAAAGAAAAACCGGATCCGTTCGATGCTTCCGATGCTTTAGCAGCGGCTATCTGCCATATCCATCACGACGGACTGCAGCAAAGAATAAAACAGGGATGATCGCACATCTTAAGGGAATACTGGCTTATAAATCTCCTGACCATTCCATTGTGGATGTGAACGGCGTCGGCTACAAAGTCTTCACCCCACTTTCAACTTATTACGCTTTGCCAAAACCAGGTGAGTCCATTTCACTTCGCATTCATACCCGGGTCCGGGAAGATGAGCTGAAACTTTTCGGTTTTTTGACGGAAGAAGAGCAGACCATTTTTGAAAAACTCATCACAATAAACAAAGTAGGACCCAAACTGGCCCTCGGCATACTGTCAGGCATGTCTCCAACGGATCTTCTTTCCGCGGTAATGAACAATGATGCCGCACGATTGAGCGGTATCCCCGGTGTGGGCAAAAAGACCGCAGAGCGGCTGGCATTGGAAATGAAAGACAAGCTTTCGGATCTCGCCTTGGAAATGGAACATCAAACGGATACCGAATCACCGGGAGGCTTTTTCGAAGACGCATTGTCTGCCCTTATCAACCTGGGTTATAAAAAACCACAGGCGGAAAAAGCATTGAAAACCGCATATAATGCAAATGGAAAAGACAGTTCCCTGGAAGATCTGATAAAAGAAAGTTTAAATAATTTGTAAAAATGAAAACCCGGATATCACCAAATTTATTTTACAACTGTTTTATTTACCACCCTCACCCCAACCCTCTCCCCTCAAGGGAGAGGGACTGATTAATCCCTTCTCCTCTGGAGGGAGAAGGATAGGTTGAGGGGGAAGAAAAAATCCTATGGAAGAAGACAGGCTGATCGATTCGGAAATGGATGGGGAGGAAATCCAGTATGACAACAAGCTACGGCCCCACCAGCTCACTGAATACGTAGGCCAGGAAAAAGTTAAAGAGAACCTCGAAGTTTTCATCTCCGCAGCAAAAATGCGAAATGAAGCTTTAGACCATGTTCTGTTCTATGGTCCTCCCGGTTTGGGCAAAACCACCCTTGCAAATATCATTGCCGAGGAAATGGGAGCCAACATAAAAAGCACTTCAGGTCCGGTCATCGAAAAGTCAGGAGATCTGGCAGCCTTGCTGACCAACTTGAAACAGGGCGATGTTCTGTTTATCGATGAGATACACCGACTCTCCAATGTCATTGAAGAAATTCTGTATTCGGCAATGGAGGACTATAAGCTGGATATCATGATCGGCCAGGGTCCCAGCGCGCGTTCCATCAAACTTGAGCTTCCCCCCTTCACATTGGTGGGAGCAACGACAAGAGCGGGCCTTCTCACCTCTCCCCTGCGGGACCGGTTTGGAGTGGTGCACCGCCTCGATTACTACAGTGAAAAGGAACTGGAAACCATCCTCACACGTTCGGCGTTTATTCTGGAAATTTCTATTGTTCCGGAAGGAGCCAATGAAATCGCCCGGCGTTCCCGGGGCACTCCCAGAATCGCCAATCGATTATTACGACGAGTCCGCGACTACGCACAGGTCAAAGCGGATGGAGTTATCAACCGCGAGGTTGCAAGCAGGGCTTTGGAAATGATGGAAGTCGATGGCAAGGGATTGGATAAAATGGACCATAAGCTGTTACTGGCGATGATCGAAAAATATTCAGGCGGGCCTGTGGGAATAGAAAGCCTAGCGGCTTCAATCAGTGAAGAGAAAGACACGATTGAGGATGTATTGGAGCCTTATTTAATCCAGACGGGATTCATCCAGCGGACCCCGCGGGGACGTGTCGCAACCCCCATGGCTTATGAACATTTCAATAAAATACCCCCCAAACAAGGCAAACAGGAAAATCTGTTTTAGATATTGCTCCAGGGTTTTTTTGTAATTTTTTCAAAGGGATATTATAGAGATCATCGGAAAGGTTGCGAAAAATCTATTCGCAAGCTATTTCAATCATATCGCACAAACAGCAATCGATTGCCCAACTGCACCGAACCTTCAAAAAGAGCAGTCAATTATTCCAGACAGCCTGAAATTGTTCGAGGAAAACGGGTTCTATATTTGTCGTCCCAAACATATTGGTCTGCTGATTATTATAATACCCATGAAAGTCACGACTGCCGGTTATGATCAGGCCGAATCTGTTTGCCAGTTCAACGAAGAATGGCACCGTACCCATGCGTTCCTGGTAGGGGTAATGACATTCCAAACCGAGCAACCCCATCTCTGTTAATTCTTCTAGAAGTTTGGGGGCATTTTCTTTTTTCCGGCCCTTTTCAGGGCAGATCAGGGAATAAGACCGCTCCCCGGGATGGGCCATAACAGGAACGCCATTGCTTTTCCGAATCAACGATATGGCGGTAGCGGCATCAAGGTTTTCCCGCTGTACATTGTATTTCACCAGGTACCTCTCAAACGCCTGGCTGGTATTTGAAACAATACCCAAACGAACCATCTCGCGAGCCAGGTGAGGTCTTGCAAGCACCCCTTCGGCTGCCCTCTTCACATTATCAAACTCGATGAGCCCCCTGAATTTTTCAGGAATAACTCCGTCGATCCGCTTGATAAGCTCAACCATCCTTCTTTCCCTGGTTTCAGTCATTTCCTTTACTTTTTGCAACAACTCCTCATCGATCGATTCATAATTTTTAAAATAAGCGAGCACATGAATATTAAAGTCGTGAAACTTTACGGTGATTTCGATACCCGGAAACGCTTCGATTCCTGCTGTTTCTGCCGACTGTATAAATTCCGGAACACCGTCAAAGGTATCGTGGTCGGTAAGTGATAAGAGGGTCACATCATTTTCCCTGGCAATATTCACTAATTGGACAGGAGAGAATTCTCCGTCAGAGAAGGTGGAATGCATATGAATTTCTGATTTGCGCTTGGGCATGAGTTACCTCAGAATGAAAACCCAATCTTAACCGGCCCAGAGCCCGGTGGCAACCAACAATTACCAGAAACCCTTCTGGAATGGAAAAACAGAACCTGGAGCAGAACAAAGGCTCCCTGGTTGATTTAGACTTCTAATTTCGATACCTTAGAAAACATGAACCGATTCATCCCAGTTTTTCTAGGATTGCTTTTTGGCTGTATTTCGCTTTCTACCCCCTCCCCCCCCTTGAATGCGGCAGAATCCAAATCAATTTTGATCGTTTATACCGGAAATCTGCTCGCCGAACTAAAACCCTGCGGTTGCGCCAAGGAAGAGGATCAAGGTGGTATTGAACGACGTATGCAATACCTCAAAGATCTACGGAAAAACAAACCCAATCTACTACTCGTAGACACCGGCGACCATTTTAAAGAGCCCACAAGACAGGGAAAACTAAAAGCAGAGACTTTAATGAAAGCGACAAAAATGATGAAATATGATTCCGTTGCGCTGGGAGAACGAGACCTGGTTTATGGCTCCCGGTTTTTAAAGAGTCAGTCCATTCCATTTGTTGCGGGAAATATCGAACTCGAAAATTTTCCCTTGAATAAATCACGAATCAAAAATTTTAAGAATGGTTTGAAAGTCGCCACCCTGTCTGTCGTGGACCCGGATCTTTTTTATTTAAATAACCATTCCGGGCTTAAAATTCCAGACCCGGATCAATTTGTTTCGCGGGAAGTTTCCCGGATTCAGGAATCCAACCCCGACTTAATTGTATTGCTCACCCACATGGATAGAAAAAAGGCCCTGAAATTTCTGGATAAAAAGGGGGTGGACATTGTCATAAATGGACATATAAATAGCGAAACCGGTACGGTGGACATGAAACCTTTTTATAAAGATGACAAAATATTTGTGCAGTCCTCGCCTAGAGGCCAGAAAATGGGAGAAATAAAAATAAGCCTCGATGAAAAACAGAAAATATCATTTGAACACCGCATGGTTCGGCTGGATTCGAGTATAAAAAATGATCCTGAAATGGTAAAATTATACGAAATTTACAATGAGAAAATTGAGGCGATTTTTTTTGAAAGCCTTGCGGCCAAGCGAAATAAGGATAAGGCTTCTGTTTTCGCAGGAGAAGCGGCCTGCAAAACCTGCCATTCAGCGGCCCATGAAAAATGGTCCGCATCCAGACATGGCAGGGCTTACGAAACATTGAGAAAAATCAACAAAGCGTTTGATCCAGAGTGTCTGGTTTGCCATGTGGTTGGCTACAATACACCGGGGGGTTTTATCAGTGAATTAGACACCCCGGGTTTAAAAAATGTCCAGTGCGAGGTTTGCCACGGTCCGGGGAAAGAACATATTTCGTCCCCGAAACCCGGATTTGGAATGGAAGCTGGAAATGCATGTAAAAAATGCCATGTAAAAAATCACAGCCCCAGGTTCAATTTCACTAAATACTGGCCTAAAATCAAACATTGATATCGGAAGATTTAAAACATTAAGGAGAGGTTTATGAAACAGGTAGCGGCCGTTTTAATGGTTTTAATTTTTTTACTTCCCGGCCCGGTCTTTGCGGATGAAAAAATCCGCGGCAAGTATGAGGTTATTGGTGACATCAATAAACTCAAGGGAGTAAAAACAATTAAAATGCTGGAGTTCTTCAATTACTCCTGTGGCCATTGCTACAGGTTTCTGGAAACTTCAAAAAAGCTTCGGACCAAATTCAAGGACAAACTGCATCATAAAAAATATCCAATTTACTGGGGCAACCAGACACCCTACCCCGCCAAGGCATTTTATATTGCAGACGAACTGGGACTAGAAGAGGAATTCACCCAGGAATTGTTCGATACCAATTTCAAATTGAGCATCAATATTTTCCAGCCTAAAGTCATTAAATTCCTCGCAAGAGAGTTCAAGATTGAAAAAGAAATAACGGAAGGAATGCAATCTTCTGCCATTTCGGAAAAAACCAATGAATCCCTGGCATTGGCTAAAAAATATAAAGCCAATGAAACACCTACAATAATCATTAATGATGTGTTAAAAGTAGCGCCCAGCCTCACCAAGGGCAATGTGGATGATATGACGGCTAACCTGGAAACCATCTTTGAAGATATCTTAAAGATGCAATGATGAATTTCCTGAATATTATTTTCAATATCTCACCACTGAAATAATCAATGAAACTGAATTCCAAAAATAAATGGCGGGCGTGGTTAATACTGCCTGCTCTAATTATATTATTTTGGGCATTGCCCGTATCCAGTTTTAATCTAAACCCTCTTGGTTCCTCGGCTGGAGCTGATTTCTTTAACAAGGATCTTGAAACGTTTGAAGAAATCTTTGAATTGGTAACTGATAAATATGTTTATTCACCAGACCCCAAGAAACTTTTTTCTGCTGCCATTGAAAAAATGGTAAGAACCGCAGATTCCGCGAACGCAACCTTAACCAGTAATCCTTCTGGAAGTGAAATTGTCTTTAACAATAAAACCGCTCAATATTTTTTAAACTACGATATAAGCCATGATATGGATGAGCTGCGGAAAGTTTATTATTTTCTGCACGATGAATCTAAAAATGCATTGATTAAAAATGAACTCGAGGTGGCCGCCATTCGAGGCTTAATCGGCTCTTTGGATACTTATTCCCAATATCTCGACAAATCTGCCTTTGAAAAATCAATGCGTGATACCGAGGGGAAATATGGCGGCCTGGGAATGGTAATTACCATGAGAGACAATCGTCTTTTCGTGGTCGAAACCATGGAAGATTCACCCGCCCAGGAAGCGGGAATACTGGCGGATGACACTTTTTTAAAGGTGAATGGAAAAGAAATAAAAAAAATGCAGATACAGGAACTGGCAGACCTTTTAAGGGGATATCCTGAAACCCAGGTCACCCTCACCATGTTTCGGCCGAGCGAAGAAAAAGAGTACACACGCACATTAACGCGCAGGATTATTCTTGTCAACACAGTCAAATACGAACCCCTGGATAACCATATTGGATATTTTAAAATAAGCAGTTTTTCAAAGTTGACTGAAAAGCAATTAAAGAAACATCTGGAAGAGGCCAAACAGGAAGGAATTAAAGGGTTCATACTGGATTTGCGGGGAAACCCTGGCGGATTACTCCATCAATCCGTTAAAGTGGCCAGCCATTTTCTTTTCAAAGGGAGGATGGTGGTTTATACGAAGGGACGTTCAAAGGAAGATTACCAGGAATATAGAAGTCTGTACAAAAGAAGTCTGTACGATATGCCGGTCGTCGTTTTAATCAATCAATACAGTGCCAGCGCCGCGGAAATAGTTGCAGGAGCCTTAAGGGATTCGGGAAATGCGTTACTTATTGGAGAAAATTCGTATGGAAAGGGTTCCGTGCAAACCATTTTTCGGATCAGTAATGGAACCGGGGTGCGGCTGACCACCTCAAAATACTACACTCCCGCGGGAGCGGATATAACAAAACATGGAATCGTCCCGGAGATCAACATTATTAATGATATAAAAGACGACTCCATTGAAAAGGAGGAGAAAAATAATAATTCCGAAAACAAGCTTAACCTGAAAGTTTCTGAATTAAAAAACTTTTTTGAAAACGAGGGAATAAAACTCGACGAAACCCGGGACGCGACCGTCGAGTTTGCCCGGCGAATTCTTAAAAACTCACATATCGCAAGCAAAAAAAGGTCTTTGGAAAAGGCTCGTGAAATCGCAGCAAACTTGGATTATTAACTAAAAAACAAACAGGCAGGAAAGAATGAACATCATTAACATTGACTACGAAAAAGGAACCGTCCAAAGTGATTTCTTTCTTTGGGAGATCGTATCCAATAATAATAATAAATTTTTACTTTTACAGCGCGAGGAAAACGGAAGATTTCACGCTGCCGAAGCTGATGTAAAGGCGAAACAAATTTGGGAAGTAAAAGAAATTTCTTACCGGGGCCCGGATGGGGACACGTTTTTTTATGACGAAGATTCAGGAATTATAAAAGTATAAAACCAGTTTCACTGAAATCACTCGGATTGAAATATTCGAAGAGACTTTAAATGGGCCAAGGAAGTCCTGAGAACGTCTTTTGTTTTACCCGCCAAAAAGTTCCCTCTTAAATCAAGTTTTTTAAGATTGGGGAAATTTTTAGATTCCGCAAAAGCCAGTGCCCCGGCATCCCTGATCTCATTCCACCCTAATTGCAAATCTTTCAACTGGGTAAAACTTCTGGAACCCGCAAGTGCAACGGCACCCTCGTCAGAAAGAAAATTATGTTTCAAAATCAGGGTTTTAAGCTTTTTAAAAGGTTCTGCATTTGCTAATAACCTGGCTCCGGCAGGACTTATTTCGTTGTAACGCAAATCAATTTTTTTCAGGCCACCCACAAATTCCTGCTTAAGTAAAACTTGAAGGCCTTTATCGCCGATTTTTTTTCCTGAAAGATTCAGGGTACCCCTTCGAAGGTTATCTTTGAACAGGGTTTCATAGTCAGGCTTTGCAGAATCAATCTGTGCCGAGGCAATTGAACCAAAGAAAAAGCCTGCAAGAAATGCGAAAGCGATAAACCATCGGGATCCTGTTTTCATCCAAATCATTCCTCGGAATTATCATTTTTTGCACTTCGTGCTTTCAACTCTTCCCAGCTGTTTATCAAGTCTGCATCTTCGTAATCCTGCTCTTCTTCGTAGTAAAAATCTTTTAAATCGTCAACATGGAGATGGCACAGGCGGGTTCTGCTTTTTGCATTTTTCAATGCTTCAATTCCATCCCGGCGAATACGGTTGGAAGTAATGAAAAGATGTTTCAGTTTTGAAAGAACCCTGGATTCCGCAATCGCAATGGCACCCTCATCTTCAACCAGGTTTCCATAAAGGCTCAGCTTCTTCAAGTTGGACATATGGGGAGATTCCGCTATCGCTTTTACACCATCATCACTGATAACGTTTCCGTATATATCCAGATCCGTTAGATTCTTGAAGTTTTCTGAATTTGCTATGGCAATAATCCCCTCATCGCTAATATTATTATTAGGAAGCATGAGTTTTCTTAAACGTTTTATGTTTTTTGACTTTGAGAGGGTTATCGCACCCTTATCCCCGATATTTTGATTGCTTAAATCCAGATTTTTTTTATCAGGGGTCAAAAATTGCTTTATCAGGTATTCAACACTTGCCACAACAGTTTACCGTTTCAAATTTAAAGGTTAGAACAAATGGTATAACACAAATCTTTTCTACTGCTCAAGAAACTCTTTTCGTACCCAGGCTTCTTCTTCCTCCCGTGTTTGAATCGCCCCTCTCACATGAGCTTCCCTAAGTCCCTTGAATACAGATTGAAATACAGGTCCGGGTTTCATTCCCATTTCCACCAGATCGTCTCCCGTCAGCGATAGTTCTGCCTGACCATGATATTGTGTGAAATACATGTTGGCATACCGGTTCGCCCGGTCCGTTGACGCAACCGCAAGAAAATACATGATGGCTTCAACAGAAAATTTGGAAAACAGATTATATATGGTTTCCGGCTTCCAGTCTTTATCCATTTTAAGCAATTCCAGCCCTTCCTTGCAGGCAAATCTATCCCGCACCATGGATTTTTTTAATCGGGCCTGCATTTGGAGCCTTTCAATTGTTTCCACAAATGGTTCTTCTTCCAGAGAATAGAAAATCGCGAGAAGATACACATACCATTTATCCGGTTTTTCAGGAAGAGTTACCATTTCCGCCCACGACAATACGGTCTCAATTTTTTCCAGAGCCTGGAAATCTATTGAATCCAAAACCAATTTCGCAGATATGGATTGAAGCAGTCCAAGCTCTTTCATCCTTAATACACAGCTTAAGGGATTTTTCTCCTTAAGAATAAGTACTATTTCATTTAAAAGACGCGTTCCACTCAACGAGTCGACCAGTCTTTTCCTGATGGCCACCTTCATGAAATCTTCAGTCTGCTTGCCAATCCTGAATCCGAACCGCTGCTCAAACCTGATGGACCTGAACAATCTGCAGGGATCTTCAATAAAGCTCAAATTATGCAAAACATGAATTTCTTTATTTTTTAAATCTCTTTCACCGTTAAAAAAATCAATCAGACAAAACGCGCCTTCCCCGTTGAGTTTCACGGCAATGCTGTTTATTGTGAAATCCCTTCTATACAAATCTGACTTTATCGAACTTTTTTCTACAGTAGGTAAAGCGGCAGGGTGCTCATAATATTCGAGTCGTGCTGTGGCCACATCGATTCTGTTTCCATCCGGGAAAATAACCACTGAGGTTCCAAATTTTTCATGAGATTGCACTCTTGCATTAAATTCCTCTGCCAGACGATTAGCAAATAAAATTCCATCGCCCTCAACGACGATATCTATATCTTTATTCGGGATATTTAATAACAAATCCCGAATAAATCCGCCCACAGCAAAGACTGCGACTTCTGCCTGGTTCGCGACCTGCGAAATTCTTTCGAGGGTGAGCAACAGGTCTTTTTCCAACCTTTCCTTGAGCAAACTTTTAACATTTTTTTGAACACCGCTTCCCCCGAGCTCTTGGCTTGCGATTTTACTTTTAATGGATTGCATTTCCCGCAAAATATCTCCACGACTTACCACTCCTACCAGTTTATTTTCAGAATTAACCACGGGAATCAGCTTCTGTTTCTCTTCGATTACAATCGGAACTATCGTATTAAAATTTTCATCGGGTTCTGTGACAGAAAATCTGCGAATCATGAATTCCTCAACACAATCCCTTTCCATTTTATGATGGATTGCTTTTTCAACAATCTGCCGCGTAATCAATCCCACCGGTTCTTCATTTGATAAAACAGGCAACGTATTCAGGTTATAGAGAGTAAGAACGGACTCTGCTGCCCGGATGGAATCTTCTATCGAAACTGAAACCACTGGAAAATGCATTACATCTTTTATCTTGTTTGCCGGCTGTATCGTTTTCGTAAGAATATCAAGCAGCTTTTCTACAGCCTGCGCCAACGTCATATCTTTGATGGTAGCTGAAGCGGCATTGCCATGACCTCCCCCACCAAACATCCGGGCTACCTGGGAAACATTTACCTCCCTGCCACGGCTTCGGGCTATCATGTAAATTCTTTTATCCATTCGCACCACTACAAATAAAGCATTCAGGTTTTCCAATTCCAATATTCGACTTACAACATAGGCCAGGTCGTTGACATAGTTTTCCACCGATGCCGTTGCTACGGCAAACTCAACTTCGTTTACCATTTTATTATCAAGGTTTGCCACAAGCTCGTTGAAAACATTTAACTGTTCTTCATTCAGGTCCTGGGACATGTACCGGGACACCAGGTCCAGATCGGCACCCTTTCTCAACAAACTTCCTGCTGCCAAAAAGTCTTCGGGGGTGGTAGAAGAAGAAGTGAGGGAATGAGTATCCTGGTAGATTCCCAACTCCATTAATGTACATTCCTCGGGAGCCAGAGGAATATTTCTTTCGCTGAGTATTTCTGACAAGATAGTGGTACACGCACCTCTGTTTTCTACGACCATTTTTTTAACACCACATTCCAATACAGGGTTTTCATGGTGGTCATAAACATGCACTTCCACATTTGGGTTTCCGACCAATGATGACAAAATTCCGATCCGCTTGGGATCATGGGTGTCCACCATAACCAGTAACGTTATTTCCTCCAGGGAGATGTCTTTTAAACGATGAAATTCCAGAGGAAAATTTTCCTCCTTTAAAAATTTTTCCACCTGCTTTTCAGAGCTCCCTGGAAGGACCAAAAAAGCATCCGGATATAATTTTTTAGCCGCCATCATTGAGGCTACACAATCAAAATCCGCATTCAAATGTGTTGTAATGACCTGCAAGGCAGCACCAATAATAAATAAAAGTTTACATTTAGATTTCCAAATCCGTTCCCAAAAAACAAAAAAACAGATATACAGAAAACCATCGGGGCAAAATAAAGAGTTCCATAGATTTTTGCCCCCTTAAAACAGCATTATAATATAAGAAAACAGGCAGGCAGGAATTTAAAACAAACCAGACAGGAAGACCTTTTTCTGTTAAATGGGCTTATTCCCCTCTCAAATTCTTAAAAATCTTTTCTCGCTGATCGCTCAACTTATAATATTCCCTCTCCGCTTTTTTTACCGCTCCCATATTATCTTCTAGATATCCCTTTGCCATTCGCACCTTAATCTATCTCCCTATCCAATTCACTTTCCTAAAAAATATCTTTGCCATTCAAAAGACCTTTTCCAGGATCACCTCCCCCAAAACATCATATTTAATAACCACGCCAGCCTCAATATATCCGCTGGTTTTTCCCTGGCATTCCCTCTGTCGCTACCTGGAAATACCCTGAAATAATACCTTCAAGCGGATTGCGATTCCTTGCTGCTAAAATATATGTTTAAAGGGAAATACAACTATACTGCAAACTTCTTTCTAAACCATGAAAATTTTCAAAGGAGGGTTTTACCGCTTACTTTTTTCCACCTGAATGACTGAGTGAAAAGGAAATTTTTGAGGGAGGCTGCAAACCTGGTTATCGCATGCACGGACCACTAATTTCCCGATAAGGGGATACTTGTTGCCGGCCAATCCAAAAGGCACCAGATAGGTCCGTGAAAACTCTACATTGCCCCTGTGCCCTTTGACCATTTTTCCAATGGCCCCATCCCGGATCAGGACAGGGTTGGGTTCTTTCCAAACATCCTGCTCTTTGAAAACATGTTCATCCAGGACAATTTTTGTTTGCAGAAGTTCATTTCCAGGAAAAGGAGAAAGTGAATAAATATGCCACCCTTCTTCAACTATCACAGAAACATAAAATTTGAATTCCTGGCCCGGAAAAACCACCGGCTTACTCGGCAGAACGGAAACTTTTATCGAGGGGGGAAATGGATCTTGCCTGCTGTCAAAAGGGGATTTTGCAAATAAAGAAGAGGGGAGCAGAATAAAAACGAACAGAATTATTAAAACCCTCTTCATATCAAAAGAAATGGCAGGAATACTATGGATTAAGTTTGGCTTCGGTTCCTGTTAATGCGAGGTATTTTTCAATCGTCTTGACAAACTTTTCTTCGGAAACGGCCCCGGAAAACATTTCTCCTGAAACCATTCCCGATTCATGGTCATAGGAACCCACCAGGAAAGTAGGAGTGCCCTGGATACCAATTTTCACACCATCGCGGATATCCTTCTCCACTCTTTTTTCATATTTACCGTTTTGCCAGCAGGATTTAAATTCATCCATATCTTTTATACCTGAGATACGTGCTGCTTCCAGAACTTTATCTTTGGTTGAGGCCTGACTCAAATTTTCATAAAACCAACTCTGAAGTTCCCAGAATTTATTCTGGTCTCTGGCACATTCAACGGCTTGAGACAAACTTTTAGCCTCTTCATGAAAGGGCAAAGGGAAATGGCGATAACCGAATTGAACCGCGTGGGGATATATTTTTCTGATCTTTTGTAACGTCTTTTGGACTCTTTTACAAAAAGGGCATTGAAAGTCTGAGTATTCCAGAACAAATACACGGGCGGTTTTATTTTCAGCAGACCATAGCATTGCCGTTCCAATTCCCGCTACCAGATGAAAATCATTCGGCGGGGTGAGATAAACCTTTGCCCAGCCCTGTTCCACCGCGTATTGGTAATTTTGCTCAATAGAAGTATTCCGGTAACTGTTTTGCAGGTAGTCTTTAATTTCGCCTCGCATCTGGTTTAAATTACCAAGCTCTTTAATTCCCGGAGTGCCGTCATAAAACTTTTTTATTTCAACATCCGAAATTTTCAGCTTCTTTTTCACTGAAAGCTCCGGATGTTTTTTCGCAAGTTCTTCCAGCAGCCTTTCTTTCAATGCGCGGGTTTGCATTTGATGAAGTTGAACCAATGCTTCTTGTATTCGAATGTGTTTTAAATCGTCCAGATAAATAGGCTCACCATCAACTTCTGCGACGATGGGGTTATTTGAATAATAAGAGATGGGTGGGGGATCGGCGGATACCCACCCTGGAAATGAAAAAAGAAAATAAAAAAGAACTGCCAGACCTGTTTTGTTGATTTTGGAATTTTTTGACACGTCCGACCTTATAAAAAAGAAGAGAAGCTCAATTTCGAGGAAAAGCCTTTTGAAAACAGCCTGAGTTGTAAATCATTTTCTACCTATAACCATTATTATCCCCAATCAACACTCCAAACGCAATCCCTACTTTCAATCCTGAAAAACCCCGACGATTTAAGACGAGCAGGCAAATCTATGATTGAGGCCTGACAACGACCCAGATTTAAATCTGAAGAGCCAAACTCAAAAATTTATTTTTTAAAGGTTTCTTCCGGATTTAGAAATTTATGGCAATTTTCCGCAAGTTTCATAAATGCCTTTGCCGCAGAAGAATCTGGACGGGAAAGCACAACCGGCTGCCCACTGTCAGAGTTCGCAACGATATCACCATCAAGCGGGATACTTCCCAGGTAAGGAAGGACAAGCTCTTCGGCCAGATTCTTTCCTCCCCCTTTTTTAAACACGTCAATTTCTTTTTCACAATGCGGGCAAGTCATTGTGCTCATATTTTCAATCACACCCACTATGGGGACATTACTGTCCCTGGAAAACGAGATCATTTTACGGGCATCCAGAATAGCCAGGTCTTGCGGCGTGGTTACCACGACCGCACCATCTACTTCACCAATAAAGTCGATAATGGTTATCTGCTCGTTACCTGTCCCCGGTGGCAAATCAAAAAGAATATAATCCAGCGGGCCCCAGTTAATATTTCCCAGAAGTTCAATGATGAAATCATATTTTACCGCATCACGCCATGCAATGTGCATATTCGGGTCTTCAATCAGGAAACCAAGCGATGCCACTTTCAGCCCGTTACTGGTTTCATAAGGGTCGATACCCTCATCGGTCGATTTCAAACGGACATTTTCTGCCTGCAAAAGTTTTGGAATATTGGGACCGTGCAAATCAGCATCTGCCAGACCCACCGAATAACCGCTTTCCTGAAGAGCGATTGCTAAATTGGTAGTAACCGTACTTTTACCAACGCCACCTTTATTGCTGCCAATAATAAGTTTATGCTTGATTTCATTCATCCTCTTATTGACAAGCCAGCGGTTATGTTCATTTTTGTCGGCTTTACAATCGGTCTCATTATTGAACTCACACATTTCGCATGTGTGAAGTAACCGACATTCTCCAGTGACAACCATCTAATCCTCCTGAAAAAAATCATAGGGGTTCCCACAAACAGATAAAAAATGGGGGAGAACGCCCTGGAATAAAGTGGGTCTAAACCCTGAGGTTATGTAACTCTGAATTCGATGTCAAGGGAAATAGGGCCATTTCAGGATTTCGGCGGCAAAGATTTACTTTTTTGAAACTTTCAAAGGAAATATTTATCTAAGACCGGTGAAGGAGATACGCAGTAAATCTACAAATTTCATTGTTTTTCATCAAACCTTTTTAATCTAACAACAAAACCTTAGGAGCCCAGTTACATGATTAACCTTCGTTCAAAACTAATTATTCTTATTGTATTGTTATATTCCCTTGCAAGCACTGCGGCTTTTGCCAGCAATTCCGTATCCATCACTGAACCCGCAGATGGCGCCAAAATCTCGGGTCCGGTAAAAGTCTGCCTTGCCACATCAGGGGTAACGGTTGAACCTGCCAAAAAGGGAGTCCATGAAGGCTCAGGACATCATCACCTCTTGGTTGACGTGGACATTCCCGGCGATTTGAGCAAACCCATCGGGAAGGATGCCAATCATGTGCATATGGGCGACGGTTCGAAGTGTAAAAAATTGAATTTAGCGGCTGGAAAACACACCATTCGTGCGTTATTCGCAAAAGGAAACCATGTGCCCTACGATCCGGCTTTGACGGATAAAGTGACCGTGGAAGTTCTTTCCAATGTTACGATTACAAGCCCCCCGAAAGGAGGAATGGTTACCGGCCCGGTCAAAGTTTGTCTCGAAACATCAGGGGTAACGGTTGAACCTGCCAAAAAAGGGGTAAATGAGGGAAAAGGCCATCACCATCTTCTTATTGATGTGGACCTGCCCCGTGACCTGAGCAAACCCATTGGCAAGGACGCAAACCACGTACATATGGGGGATGGTTCTACCTGCAAAGAACTCAAACTGTCTTCAGGCAAACATACTGTCCGTGCATTATTTGCAAAAGGAAATCATGTTCCATATGATCCTCCTATAACAACGGAAGTGACTTTTAACGTTAAATAACTTTCTGGCACACGGTTCAGCAATTCTGAACCGTGTGCTTTTTGCCTGCCTCCACAGTTCCATCCCATTAAATTTTTATAAAAAAATCTGTTATAATCTGCTTGTCGGGTTAAAAATCCTGCGGATCCTATTTAGCTGAAAACAATTGGAGTTCCCGCAATTCACATACACCTTCAACTATGAAGTTTTTTATTAAGAAAAAAGTTTTATGGGGCTCCATCCTTTTTATTTTGCTTGGATGGCTGGGGACAGCAAAAGCCTATGAAGTCAATAAAAGTGCTATTGCACTGCTAATTGCAAAAAATGAAGCCGGCAAAACAGTCGGAACAGGGTCTGGCTTTGTCATTCAACCCGAAGGCACTTTGGTAACAAACTATCATGTTCTCGTTGATGCACACTCTGTTAAAGCCTATTTCCCGAATGGCAACCAGGTTGATGTAAAAGGGATTTATAAAATAGACAGGAACCGGGATTTTGCAATTTTAAAACTGTCAGACGGGTTCTATTCCACACTGGAGTTAGGCGGTTCTTCAAGTCTCAAAGCTTATGATTACACCAGTGCCCTGGGATATTTGTCCGAGAACGTAAAAGAAAGCAACGGCACGGTAGAAGGCATCATTGCCCAAACATACGGCTTTGTGCTGGGATTACACCCTCAAGCATTCGAAGATATTCCCTTTATATACACAACAACGGAATTTGGCCCGGGTTTCAGTGGGGGTCCCTTGCTTGACAAGGATAATAAAGTGGTGGGAATTTCAACCATTGAAGGCCGTTCCATCAATCTTGCCATTCCGATTCAGTCTATCAAACCTTTTCTAAATGAAACCGGGACATTCAGCTTCAAGGAACTTTTACAACAAGACAAAACCTCTAAAGAAGCCATGTATTACCGCGGCAATTTTTACCTTTACGGATTGGGAGACCCCAATAAGGCGATTGGGGAATTCGAAAAAATTTTAGCTCAAGACGAAAATTTCACCCTCGCCCATTATGACCTCGCTGCTGCCTACCGCGACCTGGGGATGGAGGAAAAAGCCATCAAAGAATATGAAAAAACAATTGAATTACAACCGAACTTCCCCGAAGCCCTGTCCAATCTTGGAGGGTACTATTTTCGTTCAGGAAAAATTGAACAAGCCAAAAACCTGTTTAAAAGAGCCGTCAAAGCCTATCCCAACTTTATACAGGCCCTTTCAAACCTGGGGGCCGTGTTGAACAAACTCGGTCAACCCGAAGAAGCCATCCCTCACCTGAAAAAGACATTGGCTTTGAATCCGGAATTTGCCATTGCCCATTTCAACCTGGGAAATTCCCAGTTTGCCCTGAACCGTCTCGAGGAAGCTCAAAAATCTTATGAACGGTCTATAGAAATGGGCCTTGATTTTCTTTCCATGCACTGGAAACTCTATGAAATTCATTTAAAAAACAAAGCCCCCAAAAAAGCAGAAAAAGAATTGAAAACCATTTTAGAGATTGACCCTTTAAACGAAGAAGCCCAGAAAAAGTTATCCGACCTTCCCTCGATTCACTGATCAGACCTACAAACCACGAATCGTTTCAGTCACTACGCTGAAAACAGAATACATGCTCTCCGGCGAACATTTATCCAGCGTATCTTCGAGGGTATGCCAATAGGGGTAATCGAAATCGATCAAAACGGTGGCGGGAATTCCTATCTTGTGGAAGGGGTAATGGTCATCAAAAATAGTAAATTTGGATTGGGGCTTAAAGGAGGCCATTTTTTGCTTCTCGGCAATGGAATAAATCCGGTCAAGAAACCGGCCGCTCCCTTTTAAAGAGTGGGACTCTTTAAAAATCTGCAGGTCCCTGTCTCCAATCATATCGATTACCAGCACCCAATGGGGCCAGGACGACCGGTCGACCTGAAGAAGGCTTTGGGCGTAATGGGACGATCCCAATAAATTGAGACCGGACCCGGTGGCGCCAAAATCTTCCCCGTCAAAAAAAACCAGATGAACGGGCCTGGGAGCCGGATGTTGAAAAAGGTAATGGGCCAGACCCAGTAAAACAGCAGTCGAAGATCCTCCGTCGTTGGCACCCAGTATCGGCTTGAGTTTTTTTTGAGGATCTTTTTCCTGATCCGCAAAGGGTCGCGTGTCAAAATGGGATCCTATTAAAATCGGGGCTCCGCCTTTTGTTCCTGCAAATTGCAATTCGAGGTTGAGCATCCGAATATTTTTTCCTTCCGATGTCTGAACCCAAAAAGGTTTTTCTACAACACGGTCAGCAAATTTTTTTCCAACCCGACGGATGAGCTCGATGGTTGCAAAATAGCCTTCACTGCCGGGATTTCTAGGCCCAAACTCGCAAAGGGACTCCAGGTAGTTCCATATGATCCGGGAATATTTTTCCGCATTAACCGCCTCACTGGTTCCCGTCTTTACGGAAGCCAGGCAAGCGCCCAGTATTACGATGGATATAACTTTAATGAACGTTTTTTTCATCAATCCTTACAGAGTCAGGGTTTGATCTGGATTATGTCAGATCTGCCCTTTTCCAGCCATTGGTAATAGTCTTCCAGTATTTTTGCATGGTCAAACACCAGAGGCTGAGGTGGGGTGGTAAAAACCCGGGCTTGTTTTGCATCGGAACCCGCTTTAGGAGTTCCAACCGCCCGGGCAATAAATACGGTGGAAATATTGTGTTGGCGGGAATCTCTGGATGGGTCCGAATAGGTGTGGAACTGGCGCAACAGCTCTACTTTTAACCCGGTTTCCTCGAGGGCTTCCCGGCGGGCCGCATCTTCCAGAGATTCGCCATAATCCACAAATCCACCCGGAATCGCCCAGCCCAAAGGCGGATTCGCCCTTTCAATCAAAACAATCCCATTGTCAATTTCTATAATGATGTCCACAGTAGGAAAAGGGTTTTTGAACGGCATAATTTTTATCGGCACAAGGATGTAATGCTAAATTATTGGTTTATTAAACTAAACTACCACAAATTGTCTTGTAAAACCCTCCATTCAACCCTTTGTAAAGTCTCAGGCCCGACTTGACACCTCGGAGATAACCCGGTATTTTAAAGGAGTTACGGTTGAAAAAAGGCTTATTTATTTTCGATTTTCAACTAAAGTATCTCAGCCCAATACCGATAAAATTTTTGAAGGCCTCGTTCACTCTTGGAGGAGTAAAAGAACAGGCCTTGTGTAACAATCAATTTTTCAATACAAAGAGAAAAGGCCGGTAACATGGAAATCCCAGGCAACGATTTTCGAATCAAAAACAAAACCATTCAGGACCGTGTAAAGGTCGGTGAAAAAACTCCCGTAGCAAAAAGCGAAGGTACAACACCGGCTGCTGGCAGCGAGCAAATCAAAATTTCTTCACGCGCCAGAGATGTTCAGTTGGCAAATGAAGTCATCAACACAACCCCCAATGTCCGCGCAAGCGAAGTGGCACGTGTCAAAGCTGCCATTGAAAAGGGGTACAATGTTGATAGCAGGGATATTGCTGAAGGGATCCTGAGAAACTTGCTGCAAGATTCTTAAGTTCCAGATCTGTACGAGTCTTTTTCCTTTCCTCCATTCCCCACAGCGCCCATTGCGCTCTAAACAGGGATACCTCCTCCAGAAGCAATCCAAACCAGAAAACAGAATAAATCAGGTTATTTTTGTTGTACAGAAGCGATCGGTGTGGGGAGCGTTTTCAGGAAACTGTTGAGCTGATCTATCAGTACGTTTACCTCAAGACCATGCATTAGGGCGCCTTTTTCCAGAGTATCGAAGTTAACCGCAAAACAACTGCTGCATGCCATTTCCCTCTCGTTGAAAAATCTCTTCGCCTCAGGATAAGCGCTCAGAATTTCATTTATTGTGGAGTTTTTGTTGATTTTCATGGCTTTAGCATTCAAATAGTCTTGCTCACTCAACAGTGTTATGCTAGCATCTACCTTTCTTTAAGACAATATTTTTCGGAGTACTTTGATGTCCCAGCGCTGTGAAGTTTGTGATAAAAAGCCCCAATTTGGGAATAATGTCAGTCATGCCAACAACAAAACCCGCAGGGTCTGGAAACCCAACCTGAAAAAACTGCGAGTGGTTATGAAGGGGTCTATTAAAAACATGAAGGTTTGCACCCGTTGCCTGAAGTCGGGAAAAGTAACAAAAGCGGTCTGATTCACACCGTCAGTTTTTTCTTACCTTTCAAGTCAAGATTTCCGCCCATTGCTTCCAATCGGTTTTTTAAAGGCGAATTTTTGTTAAATTCCTTCATTCGTTCCAGATAAATAACCCCTTCCACCTGCCTGATTTTTTCCAGGGTCTGATTCAGGTGTTCGACATCGTGGATTTCAATGGAAAGGTCAAAGTAAGCTCTTTTATGAGCTCCTTGTTGAACGTTGGCGCGGGTGAGATTGATTCCTCCCTCAGCAAAAGCGTTGCCGATGCTTGCAAATATCCCCGGGTTGTCTGCCGCAACGATTGCGATATGGGCCTGGTAGATTGTTTTATTTCCCGTATCCCATTCCACCCCTACCAGCCTTTCCGAATCATCAATCACCCTGTTTACGCTGGGACAGTCGATATGGTGAACGGTCACCCCCCTTCCCCTTGTCATATAACCTACAATGGGTTCCCCTGGTAGCGGATGACAACATTTACCAATTCGGATCATTATATTGTCATTGAGGCATTGAACCTTAATTGCGTTTTCAGATTTGTTTTCCTTGAGTTTTACCAGGGTCTCTTCCTTGGGTTTCTTCCCCTCCAGTTTTTCTTTCGGCAGGAGCTTTTCCAGTACATGGTAGGTCGAAAGCTTTCCAATCCCTATTCCTGCAAACATACTCTCCGTAGATTTAAACCCACAGGCATGGGCGGCTTCTTCCAGCCCTTCCGCATTTAAAGTTTCAAAAGGATCGAAACCATACTCGCGAATTTCCTTTTCCAGTAATTCCTTGCCAAACTCGAGACTGCGCGACCTTTCCTCATTATTAACAAAACTTGAGATCCGGTTTCGCGCTTTCGAGGTTTTCACGAAAGCCAGCCAGTCCCTGCTGGGGGCAGCATCCTCGGCAGTCGTAATCTCCACCTGGTCCCCATTTCTTAATTTATAGCGAAGCGGAACCGTCTTCCCATTTACTTTTGCCGACTGGCAATGGCAACCCACATCGGTATGAACCTGGAACGCAAAATCAACAGGGGTCGCGTTGTAGGGCAGCGCAATCACCTCGCCTTCAGGAGTAAAAACAAAAACCTCATGCGGAAAAAGGTTAACCTTGAATGCATTTAAAAATTCTTTCGGGTTCATCAAATCCTTCTGGTTCTCCAGCAGGTGCCGGACCCACAGGAGTTGATTATTTATAATTTTTTCGTCCTGACCCTCACTTTCTTTATATCGCCAATGGGCGGCAATTCCCTCTTCACAAACCTTATGCATTTCATCAGAACGAATCTGGACTTCAACCCTTTCGCCCCTGGGGCCGATGACGGTTGTATGCAGAGACTGGTACCGGTTGGGTTTTGGCATCGCTATATAATCTTTAAATTTACCCGGAATGGGTTTCCACAGCGAATGCACAAGACCGAGAACGGAATAACAATTTTGCAGTGAATCGGTCAAGACCCTCAACCCCACAAGATCATAAACATCCTCAAAACTAATATTCTGGTCCATCATTTTTTTGTATATGCTGTAGTAGTTTTTGGGTCGACCCGTAACCTTTCCCTTAATCTGGACTGCTTTCAGTTCCTTTTCCAAACGCTGGATGGATTTTTCCACATACTTGTCACGGTATTCCTGGCCCCGGGCCACCTTTTCTTTAATGACACTGTACTCTTCAGGAAAAAGATAACGGAAAGAACCGTTTTCCAATTCTGTTTTCAGCCAGCCGATTCCAAGACGGTTGGCAATGGGAGCATAGATATCGATGGTTTCCCGGGCAATTCTCCTTTGCCTTTCTTCCGAAAGAGAATCCAGGGTCTGTACATTATGAGCCCGGTCGGCAAGCTTGATGAGAACAACCCGAATGTCTTTGGCCATAGCAAAAATCATCTTGCGATAATTTTCCGCCTGATTTTCTTCATGGCTGGAAAAATTCATCTTACTGATTTTCGTGACCCCATCCACCAGTTGAAAAATTTCCTCCCCAAATAATTCCTGGATTTCCTCAGGGGTGGACAGGGTATCTTCAATCGTGTCGTGCAACAAACCTGCGGCCAGGGTGGTTTCGTCCATTTTTAATTTGACGAGATTGTTTGCAACTTCAAGAGGATGAGATATATAAGCTTCGCCGGATCTTCGGCTTTGTCCCTGATGGGCTTTGGCGGAATATTCGTATGCTCTTTGAACAAGGCCGATATCGGCTTCGGGCAGGTATTTTGAAAGCGATTCTATAAGATCTTCTATCTTCATAATGGATAAACCCTTTTAAGACGACGGGGCGCCCCCTTCTATAAACTATAAAATAGGCTTTCAGAGGCAATAATCCTTAATTTAAGCATACTTCCACAATTTTTTTCTGTCAATCCACAATCAAGCGCTTGCCCCTATGTTCGAGGAAGGCTACTATTGGGCCATGAATTCGACGGGATGGAAAAAACCATCATTGGATGACCCCATCCAGTTTATAAAAGGGGTCGGACCCAAAAAAGCGCTCCTTTTGCAAAAGCTGCAACTCACCTCCATAGAAGACTTCCTTTATTTCCTCCCCTTCAGATACGAAGACAGGAGAGAACTTAAGACGATTTCGAGCCTGATGCCCGGTCCGTTTGCAACCTTTGTCGCTGAAGTGCTTAATTCGGGCATCATCTATATGGGCCGGCGAAAAAGAGTTTTCGAAGTCATTTTTCAGGATGAAACTGGAACTACCCGGGCAAAATTTTTCCGTTTTAACGAAACCTATATGCTGGAAAAATTCAAAACCGGAGAAAAACTCATTGTTTCCGGGAAACCCACGGTCAACAAAAGAAGCGGATTGGAGATCGTACACCCCGATACCGAAAGAATAACAGGTGAAACCGCAAACCCTATGGAAATGGGGCAAATTGTTCCGGTCTACCACACCACGGAAGGGTTGCACCAGAAATCCATGCGAAGCATACTCAATAACGTACTGGAAAAATATTTACCTCTGGTCGAAGAGGTTATTCCTGAAAATATTTTACGCCGGCACAAATTCCTTTCCCGGTCGGAGGCTTTTCACCAGGCACATTTCCCTCCTTCAGAGGGACCCACGGCAAAAGATCTGGACAATTTTAAAACTCCCGCACAAAAAAGGCTGATCTTTGAGGAATTATTTCTCATTCAAACGGGTCTGGCCTTCAAGAAAAAACATGCGGAAGATATAAAAGCAGGTGTGAAATTCAAAACACGGGGAAACCTCATCAAGCGATTCATAAAACTCCTGCCCTTCCAGTTGACACAGGCGCAAAAAAGGGTTCTGGCGGAGATCATGGAAGACCTGGAAAAAGAGCAATCCATGAACCGTCTCATTCAAGGCGACGTTGGAAGCGGAAAAACCATAGTGGCCCTGACCGCTCTGCTAACCGCAGTGGATAATAACACCCAGGCCGCATTAATGGTGCCCACGGAAATTCTCGCTGAACAGCATTACCTGAACATCCGTCCCTTTTGTGAAAAACTGGGGGTTAAACTTGCGCTCGTCACAGGAACATTAAAAGGAAAAGAAAGACAAATCGTTTACCAGGATATTGAATCCGGAAAAGCGCAGGTCATCATAGGAACCCATTCTCTGGTTCAAAAAGAAATCCAGTTTAATAAACTGGGGCTCGCCGTGATCGATGAACAACACCGGTTTGGCGTATTGCAAAGAGAAGCATTGGGGAAAAAAGGCGCGAACCCTCACCTTCTCATTATGACCGCGACCCCGATACCGCGCTCACTTGCCTTGACCCTGTACGGAGACATGGATGTTTCTTTCCTGGACGAATTTCCTCCCGGAAGGCAAGCTATCAAGACACAAGTGTTTTATGAAAAACAACAAAACAAAGCCTACGAAATAATGGAGTCTGAATTGAAAAAAGGAAGACAGGCTTTTGTTGTCTGCCCTCTAATTGAAGAATCCGAAGTGATGGACTTGAAAGCCGCGGTCACTGTTTTCGAATCCATCCAGGAGAGGTTCCCGGAATTCAGGGCCTGCCTCATTCATGGAAAGCTCAAAAAGGAAGAGCGACAGGAAATCATGTCAAGATTTCTGAACAAAGAAATACAGATTCTGGTCTCAACCACCGTAATTGAAGTGGGAATCGATATCCCCAACGCCACGGTGATGATCATCGAACATGCTGAAAGGTTTGGTCTGGCTCAACTCCACCAGCTTAGAGGAAGGGTGGGCCGGGGAAAGCATGCTTCGCATTGCCTTTTAGCCGCTTATTTCCCTGTCTCCGATGAAGGAAAAGCAAGAATGAAGGCAATGCAAAACTCCCGCGATGGGTTCGAAATTGCCGAAGAAGATTTAAAAATAAGAGGCCCCGGAGATTTCATGGGAACCCGGCAATCGGGCTTGCCGGTATTAAAAATCGCCAACCTGATCCGCGACATTAAAATCCTTGATTTAGCCCGAAAAGAAGCCTTCAGTCTGGTAGACCATGACCCCCATCTGAAAAATCCCCAAAACCAGCCTTTAAAAAACGCCGTCCAACGTTTGCTTGGCAAGCACCTGCCCCTCATGGATATTATCTAAAGTTTTCCTAACGAGGGGAGTAAAACGAAAAAGCTTTCGGCCCGAAAGACTAAATAACGGGAAATCACATGGCGGGTTTTGAAATTTTTCCTGCGTCGAATCGTCGCTATTCGAGGACCAGGTGCTGCAGCTTGGGGAAGGAGTTAGATTCCTTCAATTGCTTCTTACCTTCCTCGGTAAGACCACTGCCAAATACCTCAAGGTATTCCAGTCCTCCCAGCGTGCTGCTTTCGGCCAAGGCCCTGGCACCTTCATCGCCGATATTATTTTGCGCAAGATCGAGGTTCTTCAGGTTTACCAGATGAGTTGATGAAGCGATCGCCTTTGCCCCCTCAGCGCCAACTTTATTTTTCCAGAAATTGATGAAATTCAGATAGGAAAAGTTTGAAGAACCGGCAATAGCAACCGCCCCGGCATCACCCACCTCGTTCCTTTCCAAATGCAACTCCTTCAAATTAGTAATAATCGTTGAACTGGCAAGGGACTGGATGCCTTTATCAGTGATTTCGTTTCTCTCAAGGTTCAAAACTTCAAGGTCGATCAAGTCCGGGCAATTTGCCAAATAGTCGACTCCTTCATCACCGATGTATTTAATTCGCAGATCGAGCTCGGTGCCATTTTTTCTCAGGTATTTTTTTACCAGCACGTCTACGGGTTCATCATTAAATGGTTTATTCATTCTATTTACGTCCTTTTCCTTTTTGCCTTCTTCCGGTTTTCCAATAATCCAAATAAGTCGCGAAAGGATTCATTTTCCTTAACCTCCCCGCCAATGTCAACCCTCTTGCAATGAAAGACAATTGATCATTTCTCCTCTTAAATTTTTATGAGACAATGGCTTGATTTAAACACCTTTATAATCCGGTATCCATGGAAAAAGCATCGGAAAATTATGACCCTCAGGTTCTCGCCCGTATTTCTTCCTTGAAAATTTCGGCGATGAATTTAGTGGATGGGCTGCTCACCGGCCAGCATCGAAGTCGCCATAAAGGATCAAGCGTAGAGTTTGCCGAATACAAAGACTACTCACCGGGAGATGAAATCCGGCACATTGATTGGAAAGTAGCAGGAAAAACGGACAAATACCATGTCAAGCAATTTGAACAATCCACCAATCTTAAATGCACCATTTTACTGGATGCCAGTGGATCCATGGCTTACCCGTCACCCAATGACAATAAAGAATCCAAATTCGACTACGCCTGCAACCTGGTTGCAGGTTTATCCTATTTGTTTTTAAAACAGTTCGATGCCGTCGGGCTGACCATTTTTAACGATCAAGTTATTCAACATATACCGCCGCGATCGAAAGCTTCGCATTTACAACATATCCTTCACGGACTCTCAAACATTTCTGTAGAAGGAATCACCCGTGTTGATGACGTACTCGCAGGCCTGGCAGAACGCCTCCAGGGCCGCAGCATGCTGATCCTTATTTCTGATTTTCTGACCCGAGACCAGAATATCCAGAAAAGTTTAAAACTATTGAGCTCCAGGGGGCTTGAAGTTATCCTCTTTCAGGTTTTACATCCGGATGAACTTAATTTGCCTTTCGAAGGCGATACGGTTTTCGAATCACTGGAAGATGACCCCATGGTTGGGCTGGATCCGGCGGATATACGAGAAGAATATCAAAAAACCATTCAAGATCAAATTGACCAATTGAGGAATACCAGCAATGGGCTTGGCATCGACTATATACTCATGGATACCTCTACGCCTTTACAACAGGCTCTCAGCTATTACCTTCTAAAACGAAAAAGCTTGATAAAACCATGAGCCTGAATTTTTCCTCACCCTTTTTTCTTTTTGGACTATTGGGAATCTCGATTCCCATCCTGATTCACCTGTTAACCCGTCGACAGCAAAAGCATGTGCGCTTTTCCGCTGTTTACCTGCTCTTTCAATCACAAAAAAGATCCATTAAAAAATCCAAACCCAACAGGTTACTGTTACTTTTTCTTCGATGCCTGGGTATTGCCCTGTTCTCCCTAGCTTTGGCAAACCCGTTTTTTTCTTTGGGGAGCTCAGAAGCTTTCCGAAACAATTCCCCCTCTTCTTATGTTTTTATTTTTGATGACTCCTTCAGCATGAGAAGCCAGGTAAAAGAAAAAAATTTATTTGATCTCGCAACCCAGTTCTTGTCAAAACTTTTAAAACAAGTCCCAGAGGGCAGCGAATTCAGTCTGGTTCTCGCTTCCCGTCCAGCGCGTATTGATCAGGGTTGGATTTCCCAAAAGGGCAGCTTTGAGAAATTAGTCCAAAACATGCGGCCTTCTTTCCAGACTACCGACATAGGTCATTCGCTTGAAAAAGCAGCCAACCTTCTAAAAACTGCAAAATTCAAGAGCAAAAAACTTATCCTGTTGACCGACCTGGATAAAAATGGATGGGATAAGGGAATTTTTTCTGAAATCGACCCCTTGCCTCCAATACCCCTGCAGGTTTTTAATTTCTCTACTCTTTCTCTAAAACAAAACCAGGTCGCGGTAGAAAGCGTCCAAACCCATCAGGAATTTTTAGCACGCAGCCGTATTTTAAAAATAAAGACAAAAATAAAAAATCTATCAAAGGAAAACCAACGCTTTCCCGTTTCGTTGATCCTGGATAACAAATCAGAAAAAGAAGTTCTCCTGGACATTCAAGCAGGACAAACCATTTCCAGGGATTTTTCGATTCAATTACGCAAGGGAGATCCCGTCCACGGGCAAATAAAAGCAGGCGACGATGTTTTGCCCGTAGACAGCAGACGTTTTTTCTCTCATCATCCCGACCAAAACATCAAGGTCCTCGTTGTAGATGGTGATCCGGGCGCTGTTTCCCATCAAAGCGAATCTTTTTATCTGGAGCGGGCTCTCAATCCCTTCTCCGTGTCGGTTTCACATATCGACCCGACCATTTCTACTCTGGCCGAACTCCCCTTGAGAAAACTCTCAGATTTTTCGGTTGTCATCCTGGCTAACGTAAGGGAATTTCCAATAGATTATGAACTGGAACTCGAAGATTTTGTCTTGCGCGGGGGAGCTTTAATATTCGGAATGGGGGATCAAATCGACGCAAAATATTACAATGAAAAACTTGGCAACCTTTTACCGGTCACATTGGAAGCGATACAAAACATAGATAAAACCCACCTGTTATTTAAAAATATCAAACACCCTGTAATGCAGGCCTTTTCTGCAAAAGCAATTGAAGAAATGAAAGACATTCCCTTCAAAGCCATTTACACCATTCAGGCCAGAAACAAAAAAAAGTTTAATGTAGCCAACTGGTTTACCAATAAAAACCCGGCAGTTATTGAAACCGGCATGGGCAAGGGAAAAATCGTAGTTTTTCTCAGTTCCCTGGATAGAGCCTGGAATGACTTTCCCATTCAACCCACTTTTCTTCCATGGATACAAAGATGGACCCAGTATGCCGCCCGAGGACTTGAAAATATCTCCTATCAAAATCTTTTGGTCGGTGAAACCTACCAGCAAAACAACGATGAAGGTCGATGGGTGGTTCAAACTCCCGGCGGAAATCTGTATCAGGCAACCACCCAAGATGGCAAAACAACCCTAACGGAAACTCTGGACCCGGGAATTTATTCTGTATTTAAAATACCCGAAGATTACCTGCAGGAAACCATCACTAAACTTCCCTTGGGTTCACAACCAGCGGGAACATTCACCGTAAATGTGGACACCAAAGAATCTTCACCACAAAAAATTTCAGAGGAAGACATTAAAGCTTTTCTACCCGATTTGAAGGTTTCCATCAAAAATCCGAATTTAATCGATTCCCCCTTGCCTTCTTCTGAAGGAAAGGAACTCGCTACTCCTTTACTTCTTCTGGTTGCGGGAATTCTTCTCCTGGAAGGTTGGACGGTCAGAAGGGAATAGTAGAGGTCATTCTTCCTTTTTCTTTGCGGCCAGTTCTTTATTTAATCGAAGTACCTGGTCCGACACAGCCTCTCCAAGCATGTTCAAAGGTAAAATGGCATCCGCTACTTTTGTATCCAGGGCCGTCTGCGGCATGGAGGGTGCTGCGGCAGCCTTGGGATCTTCCACAAAAACAGCCCCCCCAGTGGCCTTAATGTTCCTTGCGCCCCGTGACCCGTCTCTGCCTACTCCGGAAAGAATCACAGCGATACAGTATTTCCCGAATATATTTGCCGCACTTCGAAACAAATGATCCGCTGAAGGACGCATATAATTTTCTTTTTGGTCTTGATTCAACTCCAAAGAAACGGGCGGAGGTGAAAATGCCAAATGATGATCTCCCGGAGCAACATAAACATGACCCCGAATGGGTTGCAAATCCTGGTAGGCCACCATACAGGGCAAGCCGGACTCCTGTTTAAGCTGCCTGGCCAAAAGTTTCATCATCCAATCTGGACCATGATGAACCACGAAAAAGGAAGCGGGACAGTTTCGATCCAGGGATCGAAAAAACTGGTGAATATCTGAGGGTCCTCCCGTTCCTGCCGCAACAACAACACTTACAAAAGGCGGAAGTCCATTAACCTTAACCGGGGTCACCACCCGGACATCTGCTTCGGGCGGAGGCTGATTCAAACGTGCAATTCCATCCGACAAGATCCTTACCACATCCCCGGAGCGGTAGGGCTTGATGAGAAAATCATCCGCACCCGCCAGCAAAAAATGTTGACGGGCATCATCATCGTTAATAGCAGTGATCATTAGTATCAAGGGAGTGGACTCCACCTCCGCCCGCACTCTTTGAATCAGAGTAATTCCATCCATCTCAGGCATCATCCAGTCGGTAAGGAGCGCGTCAAATTTCTCATCGCGTAAACGCTGCAGGGCTTTTGCTCCATCCGCAACCACTTCGACGGAATGCTCATTTTTCCTTAAAATATTTTCCAGAAGACGCGCATTATCCAAGTCATCTTCTGCAACAAGAATTTTCATTTAAAAATCCCTTAAAATTAAACCCCTGGTCCCTCAGGTTTCTTGACTACTTTTCGTGGGCACTTCTGATATAATATTAAAAAACCCAAACACCAAGCCATACAAAATGATTTTATCACGTTTCCGATTGATCTCAGCTTCCCTAATCCTGTTTTTCTTCCTTGTTCCTACCGCTGCAAACAGCGCAAACATAACTGGGGGGAAATCAATAGAAAAGAGACTTCAGGACATCCAAAATTTACCGGATAACAAAATAGACTTATTCGAAACCCTGCTCCTCATTTCCAAGCATTGGAATCCAAATTTACCAATCCAGCCGCTCCGACCGGAAATCTCCAGTCTGGTTTCAGATGTAAAAAGAGATTTGCCAGGTGATGCAAATAAAATAGTCCGTTCTTTGCGAAATGCAATACACACCAAGGCAGGGTTCCGCTATACCGACCAGGTCGATGCAAGAGGAATTCCGATTAACGATGAAGAGCTTTTTTTGCATGGAATGCTCAATACCAAAAGAGGGTATTGCATGAACCTGTCTTTGCTTTATCTGATTTTGGGACAGAAACTGAACCTACCCCTCTTCGGAGTTCCCCTGCCAAACCATTTTTTTGTCCGTTACGAAAATGGGGGAAACCAAATCAATATTGAAGCCACCGAAATGGGAACCTCGTTTCCGGATAGTTTTTACAGCCAGCGCTACCTCCCCCCATCTGAAAACAAGAGCTCTTATTTTCTAAATAACCTGAACACCAAGCAAACCCTGGGGGCTTATTTCTCGAACATAGGGATGGTTTATTACCAGAACAAAAAAATCGAACGAGCTGTTTTTTATTTGCGGTCATACACAAACATCAACCCCACCTCCATAGACGCCCAAAACAACCTGGCGAATATTTATTCCGAACAAAATAATTACAGTGAAGCAATCAATCACTACAATTTAGCCTTGAAAGCTTCTCCGGGAAATTTTTCTACGCTTTTCAATCTAGGCCTGGCTTACCAGAAAATCGGCAACATCGATGAAGCAATCAAAAGCTTTCTCCAGGTTGTCCAATTGGACACTTCATCCGTTATAGTGCATCAAATTCTTGCCAACCTGTTCCTGAAGAAAAACCGCATCATTTCATCACTGCTGCATTTAAAAGCCCTAGCAAAATTACAACCCGAAAGCCTGCAAAACAAAATCAATATATCAAAAGCCTTCAGTCGGCTGGGACAACATTCCGTAGCCATTCAAACCCTGGAAAGCCTGAAGGGCCAGTTTCCCGGTGATGAAAGAATTCATGCGGCTCTGGCCGAAGCTTATTATCGATCGAATGATTTTGCCCATGCCACTGAACAATATCGATTGCTCATTGATAGAAATCCAAATGACTTAAAAAACTATATCCAGTTGGGCTGGACTCATTATAAAAATAATGAACTGGACATGGCTGCGGCCTGGACACTACGCGGGTTGAATAAAAGCAAGGGAAACGGAAACCTGACTACCCTGGCCATGATGAACCTCGGGTTTTACTCCCTGTTACAAAAAAAATACAACGATGCCAAAAAATGGTATGGAAAAGTATTGGCCGGTAGTCCGCCTGAAATTGCAGAAAGCCTGATAGCAGACATTCAATCTTCCCCCGATTCAAAGCGAGCCGATTTAAAATTTTTTTCTGGATGGATTTACTCAGAAACAAAACAAATTGAAAAAGCAAAATGGTTTCTACAGTCCTACTTAGCTATGAAAAAAAACGGCGAGTTCTCTGAAGAAGCGAGATCGCTGTTAAAAACCTATGAAATTAAAGACACGCTGTACTTCCAAAAAACCTCTAATTCCCCAGGAAGCTCTACGGTTCCACCGGAAATGACCCTGGTTCCATCCGGTTTTTTCAAAATGGGATTGAAAACGGGACTGGATGACGAAAGACCTGAACACCGGGTTTTCCTCGACAGTTTTTTCATGGATAAATATGAAGTCTCAGCCAAAGATTTTTCTGAATTTTTAAATATCAAAAACAATGTAAAGGGCTACTACCTGGACAACAAGTTTGGAACTCTTTTTTATGATGGCAAATTTCATCCTCGTCCCGGACTGGAAAATTATCCCGTAAACAATGTCACCTGGAAGGCAGCAAGTGATTATTGTAATTGGAAGGGAAAACGACTTCCCTCCGAAGCCGAATGGGAAAAAGCCGCCAGGGGAGGAAACGGAAACCCTTATCCATGGGGCAAACAACTCCCATCTCCAAACCTTGCCCGATATCATCAGACCTGGTCAAATGAAACCAAGCACCAGGTCATGGTCCCGGTAAATGCACTGGAAGGAGGAAAAAGTCCTTATGGAATCTATAATATGGCGGGAAACGTCAAAGAATGGGTGGACGATTGGTATGATCGCGAGTATTATAAGGAAATAGACGAATATGCAAACCCGAAAGGGCCCATTGGTGGAGAGTTTAAGGTCGTCCGCGGAGGATCATGGCGCGATCTGAAAGGTTTTATTTACTCTTCATTTCGTAACAACGGTAACCCTGAAAGCAGAATGGACGATTATGGGTTCCGTTGCGCACAAAGCGTTTCCCCCAATTCTGAACCCAAGAAATTGACCCGTCTGCAGGTCCCTGAATTTTCAGGTTGAACCGGTTTATCTACACAGGTGTTTTGAATTTTATTTTTCGGCAGACAAAACGAGCCGGCACTTCCTTAATGGAAATGGTTAAAAAATGATCGGTGCAATAGAAATATTAATTATCGCAGTTATTTTCGGGATCATCTACGGTCGCGACGCCATCGATAAAACTTTCAGGAAATCGGCAAACGAAGGAGTTGTAGAAAGTATGGCCGGTGATTTGAAAGATTACTACGAAGAAGACCCAAAACGCATGGTCAAGCTGGGCGTATTCGTTGTATCCGTGGTTTCATTTTTGGGATTGGGTATCTACTGGGCAATCACACGCACCGATTTTTTGAAAATGATTGGACTCGATCAATAATTAAAGCCATTGTCCCTTACATGAATGTACGGGTCGCCACCTTTTAAAGTTTTACCTCCAACAATCTCCCCCACATACATAACATGGTCGCCGGCCTGAATGGAGTGGGCCACTTCGCATTCAAGGTAGGAGACGGCATCACTCAAAATCCGAATTCCATTGAGACCCTTTCTTGTTTTTACACCTTTAAAAATATCTTCAGGGGGGCGGCTGAAATGTTTGAGCAAAGTCATGTCGTCTTTGGGCAGGACATTTACTATGAATGCATCCGATGCCTCAACCAGAAGCCGGGCCGGCCTCAATGTAGCCAATGCAATCGTAACCGCTGGAGGGTCAAAAGAACATTGGTTGACCCAACTTGCCAGCACAGCATCTTCCTTGTCCTCACATTTTGCGGTCACCACGTACAAACCACTGGCAACTTTCCCTAAAGCCTTCCCTACCTGTTTTTTATTCTTCACAAAAATCTCCTTGAGTACATCGTTTATTTGCTATGGGCCATATTATAATCTCGCAAGACCCGTATCAATTTTTCCTGAGGTAACACTCCTTTTTCCACAAGAATATCTCCCAACTTCGCATTAGCTGAATTTTGAGACTCAACCAATTCGCCCACCTGTCTTTCATTGAGCAAACCCATTTCCAAGGCAATTTGGCCAAAATCGTTACTGTCCTGCCATCGTTTTCTTTGTTCTGTCAAAACCCTGAAAAGGCCTTTGGAGTCCAAGAAACCATTTGTACAGCCATTTGCCCCATTGGCATTTTATTTTGCTGTTGTTCATCAAGGGCGGCAATCAATTCTTCTTTAACCAACCCCTGGCCCAATAAAAATCCCCCGAATAACAAAACGTCTCCTCCGTTACTTCGTGGTCATTCCAAGCACACCGTCCCAATCATCAGGCGGAGGTTGAGCCTGAAAAGTAATACAGCGTTCGAAATAAGTCAATGAGGGGCCATCATCCTTTTTGGCCAGCACTTGTTCAAAACATTGGATGCCTTCTTCCCACCTTCGGTTTCGATAATGTTCGAGCCCTTTATTAAAAATGGGAAGAATTTCCTTTGAAAACAAAATGACCGCACCAGCAAAAAAGCGGGTACAAAAACAAGAAAAGAAGTTGGTTTTTTTTCTAAAGGTCATAATTCCCCGGCTATTTCAAATCTTGGGCAAAAATATCCCCAGTTTAAAGCGTGGAATTATAACCTTTATTAGAATAGAAAAAATAATCCCCTTCCAGAACCCTGGAAGGGGGAAATTAAAATCCAATCAAACCAATTAGTTATAAAATTTTTTTAAAAATCTCCATCCCTGATTCGAAAGACATCCGGGTCCATCGGTTTTTCAATATAAGAAAGTGTGAGGGCGATATTTTCGCCAGCCTTTGTATTCCCCTCTGCTTTTGGGTTACTCAACAGCAATCTAGCGGCTCTGCCTTTTCTATCCTTACCCTGGAATACCAGTATGACCCCTTCACCCAGTTGTGCATTGAGTGCAAACCCTTCCTTCTGATATTTTTTTTGTGCGAAGTGATTGCGCAATTGGTTCGCGGTAGCAACTACCGCTTCCGCATTCGGGTTTTTCGTGACCGGTTTTCCCCAGATAACATTGATATGAATCAGTCGCTTGGATTTATACCCCATGATGTAGAAAATTTTAGCGGGCCCGCTCTCTGGCAATAGCTTGTTGACCTGGATTCCCAGTGTCACGGTTTTTTCATTCGGGTGAACCTTTCTGGAAACCTGTTTTTTTCCAATTCCAAAATCATTCTTTATTGCCCTAAGCACATCTCTTTCGGTCATTCCAAAATGGGCGGATCGGAATCCGTTCACAACAGCCCATTTTTGCGAGGCGCTGGCTCCGTCATCGGGTTTTGCAAAACAGGTTCCTGTAAAAAACAAACCACTTACCATTAAGGAAAGAAAAATTACAATTGGTTTCACCGGATTGATCCCAGGCATCTTAATATCTCCCATTCATCTAGGGTTCAAAAAATAGAATTAACAATTCTGCTGAAGGCGTAAGAGGTTTTTCGAAAAAAATTTATTGAAAGGCGGGGCAACCCCTGCAATTGAAATCGAAGCTGAAAAAAAATAAATCCTTATTTATCATACACCTGCATGGACAGGCATGCAACCTTTGGACTTTCAAAGCCCTGTTTAAAAGGTATCGGTTTTCTTTCCCAACCCCTTAATATGCAAGTCGTTTTATTAACAAGATTTAATCCAGCGACCTGGAATTGAGCTATTGCATTTTGAACAGCGGCCTTCCATTAAGCAATTTGAAACAACCTGAAACCCGATTCTTTCGATTAACAGATCATCGCAGTGGGGACAATAAGTGCTTTCTTTATTCTTTACTTTTCCGGGCAGGTTCCCGGCATAGACAAAATTCAGTCCGGCCCTTTTACCATGCCGGTAAGCTCGCAGCAGGGTTTCCGGGGGTGTCCTTTCCCGGTCGGTCATTTTATAATCGGGATGAAACGCGGTCACATGCCAGGGGATATCCTTTGAAACCCCTGCTATGAATTCGGCAATTTCTGCCATTTCCCTGTCGGAATCGTTGTAATCAGGAATCAGCAGGGTGACCAGCTCAAGCCAGATTCCCATCTCGTGAACGGACTGGATGGTTTCAAGCACCGCCTCCAGGCTACCCCCCAATCGTCGGTATTCTTTTGCCGAAAAACTTTTTAAATCTATTTTCATCAGGTCGAGCCAGGGATGGATGTATTCCAGAACCTCAGGGGTTCCATGTCCGTTGGAAACATAGGCGGTCCACAATTTTTTCCTTTTAGCTTCCTGAAATACTTCTTTCGCCCACTCACTGGTGATCAACGGTTCGTTATAAGTGGAAACCACCACTTTTGAGTTTTCGGCAATGGCCTGCTCGCAAATTTCTCCGGCTGAAACGGGAATGGACCTTTTAGTAGAGGCATCGTCTTTCATGCTTTGAGAAGCAAACCAGTTCTGGCAGTAGGCACATCGAAAATCGCAGCCCAGCATTCCAAAACTCAATGCCCGGCTTCCGGGAAGGGCGTGGAAAAAGGGTTTTTTTTCTATGGGATCATTTTGGATTCCCGCAGCATATTGAAAAGGAACTAACAAAGTGCCGTCGTTATTAAATCGGACTTTACAGACACCGCGTTGTCCCGGGCGAAGTTTGCAAAGATGGCCACAGGCGGTACAGAGGAGGTCGTCGCCTTTCAGGGGCTTGACCAGTTCCCCGGGTCGAGTTTGTTTATCGAGTGTATTTTGGAGAGAGAGCAAAAAAACTCCTTTCCATTACTCGGTGCTGACTCCTTCGTGTTTCTTATCAAGCGCACCGATGAGGGTATGCCATGCAAGGCTGGCACATTTTGTACGTGAAGGATATTCGCGGATTCCCATGAAGAGTGTCAATTTCCCCAGACTATGCTCATCTATTTCCGGGTCCAACTCCCCAAGAATCATTTTGTGGAATTCTTCTTTGGTTTTTCTGGCTAAATCGATTTTTTTTCCCTTGAGAAAGGTGGTCATCAAAGAGGTGCTGGCTTTGGAAATGGCGCAGCCCGATCCCTGAAAACTCAGGTCATTGATCACCCCTTCTCCATCATCTACATCCAGGTAGACCGTTATATCATCACCACATAACGGGTTGACTCCATGACAGGAGTGGGTGGCATCTTTTATTTCACGAAAGTTTCTAGGCTTCCGGTTATGGTCAAGGATGACCTGTTGATATAGTTCGTTATCGTATGACATAGTTAAAATTCATAGTTTATTAAAGAATTGTATCACAGAAAATTTTATTGGGACCAATGGTATGAACTCGTTTTTTCGAGCCCCTGATTTATGCTGAAAAAAAGCGAATGCACTTTTTAATGCTCTCGGCGAGGGCATCGAGCTCTTCGGTTTTATTGTAAAAGGCCATGGAAGCACGGGTAGTTGCCGGAACCCCGAAACGAATCATCGTGGGTTGCGCACAATGGTGCCCCCCCCGGCAGGAGATCCCGTCCTGATCCAAAAGAGTCACCACATCATGCGGATGCGCAGCTTCCACATAAAATGAAATGAGGGCGGCTTTATTTTTTGCGTTTCCGATGATCCGTACGCCATCTATATCATTGAAGAGGCTGGTGCCATATTCGAGAAGGCTGTTCTCGTAGGCGGCGATGTTGTCCATTCCAATTTCGTTGAGGTAGTCAATCGCCTCGCCCAAACCAATCACCTGGGTGATGGGGGGTGTTCCGGCCTCGAAACGAGCCGGGGGTTTGGCGTACGTGGTTTTCTCCAACGTCACCTGCATGATCATATCTCCTCCCGTTACATAGGGGGGCAGCTCTTCCCAGAGATCCATTTTCCCGTAGACCCCGCCAATACCGCTGGGCGCATACATTTTATGCCCCGAAAAAGTGTAGAAGTCGCAACCGATTTCCTGAACATCCAGTTTCATATGGGGTGTGCTTTGGGCACCATCTATTAAAACCCTGGCTCCAACGGCATGGGCTTTTTCGGTGATTTCCTTTACGGGATTGATGGTGCCGAGCGCATTAGAAACATGATTTACGGCCACCATGCGGGTTTTATTTGAAAGAAGCTTTTCATACTCTTCCATCACCAGCTCACCGTCATCATTTACGGGGATGACTTTCAACTTTGCGCCACGCTCTTCACAAACAATCTGCCAGGGAACCGTGTTGGCATGATGCTCAATATTGGAAATGATGATTTCATCGTCTTTTTCGATGAAACGTTTTCCGAAACTGTAAGCCACCAGGTTGATGGCCTGTGTTGTCCCACTGGTAAAAACGATTTCTCCCTGCTTTTCGGCACCTAAAAAATCGGCTACTTTTTTTCGGACTCCTTCATAGAGTTGCGTGGAGTGCTCGCAGAGTTTGTAGGCCCCCCGGCGCACGGTGCCATATTCTTCGGCATCAAATTTACGGACCCTTTCAATCACTCTTAGAGGCTTGTGAGTGGTGGCACCGTTATCCAGATAGATTAAAGGCTTTCCGCGAACGGTGGTTGAAAGAATGGGAAAATCCTGGCGAATTTTATCAACATCTATAACAGGATTTCCTGTCACAACTGTATTTGATTCAGACATTTTTTGTCTCCAACTTCTTAAGCAAGGTATTATTCAGCTCTGCAACCACTTCAGGAAACTGGATGGTTTGTATAATACTTTCGGCAAATCCCTTTGTGAGTAACTCTTTGGCGGCTTTTTTCGTCAGCCCACGGGTTTGCAGGTAAAACATTTGTTCCTCATCAATCTGGCCGATGGTGGCACCATGCGTACATTTTACATCGTCCGCAAAAATCATCAGGTTGGGCTTGTTATCGGCATGGCCATTGTTTGAAAGCATCAGATTGTTGATCAATTGGTCAGAGCTGGTTAACTGGGCTCCCTGGTTTACAATGACGGTGCCATCAAAACTCGATCGACCCTCATCATTGATTACATTTTTAAAATGCTGGCGGCTGGCACATTGCGGCGCTTCATGGTGAATACGAACAAAATTATGCACCTGTTCTTTTCCACCAAGCACGCTGACTCCGTTTAAAATAAGTTCCGCCCCCTCCTCTTCAAGTCGTCCCTCAAAATGATGACGAACCAGGACCGATCCGGTAGAAGAGTTCGCTGAATGGAATCTTGCATTCCGTTTCAAATTAACCCGGGTTTTTGAAAAATTCCACGTTTCGAAAGGGTCGGACTGCACCTGGGTTAACACCACACCCGCCCCTTCGGCAATCATCCAATCCTGGGCGGAATTATTAAAATAACCGGCCTGGGCTCCGACATTTTTTTCTATCACTTTTACTTCGGCCAGTTCCCCCACTTTCCATACCAAACGCGGGGAATGCATGGATGGAGCGGAAGTGCCTCCTGTAGAAACGAACAAGACCTGAACGGGAACCGGAACCTGAGTATTGTCACTTATTTCAATTACGGTTGCCTCAGTACAGAAAGCATTTGCCAGACAGGCGAAAACATCGTTTTCATTTTTTAAAGTGGCAATGATTCGATCCGCATCTTCATTATCGATCCCTGTGGAAATCTTAACCGAAGACTCTATCGCCTTCAGACTGGACAAGGATGCACTGAAAACTCCATTCACAAAAACCATACAACTGGTTTCACTGCCTGAGCAAGTATGGTCTGAAATAATTTTTTCAGGGATGCTGGAAGAAGGGTTTGAAACGGCAAACGGGGTCGCTGCCAGATTCTTCGTATTAACGAAGGTATACATTTCATGCTTTGAATGGGGAAATCCCAGAGTTTCAAACCGGCTTAGAGCCGCTTCCTGGACCGGCAACAAAGCAGGGTCTGGCTTGTTCGCTGCAATAAATTTTTTATGAAGTTCAAGAAACGCGGTTTCTTCTGTTGGTTCTGCTATTGTATCGGACATATTTACCTTAATTTGCTGAAGTCACCCAGTCGTAACCCTGGGATTCCAGTTCCAGTGCCAGCTCTTTATCTCCAGACTTAATAATTTTTCCCTTGCTGAGGACATGTACAAAATCGGGTTTTATATAATCCAGTAAACGCTGGTAATGAGTGATGAGAATAAGCGCATTGTTTTCACTGCGAAGTTTGTTCACTCCCTCCGCAACGATTCTAAGCGCATCAATATCCAATCCTGAATCGGTTTCATCTAAAATTGAAAGTTTGGGTTCGAGAATGGCCATTTGAAGAATTTCATTCTTCTTTTTTTCTCCACCGGAAAAGCCATCATTCAGGTTCCTTTCCTTATATTTCTTTTCCATTCCAAGCATTTTCATTTTTTCCGAGAGGAGTTCATCGAAGTCAAGGGGATCGATTTCTTCTTCTCCGGCACTTACCCGGCGGGCATTGTGCGCCATCCGCAAAAATTCTGCATTGTTCACTCCCGGAACCTCCACCGGGTACTGGAACCCCATAAAGATTCCGGCGATGGACCGTTCTTCCGCATCCATTTCCAGAAGATCCTTACCTTCAAATGTTATGGTTCCGCCGGTGGTTTCGTAAGCCGGGTGTCCTGAAAGAATTTTAGCCAGGGTACTTTTGCCCGACCCGTTTGGCCCCATGATGGCGTGAATTTCTCCCTTATTTATTGAAAGGGAGATCCCTTTCACGATTTCGTTTCCGTCTACTCCTGCATGCAAATCTTTAATTTCTAGCATTCAATCAATTCCTCTAAATAAAAAACCGGGCCACGCCCGGTAGAGTAAGGCCGATACTTTAAATGCAAAGCAGTATCATTGGGCCCTTTACTTTAGGTTCGCCATTATTAACTCCCTCCCTAGTGGGTCCCGCCCAGTGGAGGAAGGTCGATACTCCCTGAGCATGGAAGTATCTTTTAATCTATTTCTATCGCTTTATAAATTCGAAGATATTCTTTATTAACCGACGCTGTCTTCCAGTTTCAATGTCAGCAGTTTCTGTGCTTCTACCGCAAATTCCATCGGCAATTGCTTGAAAACATCTTTACAGAATCCGCTGATAACAGCTTCAATCGCATTTTCCCTGGATATTCCTCTCGACTCAAAATAGAACAGTTGGTCTTCACTTATTTTTGAAGTGGCGGCTTCGTGTTCTACCTGGACGGAGTTATTTGCGGTCTCTATATAAGGGAAGGTATGCGCACTGCATTTATCACCTACCAGCATGCTATCGCATTGGCTGTAATTTCTTGCGTTGACGGCATTTTTCCCCACCTTTACCTGACCCCGGTAGCTATTGCTTGAATAGTCTGCCGAAATCCCTTTCGAAATGATACTGGAGCGGGTGTTTTTCCCAATATGTATCATTTTGGTTCCGGTATCCGCCTGCATATGCCCGTTTGTCAGGGCAACGGAATAGAATTCGCCACTGGAATTGTCCCCCTGTAAAATACAGCTGGGGTACTTCCATGTGATCGCCGAGCCTGTCTCAACCTGGGTCCAGGAAATTTTTGAATTTTCACCTGCGCACTTGCCACGTTTTGTAACAAAATTATAGATACCGCCTTTTCCTGTCTCTTTATCTCCGGCGTACCAGTTTTGTACGGTGCTGTATTTGATTTCCGCATTTTCCATGGCCACCAATTCCACAACCGCGGCATGCAACTGGTTGGTGTCGAACTGGGGGGCTGTACACCCTTCCAGATAAGACACATAACTGTTTTCCGCACAGATAATGAGGGTACGCTCAAACTGTCCCGTCTCTTCGGTATTAATACGGAAGTAGGTTGAGATTTCCATGGGGCTGATGGTGTCCGGGGGAATATAAACAAAAGACCCGTCGGTGAACACCGCACTGTTAAGGGCCGCATAATAATTGTCACCTACGGGAACCACGGTGCCCAGATATTCCTCCACAAGCTCCGGGTAATCCTGAAGGGCCTCGGATATGGAACAGAAGATGATTCCCTGCTCCATTAGTTTTTTCTTGTGCGTGGTAGCAACGCTGACACTGTCGAACACAGCATCCACCGCAACATTTGCGAGTTTCTTTTGCTCGTCCAAGGGAATTCCCAGCTTTTCAAACGTACGCATAACTTCCGGGTCGACTTCATCCAGGCTTTGCAATTGTTTCTTTTTTTTCGGTGCGGAGTAGTAGGAAATATCCTGAAAGTCGATGGATGGATAATTCACGTTCGGCCATTTCGGATCTTTCATGGTTTTCCATTTTTCAAAAGCCTTGAGGCGGAAATTGAGCATGAACTCGGGTTCATTTTTCTTTTTTGAAATAGCACGGACAACCTCTTCGTTGAGGCCTTTAGCAAAAGTTTCCGACTCAACGTCCGTCGTGAAACCATATTTATATTGATTATCTTCTAATAAATCAGAAACAGAATTTTGATCGTCGCTCATTATATTTCTCCAGGTTAAACCTGTGGGACAACATGAATTTCGTTGTAGATATGTTTTCTTAAGGTGGATTCCATAAAAGACAGGGTGGCACCAAGGGAAGACCCGCAGCTGCCGCAAGCTCCCTGGTACTGAACCAGAACTTTCTCGCCATCGGTTACATCCAGCAGTTGAACATTACCGCCATCGTTCATGAGAGCGGGCCGAATATGCTCATCCAAAACCATTTCGATCTGCTCTTTTTGCTCTTCAAGGGTCAAGCCCAACCATGCCTGCGCTACCAGATTCAACTCGGTTGTCGATTTCAAATCCTCTTTATTAATTGACGCGCTTGCAAGGGCGACTCCCTTAGCCGATGCATATTGTTCTTTGACTATTTTTAAAATCTCCTCAACCGAATCGAAAGCTTTCATTTTTGATCCTGGAACGGATGCCACGTCAGGATTGTCACGGAGTTTTGCTTCAACATCGGTTTTCAGAAGCGAGCACGCCTCATCCACCGTGAGCCCTTCAACCATGGCACAGAGAGTTTCGCCCACCACTAATGAAACTTTTCCTCCATAAGCAAAAAATCGTGCGCTGAAAATCCGATCTTCTTTCACATCAGCGAGCCAATATATTTTGGTATCTTTAAACTTGGCTTCTATCAGCGCCATGCCTTTTTCTCCGGCGTCTTCCTGATAATAAGCACCTCGATGCTTGATATTGGCCGCTACTTCCTCAAACTTGGCGGAAAACTTTTCCTCGGCAACCGTCACTTTGTAAACCCTTATTTTTTAATAGTTAATCCGTATATGGAAAAAGACCACATCCTCATCGGTCTGATTTTGGGTGTCCCTTCAATTATATATCAATTTATCCCTCTGCCACAATTCTAAGATGCTTCAGCTTGCTGAAAGTTCTTTATTTTCCATCTTTTGCAACCCTTTTTTAATCGTTCGCCCGGGTTTTTTGAAAAAGACCCTGTTTCACGATTTCTTTACCTCCAAGGAAAATGTGATAATTCAAACAATTCCTATACATTCCAAGAACAAAAAAGCTATAATTTAAACATACTTATTCGAATAATTTCCCGTTCTTCCCGGTTCCCGCGAAGGCAGGCTAAACGTATAAACTATGACAACGACACCCGAAACTTCGAAACCCAAACTCATTGACGGAATGGGCAGGACCATTGTTAACCTGCGCATTTCAGTCACCGACCGCTGTAATTTCCGATGCACCTATTGTATGCCGGCAGATAATGTTGAGTTCATGGATCGAAGCCACCTGCTGTCTTTTGAGGAAATCCAAAGAGTAGCCCAAATAGTTTCCCGAATGGGGATCAACCGCCTGCGACTGACAGGGGGTGAACCCTTAATGCGGAAAAACCTGCCCGTTCTTATAAAGATGCTGAATGAAGTCGATGGTATTGACGATATCGCCATGACCACAAACGCCTACTTTTTGAAAGACCAGGCACAGGGTCTTAAAGATGCCGGCCTGAAAAGGCTGAACGTGAGTCTTGATGCGCTTGACCCGGAAAAGTTTCGGGATGTCAATCGGCGTGACTGCCTTCAATCGGTTCTCGATGGGCTGGACACGGCTCGCAAGGTGGGATTCAAATCAATCAAAATCAATGCGGTTGCCGTACGTAATTTTTCAGAGTCCGAAATAATGAGCCTGATCGAAATGGGCCGCTCTGATGGATTTGAAATACGGTTCATCGAATTCATGCCATTGGACTCGGACAAAGTCTGGGAACGCGACAAGGTATTGTTCGGTCACGAAATCGTAGACCTGATCAAGGAAAACTACGAACTCATCCCCATCGATAACTCCCTCGAAATCGGGCCTGCAAGTGAATATAATTTTGCGGATGGAAAAGGAAAAATTGGAATCATTACCGCGGTCAGTAATCCTTTCTGTGACCATTGCAACCGAATCCGCATGACTGCAGACGGCAAACTGAGAACCTGCCTGTTCTCAACAAACGAAACCAACCTTAAAGAATTGATCCGGTCCGGCGCTACGGATGAAACCATCATCGAAACCATCAAACAGGCCGTCCTCGTTAAAGAGCCGGGACATAAGATCAACCTCGATGACTTCGAACGCCCCGCTCGCGCCATGCACGCCATCGGCGGCTAGCGGCGAACCGCCGCAGGTATCAGGGCCATATTCCCAACGCAAAAAAAGATCATTAGAACCTATTCCTATTGGTTTGCTCACATTTCCTGCCACGGTAGTGGGCCACGCCCGGTGGGAACAAGTCGATTCACTAAAAAGCAAGCAGTACCGTGGGGCCTTTTACTCTGGGTTCGCCAATTTTGCCTACCACGGTAGTGGTTTATTTGGCTAAACTTCCTGGTTGGTTGCGAAGGAGAATCCACTCGTTTAACCTTTTAACTTCTTCAGGCTTTAAAGTATTGAGGAGAGTGGCAGGATCGGAATGGTCTTCATCGTTGACCACGAAACAATAGTTCCGTTCGATGTATGCGGCAACATGTTCTTTAAACTGTGGGAACTGGAGAAACATTTCCGAAAAAATTTCTGCATGATAATCCGGATCTTTTTTTTTCGGATCATAGCGGTAAAGTTTTATATCCAGCTTTTTCTTAAAATCTGCATTAATCAACAAGCCCATTGGCATTTGACTCCGCAAAATTAAAGCTTAATTCTACTAAATTTAAAAAAAGACCAAAATGTAAAACTGTGTACCTTTCCCGGCCTTGGGTTCGGGAAAAGCGGCCGACTCAGAAACAATTGATTTAGAAAGACTTTACAAATATTATAAAAACTATTGAAACAAAATCCGCCTGATGGCAGAACAACCAGAGGGCAAAATAATCTTTTTGGAGAGATCAATGAGCAAAAAGCAAGAAAATATTCGCGACCTTCTGGACTTTATTGATTGCTCCCCCACTCCATTTCATGCGGTTAACGAAATAAAAAACCTGTTAACCCAACAAGGTTATTCAGAACTAAAAGAGTCAGAAGCCTGGAACCTTTTGAGCAGCGGAAAATATTTTGTAACAAGAAACGATTCCTCCCTGATCGCGTTTATTGTGGGAACAAAAACGCGGGATGCAAGTGGGTTCAAAATAATCGGCGCGCATACGGACAGCCCCAACCTGAAACTCAAGCCCAATTCAGCTTACGACAAAAACGGTTACCTGCAGCTTGGGGTCGAAGTTTATGGGGGTGTCCTGCTGACAACCTGGACAGACCGCGACCTGTCTTTGGCGGGACGGGTAATTGTAAAAGGAAAAAAGCAGCCGCAATCAAAACTCATTCGCTTTGAAGACCCTCTTTTACGGATTCCCCAACTGGCGATTCACCTCAACCGGGATGTGAACGAAAAAGGCCTGATTCTGAACAAACAAAATCATTTACCTCCTGTTTTTTCTCTTGCAGGGAAAAAGGGTTCCACTAAAGAGTTGCTCGAAAAAAGGGTCTCTCAAAAAATAAAATGTAAACCTGCCGACATTTTAAGCCTGGAACTTTCTCTTTATGATACCCAACCGGGTTCCATTGGCGGAGCCAATGGGGAATTTATTTTTTCCGGCAGACTGGACAACCTTGCCGGTTGCCATGCTGCGTTGCAGGCATTGACCCTGTCAAAAGGAAAAGATCCCATGACGCGGGTGATCGCTTTTTACGACCACGAAGAAGTAGGGAGCGATTCTGCGCAGGGTGCGGGGTCTCCCTTTCTCAAAGATGTTTTAGAGCGGCTGACTCTGGACTCGGACAATTCGAGAGAAATATTTTTCAGGTCAATGGCCAACTCGTTTTTTATCTCCGCCGATATGGCTCATGCCGTGCACCCCAATTATTCAGAGAAACATGACGCCAGGCATATGCCTATTATCAATGGCGGCCCGGTTATTAAATGTAATTCCAATCAGAGGTATGCGACGGAGGGGGTTTCAAGCGCGTGGTTTGAAACTCTATGTAAAAAAGCGGGAACTCCGGTTCAGAAATTTGTGGTGCGCACCGATTTGGGATGCGGGTCTACCATAGGCCCGATCACTGCGTCTAATCTGGGCATACGAACGGTGGATGTGGGGAACCCCATGCTGTCGATGCATTCTATCCGGGAAATGGCAGGAGCGAACGACCATTTGCCGTTGATAAAAGTATTTAAAGAATTTTTTACCGCCTGACTTTGGGACCCCTGCCCCGGAGTTTTGTTCACTCACCCAACACCGGTTACCCTTTTCCCTACGATTCCAAAATCAGGATAGCCACACAGGTAAGTACCGCGATTAATAATGCCCTCAAGCCTGTCCACAACCAGAATGATCCGCTCACTTTTCCAAGGAAAATTCCCAGGAGAAATATGGTAAAAAGGGCACACGCGATTGAAGACTCCAATGGAGAGAAGGGAAGTGACATTCCCAGTTGTTCCAGGAACAAGGGCATTATGATAAACAGTGAAACCAGAAACGGGGCGAAACCGTTCACCAGGGCAATCCATACGGGCACCCACTGGGTGGCTTTCTTATGTTCCGTATCGCTTAAATCAGCTACCAATGCCTTTTCCAGTTCAGCAAGTTCCTTTTTCATCTCCTCGGACTCACTTATATAAGCACTGGTCAAGCCGCTGATGGAAAGAGCGATGGCCGCTCCCAGGCAGGCATTTATGGCAACGGTTGTCGGAATATTGCCCGTAGTATAGAAACCCATGTTCAAACCCAACATGGTGAGCGCCCCATCATACCCGTTTGTAAAAAAGTACCTGCGGGCGATATCTTGAGCCTGGGAAAGTTTTAATAGAAACCGGATACGTTGAAACACAGGTTATTCTTGTCTGGGTGAGGTTCCTGAACCTTCAACTTCCACTTCATCTATGCTATGCAGTGATCCTCCCAAATTCTGGATGGTTTCCGTGATAGCATCAAAAGGTATATCCTCTCCTTCAATCACCAAGGTGATGGATTCTGTTTTCTCATCCACCTCATCCACCGTGAGTTGAACCCTGCAGGGGCTCTCCTGATCTGCAATGGCCTTTGCAAACTCCAGGGAACTTGGAGACCGTGGTTTTAAAATATCCAGAGTGATTCGCTTGACTTTAGGCATTATAAAGCTAACGAAAAATAATCAGGGTTAAATTAGGAGTTATCAACCGCTCTTCGAATGGCTTCGATGACGCGGGATTTGACGGTGGCCCATCTTTGGTCCACTTTTTTGGTGACCATGATTTCGTTTCCCATGATCCATGCACTGTCTACTCCCGGTACCGCCATCAAAATTTCGGCGACAGGATGAAGTTTGGCCGCCCCCGGTTGTGAGACGGGGATGCTTTTCCCATAAGGCAGTAAAGCATCCTGAACCCCAAACATCAGGGTATCCACACTGCGGGTGGTTTTTACCTTAATTTTTGCGCTCATTGCTCCCTCTTTCTAAAGTTTCTATTTATGGAATTGCGGCCTGATAACCGAATTTTATTTTCGCTTCTTCAAGAATTTTTCTGGTCGCCTCCGCGGCTTCCGGTTGATTCTGTTTTGTAAACAATTCCACAGCCTTGGAAAGGTTCAGAATCACCATCTGTTTGAAGGGGGGTCCGTCATTATAGTTGTAATATGCCCAACCCAGGTTGCCGTGGGCTTCAGCATAGTTTTGTTGCCGGTGGACGACTATATTGAGCTGGCCGATGGCATCTGTCCAGCGCTCCTGCAGATTGTAGACATTTCCCAGTGTAAGGCGAATGTCCAGGTTGGTCGGCGCCAGTTCTACCGCTTTCTCAAGGACTTTCGCCGCCTTATCCAGCTGCCGCAGATTTTTATATGCGATTCCCAGATTGTAATGCGCCACCGGGGCCAGGGGATTTTGCTCTATCGATTTTTGGTAGGCCCTGACCGCCTCTTCAAACTTTCCTTCGGAACTGAATCTATTGCCTTTGATAAACCATTGCTCAGCGTCCAATGCCCAGACACTTGAGACCCACCCTGCAAAAATGATCATCGTCAGAAAAACCCGCATAATCTGTTCCCTTTATATTATGAAACGATTTTACCCCTTCGTTCCCTTACCCGCAAGCCAATAGCGTTTGGAGTTTTCTTGAATAGTCAGAGAACACCCGAGCGCGCCGGAAAGGGTTTTGGAATTCATCATGGCTTCTTTTTTACCCTGCTTGAATATTTTTCCATTTTCAAGGAAAAGCACATGGGTGATACACGGCATGATTTCTTCAATGCGATGGGTGACATAGATCATTCGGGTTCCCTTGCGCGACATTTTTTCCAGTGTCTCAAGAAAAATTTCTCGAGTGGGGATATCCAACCCCGTACAGGGCTCATCAAGAATCATTAATCGGGTACGGTGCACCATGGCGCGAGCCAGAAGAATCCTCCGGGCTTCTCCATATGACATCTGCCGGTAGGGCGTCTGGCTTAAATTTTCAATTCCCAGATACCTCATGGAATCAAATGCGGCTTCCTTTTGCTTCGGGGTTACCTCTTCATGCAAACCAATTGAAGAAAAATGGCCTGATGCAACTACCTCCCAACCGAGCGCCGGTCGGTCGTAACTGTTTTGATATTCCGCGGACACGTAGCCGATTTTCTCCCTCACCTCTGAAAGGGGAGTCCGTTCTTTATTCCCAAACCAGCGTACTTCCCCACCGTAAACCGGGATAAGTTCACCAAAAATCAACCTCATAAAAGTGGTCTTTCCACTTCCATTGTTTCCTATGACCGCCCAGTTTTCTTTTTCACCCATGGACCAGCTAAGGGACTTTAAAACCTTGTTTCCACCCACATAGACATCGGCATTTTTTATTTCAACCAGAAAACTCAATGGATACCTTTTTTATTGAATGGCGGTTTTCTTTTCTTGGTTTTGAGAGGTGAATAATTCTGCGTTGCCAATATACTCAACAATGGGTTCCTTTTCATAATATTGAATGATGTTGAGCGCCGCATAGTCTTGATGAATACGAAAAATTTTATCCATGGGGATACCCAGCAGGTGGCTGAGAATGACACGGTTGACTCCTCCATGGCAAACCATGACGATCTGGTCGTTGTGGTGACGGGCCACGATTTCCTCAAATTTGGGTATGACCCGGGCTTGCAGTTGAGGGTAGGTTTCCCCTCCATCTGCCTGGAAGGAAGTAACACTTTCCATTCTCACCTTCATCTCGCCGGGGTATGCGGCTTCCACCTCTGAGATACTCATACCCTCCCAGGTTCCAAAGGAAAGTTCTCGTAACTCGGGGTAAGAAACAGGTTCCAACCCATGCTCTTTGGCAATAAATTCGGCGCTGTTACGTGTGCGTTTCAGGTCACTGGAGTAAATGGCCTTTAAATTTTCCTGCTTTAACATTTCCGCCCAATGCTGGAACTGCTGCTGCCCTCTTTGCGAGAGCCCGACATCAAAATGGCCGTTGAAACAAACTTCTTTCGAGTTTGCAGTTTCCCCATGGCGGAAAAGTAAAATGCGGCAAGCGGGTTTACCCTTCATGGTTCATTCTGTGGAAATATTTAAAAATGGCAAAAAAAAATGACAAGCTCAAAGAGCTTGTCATTTTTGGTTGTTCGTTTTGAAATTAGTGACCGCCGCCACCACCTGCACCACTGCTCCAAAGATAGAAGAAATCCAGCCCTTGTACCTTCATCAGCCCGATATTAATCAGAAAGTAATATCCAGCCATACACACCATCGCAATCAGGAACCAGATTATGGACTTGCCAGTGATAAACTTTTTCTGCTCTTCCGTGATTTCATTCATTATTCGTTATACTCCCCCAAAGATAAAATTAAGACTGTATATCAACCCTATAAATTAGCGCCAGACGGATGCAAACCAATAGAAAAACCACAAACAGAAGATTACGGTTCCAATATAAATCAGGGGTCCAGCCTTTTCCTTAACTTTTTCTATATCCATTGTTTGCTCCGGAAAAATTTATTACCAGTTTAATCTTGACAGTTTTAAAAAGTGAATGATAGGGTATAACTCTTTTTTTACAAAGAACTTTTTTTACCCCAGAGGTTTCTATGGCCAGCAAAGACGGAAAAATTTTCGATACCATCGTTTACATCGGGCTGGGTGTTAATGCCCTGACTGCCTTGTACCTCCTTCTTATGTACTTCGAAGTCATATAATTCCGCGAAATTTATCAGTAATTTTGAGGGGTGTCAAGAGCAAAACCCCTTGTTTTAAAGAATTTCCCGGTTTTTACCCCCCAGAACAGACTATCGACCCTCCAATATTCAGGTTTTCAGCGGATAGATAAAATAAAGCATGAGATAGGTCGCCGTGCTGGTTACCAGAATCAGGGCATAAATGACCATGGTGAACCGACCGAGCACCCGGTGCCTTTTCGCCCCATCTGGCAATATTTTTTCAATCAGCTTTTCCAGGCTGACGATCAGGGCCACGGTGGCAAAGATCAAGGCATATGCGATGCTGGCTCCCAGGGGGTTATCCCGGGTCGCAATTAGCAAAGCCTGCAGCAGGATCCAGCATCCCAGGATCGTAAACATCACGATTTTGAATTTACGCGGGCTGACTTTCAATTCTCCTTCGTTTAAAGAATACTCCCCGCCCACTTTTTTACTCGCCCTGAACCCTTGCGAAAGCATATAAAACGCCAGAATCATCCCCAGAACAACCAGGGTCAGGTGGGTGATTAAAACGGGTTTGAAAACATTCTCGTAAACATCATCGGGACCGCCGAACCCCTCCCGGCCTTCAAAAGACAGAACGCCCAGGGAGCGGGCATAGTAATACCCGACAAAATAGATGATCATGGACACCATTGAAACGAGGATCAACTTATGGTGCCGGGTTCCCTGGGCCTTTTTTGCCATGCCCCAGGAAATCAGGAACAGAACCGTGAAAACCACGGCTAAGAGGTAGCTGATGTCCGCTCCAATTGTCCCGGAAGGTGCAAGAAATCCAGGTTCAGCGAGAAACTCTTTCATAAAATTCCATTGGGTGGGTCAGGTTAAAAATTGGAAGGCAGGTTGGATTCAATGGGGAAGACAGCAACCTTTCAGGTTCCTTCTTTTCCCAATAGCCAGGTGCCACCGTAGAATTCGGATGCTCCCAGAAGCGACCAAATCAAAAGCGGCTCCATGCTCATCTGGGTAAAAAACATGAGAACCACCAGGGAAATAGTAGCCAGGCCCACGATTTGCAGTGTTCGGCCTAAAAAGTAACGAATATTTCCCATACAAAAATCACCCCTTCATGGCTGCTTTAACCTGTTTATTCGCATCAATCAGGTCATTAACATTGTCCCTGCCAATATTCTTTATGGTGTCTCTAACGTTAGCCAGAACCACGTTCCCCGCGGTAGTAAAGGCGCTCGCCGAATGGGGAACATCGGGATCTTTATGACCATCGCGGATTTTTTCATGCTTTTTTTCCACTTCTTTATCATCGAATAATTCATCGAGGGGAAATTTGTAGAGAAGCTTGACATAATCCCGCTTTTTTTCGGTATCTTTTTTAGAATCCCAAACTATATTTTCCATTTCCATTGATTCGGGTTGGAACTTGCCTTTTGCAATAACTTTTTTGATCCGCTCAAAATAGGCCTGCATCTCTTTGGGGGTCTTGATTTCGTCTTCAGGGATTTTAGAGCTTATTTCATACTCAATCTTTCCCTCATGAAGCGCGGGCCGGCTTACCTCATAGGTTACGTTGTTGTGGTTAAACCGCCGTCCTTTTTTAGCGGTATATTTTGACTGCATCTCCTCCACCAGCGAGCTAAGACCTTCTGCGGCAAACTGATTAAACAAAAGTCCCTTCAAAGTAGGCATTATTTTCTTCTCCAAATCATCAAATTTTATTTCCTCAATATCCCTCCCTTTTTCGACATCAGCAAAAAGGGAAGCATTATTTCTATCAAAAATTACTAGTTCAGGGAAGGGGGAAATTGAACTGCGTCTATAAACTCAAAACGAAGAAGTCGTGGTTTGAGCACCCGTAGCAAATTCTGCCGATGCGGTTGAAAAATCACCCGCCGGTTTTAAAAAGCTGTTTGAGCCATTTTCCTGGTAAACAAAGCGGATTGTTATACACCCTACTTCCTTGTTTTCGCAATAAAAGTCCATAAACTGAAACTTGGCGAACTTGCTGTCCGCTGTCTTCGCGGCGTAGACGTTTTTCTTGGGCTTCAGCTTGTGCGTCAGGTAGTTATAATTGTACGGTTTCAGTATAACGGGATTTTCGGTATCGGTCCGCGTGCTGACATCGACCACATAGTTATCCCTGGGAACTTCTGTAACCGTATCAAAACCCACCGGACCCAGATCGATCAAACCCGCTTTCCCCAGTTTACTCGATGCCCCTCCGTTGGTGATCACTTTACTTCTCCTGAACGCAAGGTCCCATTCCAGGGAAGAGGGATCATGAATTTTTACGGGTTTCCCATCCGAAAAATTGAAATACACATAATCTTTTTCAGAGGAGGCATTCACCGTTACCACGTGGGTATTGAGCAGGTTTTCGGGTTGCACCGGGACGGGTTCTGCCTTTTTACTTTCGTTACTTGCCAGTTTTCCTTCACCGGGTACATCGACACTGGGCGAGTCCAGAAAATTATTCAACTGGACCAGTTTCTCGGGCAACCAGAAAGAAGCAATCAGGACGAGGGTGATGCACAGGTTCAACAGGAAAAGCTTACGCCACAACTTGCGTTTCTTGTCCCCCTCGGTCTCGGGCAAATTGTCAAAAGATGATTTCATAAAATCAATTATAAAGCAATCTCAGTCCCTGTTGCGAAATTCTTTAAGGACATTTTTCATGGCCTGCCGGCTGAAACCTTCCTGGTTCTGCCATCTCCCCCTGTTCCGACCGAAGTTCAGCAGTCCCTGCTGCTGGCTTCCCACAAACCGGGCTCCCCAGATGACCTCCTGGGTCCGGGGATCCACCAAAAACGCAGAAAACTCCAGTCCGCTGGCAATACCGCTTTTGATATTGCCTCTCCGATCCCGATATTTATTGGAATACTTCGTAACCGCCCCCACCAAAACCGCGTCTACCTCATCGGTGGAAACCAGTTCTGCCCGCAAGTCATTGCTATCAATGGGGATATCCTTTTTCTGGATTGTGCCTCCGGGTGTTTTGACTATTTTGAGGCGGGCATCCTCCATCATTTGGGGAGGAACAATGTTGGAATAGTTTTTATTCGTCTTCAACTCATGATAAGCATGCCGGGACACCACTTCTCCGGCCGTTTTATCATCAAAAGGGGCCATCGTCTTGTTTTCGAACCCCAAAACCCCGATTCTCTGGAGGCCTTCAAAAAGCTCCTTATTAAATATTCTGCTTTGAACCTGATTCACCGGCTCAATATTCAACAATTGATTATAGGTATTACGACTGATATAAGCCGGTACGGGGTGCGGTTCATTGATCCTTTCGTTCAAATGCGGGTTCAGGTCATAATAAACAGGGGGTGGATCATCCCAGGGACGATTCAACTCCAAATGATTTTTGGCCTTACCTTCATCAAATGTATTTTCCAAAGGGACCGCTGAGGCTGAAATCGGAATATATAAAATTAAAGCTGCAAGAAACCCAATTAAATATCGAGAAACGTTTAACAAAGCTCTAACTCCCAAAAAAAATGAAAGATTTCCTTCATTTATAATTATATATTACTCCATCTTTGAATAAAATAAATATTCTCGAATAAAAACAATAAGCTAACAACTTTACCCTCTTAAATACTGATACTTATATGACCCTGAACCGCGCCCTGGAATGGACATCGCCGGAAACACAACCCCTGATATTGGGAATACTGTTTCTTCTGGCCCTCGTCCTGTTTTCAGCGGCGGCCTGGCCCAAGCTGAAGGTTCTCTTAAATGCCAAAGAAGCGGCAAAAGGTGACCGGATTTTTGAAAGAATTTGCACCACTTTAAAAATCGCGTTTGGTCAAACCAAATTGATGCAGGAAAAAGGCGCGGGGTGGATGCACGCCCTGATCTTCTGGGGATTCCTCATTTTGCTTTTCCGCGCGGGGGAATTCTTCCTGATCGGATTTTTCCCGGAAGCGGATTTCTCCTTCCCCGGCAGTGCCTCTCTTTTTACGGCGTATGCATGGGTTAAAGACTTCGCGGTGATCCTGGTGACTCTCGCTGTTTTTTACGCACTCTATAGAAGACTGGTGCTGAAACCGAAACGGCTGACTTTGTCGGGAGAAGGTCTGGCCATCCTGTTCCTGATCCTCGCCATCATGGTCAGCGACATGCTGTTCGATTCCGCTTACCTGGCACTTCTACCCGAAGGGCATTCCGGTCCCATCGGTTTAACGCTGGCACCGGTTTTAAGCGGATCCAGTATTATTGGACACCTCCACAGCCTCGGCTACTGGACTCATGTGACTTCCATCCTGATCTTTCTGGTGCTGCTGCCAAGAAGTAAACATTTTCACATTCTGACATCGATCCCGAACGTGTTTTTTTCAAAACTGGATTCGGGAAACGGCCTGAGCCGAATCGATTTTGAAGAGGAAGAATCTTTCGGGCTGGTCAATATTGAAGACTTCAACTGGAAACAGATGCTCGACCTCCACACCTGCACCCAATGCGGGCGGTGCGACCGAGCCTGCCCCGCATGGGCCACGGACAAACCCCTGTCGCCCCAGCAGGTGACCGTCGACCTTCGCGACCATCTTAACGGTCCCCCCGGTTCCGATATTATCTTGCCCGGTGGAGTGATAGACGATGAAGTGCTCTGGTCATGCACCACCTGCGGCGCGTGCGAAGCCGCCTGCCCGGTGATGATCGAGTACGTGGATAAGATCATCGGACTCAGACAGGGACTGGTCTTGACCGAAGACCGCTACCCGAAAGAGTTGACCGACGCCTTCAAATCGCTGGAGACGCAGTCGAATCCATGGGGATTCCCCAAAGCCACGCGATCTGACTGGGCGAAAGACCTGGGCGTTCCCATCTGGGACAAGAACAATCCCACCGAATACCTGTACTTTGTCGGCTGCAACGGATCATTCGACACACGCGGTAAAAAAATAACCGAATCGGTGGTGCAGACTTTAAAAGACGCCGGGGTGGAATTTTCCATTTTGGGAAATGATGAAGGCTGTACCGGCGACCCGGCACGCCGTGCGGGAAACGAATACCTATTCGAAATGCTCGCCACCGAAAACGCGGAAACGTTCAAGGAAAAAGGAGTGCGAAAGGTAGTCACCCATTGTCCCCATTGCCTCAACTCGTTAAAAAACGAATACCCCGAGTTCGGCGCGCAACTGGAAGTGATTCACCACTCCGAGATTTTACAGAAACTGGTCAAGGAAGGAAAAATTTCAAAGAAACAAAACGAAGAAGAGAAAATCGTTTTTCACGATTCCTGCTACCTGGGCAGGCACAACGGAATTTATGACGCTCCCCGGGAAGCAATTAATAAAAACTCGATAAAAGAAATTTCACAAAGCCGTGAAACCGGTACCTGTTGCGGTGCCGGGGGCGCTCGCTTTCTGCTCGAAGAAAATACGGGAACACGCATGAGCCATCACCGGCTTGACGAACTGATGGTAAACGAACCTGACACCATTGCCGTCTCCTGTCCGTTCTGCGTTCTCATGCTGGAAGACGCGGTGAAAACCAAAAACCTGGACGTGAAGGTAAAAGATATTGGCGAGATGCTGGAGCAGAAAAAATTATCCGGCCAATAGCTCGAAAAAATATTGTCTTATAGTCTAAAGAAGGGTTCACTTCAAAGACCCGGATGGCAACCATCTGGAAATCCGCTGTCCCGCTCAGCAACAGAAATTGGCGGGACGAATATACCCTTATGCATTCTTCTTTTATTCTATAAAAGGTAAACGATCACTTTACATATACGATGATAGTGTCCGCAATGAGAGGATCATAGAGTATGTTGTTACCTAATGCGAACATGGTTCTAATGAAATGGCGACCCGTGGGCAATTCCAATCTCACACAGCTGGAACCGTCGCTCAAATGAATAAACCTGGAATCTTTTTTAAGCGGCTTATCCATCTCTGATGAGGCAGGTGCGTACATATCTATCGTAACATGGTGGTGGCCTTTGCCTTCATTCCTTCCATATTCTGAGGGTTCCACTTTCAGGCCGTAAACTTCCATACAAATCTCAACGGGATTAGTGACCACGGCCTTATGTGCTGGTTTGATGATTTTTACCGCTCTATGAGCCTGATCAGCAAAAACGTTGGAAATGGAAATCGAAAACAAGACAAAAAGCAAAGGAACCCATTTAAAATTTTTCATCCTTTGCCTCCCGTAAATACTCGAACAACCAGGTTATATATAAGAGTATTTTTTTCGAAGCAAAATTCCCTTTTAATATTTTGAAAGCCAAAGATATTGGCGAGAGGGGGTGGAAAAAAATTTCCCCCTCACCCTAACCTTCTTACCCCTGCGGGGCACGAAGCTCTTGGTAGAAAATAACGCCCTCCAGGGGAGAAGGAGCTCTTTATTTACTCTCCCTTGATGGGAGAAGATTGAACCCTGTCCTATTGCAGACCGGGGGTTAAAACTTTATCCCGGACTGTTTCAACCAGCTTTTTTCATTGAAGCTTTCATTCATATAATCCTGAAACATAATTTCATTTTCCGACAAGACTTTTCCATCGATCCGCTGCAGGGGACGGGACGTTTCTTCCGTTGAAGATGAGTCAGCTTCGTCCCCTTCACAAGTGCCGAGTAAATTTTCCTTTATTTCTTTCCAGAAATCTTCATCGATACGGTTCTGACCTTTTTGTTCGAGGACCTTCTCGGTCAATTTCCCCGCGTCGAGGATCAGGTCGTATTCCGAAACAGAATCGAGTTCACCGGCCTTTTCAAGTTCCCGGATGACCTTCTGCACCTCTTCCGATTGAAGGATAGCGTTGTTGATTTTTACCCATAAAAACTCGATCGCCTTTTTTGCGGTTTCTTTATTTTGATCCATGATTCCTCCACGAATGTTGTTCCTGTTGAATATCAATATAGCGATATAGGATGTCGGAAGTATCAAGGAAATATAACAATGCTGTCACAAAGGCAGAATCGCCCAGTAGGGTAATTGGAGGTGGGTGGATTAAATCACCCTCACCTCAATCCTCTCCCCTCAAGGGTGAGGAAATATGAATAAGTGACCAGGTCACTATCAGGAATTTATGACATTTCCCAGACGCTTGAGACACTCTTCTTTGCCGAGGAGCAAAACCACATCGTAGATGCCGGGGCTGACGGTGGTGCCGGTTAAGGCGACGCGTATGGGTTGCGCAAGCTTACCGAGCTTCAGTCCTTCTTCCTCGACAATTTTTTTAAAAAGGGTTTCGATATTCTCTGCCGAGAATTCGTCGAGCGCGGTGAGTCCCGCGACCACTTTTTCCAGCAGGGGTTTTGACTCGTCGGTGAGGAACTTGTTTTTCGCTTTTTCGTCAAACTCCACTTCTTTCCTGAAAAAGAAAGCCGACTTCTCCGCCATTTCGACGAGGGTCTTCGCCCTCTGGTTCAAACAGGGGACGACTTTCGCGATCTCCTGTGGGCTGAGGCCATGCCCCTCCTGCAGAACTCCGGTTTTTACCAGGTGCGGCTCGAGGTGTTTTGCCAGTTCTTCCGGTGGGGTCGACTGGATGTACTGTTCGTTGACCCACGACAGTTTGTCCGCATCGAAAATCGCGGCGGAGGTATTGACGGAATCGAATGAGAAATGTTTTATCAATTCTTCCCTTGAAAAAATTTCCTGGTCTCCGTGCGACCAGCCCAGCCTTGCGAGGTAATTGATCATCGCGTCGGGCAGGTAACCCATGTCGCGGTAAGCGAGGGCCGAAGTGGCACCATGGCGTTTGCTAAGACGGGTTTTGTCTTGCCCCAGGATCATGGAGATATGGGAAAACTGCGGCCTTTGAAAATCGAGCGCGTCATACAGCAGGCACTGGCGCGGGGTGTTCGAAAGATGATCGTCGCCCCGGATGACGTGGGTGATGCCCATTTCTGAATCGTCGACGACCACCACGAAATTGTAGGTCGGGGTTCCGTCTGTTCGCTGGATTATCAGATCGTCGAGTTCCGTTATATCGAAAACCACTTTTCCACGCAGCAGGTCGTCCACCACTACCGAACCTTCGAGGGGAGCCTTGAAGCGGATCACCGACGGGGCTCCCTCGGGAATATCCGAACGGTCCCGGCAGGTTCCGTCGTATTTCGGTTTCAGGCCCGCCTTCTGGGCTTCGCTGCGTTTTTTGTCCAGCTCTTCCGGGGTGCAGAAACAGGGGTAGGCTTTTCCCGCTTTCAGCAACTGCTCCACTTTTTGCGAATAGATCTCCTGCCTTTCCGTTTGCCGGAAGGGGCCTTCGTCCCAATCCAGTCCCAGCCAGCGCATGGACTCGAGGATTTCCTGGATCGACTCTTCGGTGGACCGGGAGAGGTCGGTGTCTTCGATTCTCAACACAAATTTCCCGCCATGGTTGCGGGCGAACAACCAGTTGAACAGCGCGGTCCTCACCCCGCCGATATGCAAAAATCCGGTAGGACTGGGAGCAAAGCGAACTTTAACGGACATATTCAAATCCTGAAAAATTAAAACAGAAAGCCAAGGGTAACAAATAAGCGAGGAGAAATTAAGAATAAACCAAGGCGGGGCAAAAAAAAACAGCCGGCCTGGGAGCGGCCGGCTGTCTGTCAGGGTAAGGACTTAACTCGCTAATTAAGTACTTACTTGTAAATCTTAGTTACAGGTAACCGTTACAGAGTTGGTACCCGTGTTGGTGATTTTAACCAATCCGCTGATATCGCCGATTGAATCACCGCGGCTGAAAGCGTTTTGCTTGGTCAGGGTAACTTTATGTTTGCCCATTCCGCCTCTTTGTGGCAATCCGGTGCGTCCGCCATCGGTAGCGTTAATGCTGTCGTTGTTGTCGTTCGGTCCCAGAGAAACAGGAACGGTGGTGAAGTTGGAAGACTTCCAGATAACAACATTCGCGCCACCACGGTCGTTGCTGGTGTAACCGAATTTGTCGTCAGACTTGTTTGCAGGGCCCGCGTTTTCCAAGGTAATGCTGCTTGCATTATTACACTTGGTCATTTGACCCGGAGCGATGCTGCCTGCGTTAGCTGTCAAAGCAAAACCAGCGATGAAAGCTACGGTTAAAGCAAAAATCTTTTTCATAACCCTCTCCTTATTGGTGTTAAAAAAATATTTATAAAGAACACTCTACATCTCGCGTTTATAAGAACTTTCATATGTGCAGAGAGAGTCTAATGGATACCCCATTTGGTAGATATAGGCTGAAGACTGTTTTTAAACCGGGGTCTACCTCGCAAAAAAACAAAAGAATTCTCCTACCCGCCAAGAACTCCCATTCCGGACCGGCGAAGTAAAATCTGGAGAGAGTTTATTCCCGGAATTGAAAAAAATATTTCAAATTTGAAATCGTTCCTACTCAGGAAAAGGCAAAACCTTATAGATTTACTGGGAATGCAAGCAAAGCGGGGATTTTTCGATCAGGAAGGCAAAAAAAAACAGCCGACCAGGGAGTGGCCGGCTGTTTCACTAGGGTAAGAACCTAACTCGCTAATTAAGTACTTACTTGTAAATCTTAGTTACAGGTAACCGTTACAGAGTTGGTGCCCGTGTTGGTGATTTTAACCAATCCGCTGATATCGCCGATTGAATCACCGCGGCTGAAAGCGTTTTGCTTGGTCAGGGTAACTTTATGTTTGCCCATTCCGCCTCTTTGTGGCAATCCTGTGCGTCCACCATCAGAGCCGTTAACGCTGTCGTTGTTGTCGTTCGGTCCCAAGGAAACAGGGATCGTGGTGAAGTTGGAAGACTTCCAGATAACAACATTCGCGCCACCACGGTCGTTGCTGGTGTAACCGAATTTGTCGTCAGACTTGTTTGCTGGACCTGCATTTTCCAAGGTAATGCTGCTTGCATTATTACACTTGGTCATTTGACCCGGAGCGATGCTACCTGCGTTAGCTGTCAGTGCAAAACCAGCGATGAAAGCAACTGTTAAAGCAAAAATCTTTTTCATAACCCTCTCCTTAATTGGCGTTAAAAAAACCACTTATTTAAAAGAACACAAATCGTGTTTATAGGCTTTTTCGGTTTTACTTGGGGGAGAGTTTAATTGATCTGCCCCAGAGTGGATATAGGCCTATACCTGTTTTTTTGGTAGTCAAATAACCACATAATGTAAATATTTAGACTACAATATACTAGGAATTTGTCCTATAAAAATGACAGGAACAGCGACCAGGGGAACCTGGTTGTGTGGGATCCTGCGATTTACGGCAGAAACGGGTTAATTACTGAAGGAGTCTGTGCGAGATCGCGTAGTGGATCAGTTCCGCATTTTTTTTCATCTGCATTTTTTCCAGAATGCGCGATCGATGCGTGCTGATTGTTTTCACGCTCAGGGACAGTTTTTTGCCGATATCCGTTGGAGACTCTCCTTCTGCCAGCATCATGAAAACCTGGTGTTCGCGATCGGAAAGGTTTTCATGCAGGGGCCGGTCTGTTTTCCCGAAATCAAAAGCGAGTTTTTCGGTGATTGCGGGGCTGGCAAATTTTCCACCATTGGCAACTTTTCTAACCGCGGCGTAGATCTGATCGGTGCTGCTTTCCTTTGTTATAAACCCTGACGCACCCGCCTTGAAAAACCGGACGGCATAATGTTCTTCCGGGTAAACTGTCAAAACCAGAACGGGAAGCTTGGGTTGCTCCTCTCGAAGCTGTTTTAGAAGGTCCAGTCCGTTTTTGCCCGGCATGGCCACGTCAACCAGTGCAATGCTCACATCCATTCCCGGGATTTTTTTCAACAAATCATCCCCGTTTTCTGCTTCCGCAACCACTTCAATATCAGGAGTATCTGAGAATGCATTCTTCAGTCCCCTCCTGAAAAGCGGGTGGTCATCCGCGATAATCAACTTAATTTTTTCCTTCGTTTTTACCATTTCCGTCCTTTTTAATGTTGATGGTTACTGTTGTCCCCCCCTGGGGGATACCGCTTATTTGAACATTCCCTCCCCATACCATAGCGCGTTCGCGCATTCCAAGCAATCCCAATGAACGCAGGTTTTGAATTTGATCCGCTGTTATTCCGCATCCGTTATCTTCGACCTGCAGGTTAATATTTTTATCACTGGTGTACAACTTGACGCCTACCTGGGTCGCCTTTGAGTGGCGGGCAATATTGGTCAGTGTTTCCTGAAATATCCTGAACAAGGTTGTGGACCTGTCGAGATCCAGTTCAAATCCGTTCATTTCGTTTGCAAACTGGCAGTGGATTCCGGTTCTGCCCTTAAACTCTTTGACCTGCCATTCGATCGCTTCTGAAAGGCCCAGGTCATCGAGGATGGGGGGCCTTAAATCCATCGCAATTCTTTGAACCGATTGAATGGCTTCATCGCTCATATCAAGAAGCTGCTGAGTGGATTCCTTAATTCCCGGATTATAATGAGTGAGCTTATTATCCAGCAAAGAAAGTTCAAGCTTGATGGTGGTTAAAAGCTGACTGAGATGATCGTGCACCTCTCTCGCTGTTCTCGTTCTTTCTTCCTCTCGGACCTGCTGCAGTCGATGATAGAGATTACGAAGCTGTTCCTGAGCAACTTGGCTTTGGTCCTGCGCCCGTTTTCGTTCCAGTACCCTGCCGAGCTGGGTTCCAATCTGCGCCATGATCGCGAGCATTTCCTGGTTGGGCTCAACCGCTTTGGACGAGAAAAATTCCATCACCCCCACCACTTCGGGACCGATAAGGATAGGAAAGGCGAATCCCGCACGCACTCCGATATCTTCCGCCACCTTGGCCCGCGGGAAGTTGGGGTCTTTGGTAACATCAATGATCCACTCCGGTTCCCCACTGGCAAGAACCCGTCCGGGCAGCCCGACACCGATCTCCAAAGGAGTGTCTTCGGTAATTTTTTGAAACACGTCAAACCTGCCCGGCTCTCGCACATGCCAGATTCCCGTAGGAACCAACCTGGAAGCAGGATTCTTTTCGGTTAAATAAAGATGCCCCAACGGCCAGCCCGCAAACCTGCATACCCTTTCAATACAAAAATAAAGAGTATCATCAATAGCGCGGGTTTCATTGGAAACCATCGCGATGGCTTTAACCAGAACCGCACTTTCCGCTTCATGGTTTAAACGCTGGTTGGCTTCCCTCAATTTTGCCGTTCGATCCTCAACCCTGGCTTCAAAAAAGTTTCGAGCAGATTCAAGTTTTTCATCGGCCTTGTTTTTCAGCAGACATAAAATGGCCGTAAGACAAATTGCAAAAAAAGCCAGAGCACGATTGGTTATTACATTTATCAAGTCGCCTCCCGGAGGAGAAAAAACATATCCCAACATGTTCAATGCGGAAGCCAGGACGGCAGCAATGATTATCAGCCTTCGGCTCTGTGCCATCATCCCCAGTAATACGAGAGAGACATAGAGCATGCCATCGGCAGGACCCGAGAGAAGCAACACGTCAAGAACAAAAATTCCTGCGGAAGCGCTGCCCCCTATTAACAAATATTTAGTTGAATTACTTTCCAATGGAAAAAGCTTTCTATTTTTTAACGAAAGGTCCAACCGTTTTATTTTTTAAAATTAAGACAGACTTTGCAGAATACAATATTTTACCTTAAAATGATAGGCGGCAAAGAGGGGGCATTTAATATTGAAGTCGTTTTTCTGACAAAGCGGGTCATACAGGAAAGACCATTTATTATGAGTTTCAAAAAAATCCTCATTCTTTTTTTACTGTTTTACAATTTCGCCGCACCCTGCTGGGGAAAAGGAGAAAAAGGCAAGCTCGTTCTGTTTAAGAAAATTGAAAGCCGCAAAGAAATGTATATGGCAGGCCGGCTCTGCGATATTTATTTTGCCATTGAAAAAGACCAGGACAAGGTTGCCATGAATAATATGCGAAACCGTTTTTGCGTAGGAGAATACTCCCTGGTTCTTTACGGTCCGCCCGGGACTACGGTTACCATATATGGCCAATACTTCTATGGCAAAGACAGAGGTTACTTCACCTTGACCAAAACAGACGACCGGAAAGTCTCCATCGGGAACTTCAAATCCTTCGAAGATCAACGCTGGATGGTTTCAATGGCAAATAAAAAGAACGGGGGTTTCGAATCCTATTTCCATGCGGGTCCCGGTTTTAGCAGGAATTTCAGTTCTATAAAATGGAATGAAATTCCCTGACAGTTTATTTTTGCAAATTTTTTTGCCCACAAAAAATTGTGCAGACAAACCTGGTTCAAAACAAATCAATTCTTACCCGCACATCGGGGTATCTGCAAAAGGTTTCCTCTCATTCCCTGAACCCCTATAGCGGTTGCGGTTTCGGAAATTCTTCCTGCGGCGAGGGTTGTTACGTCCGTTTCAATTCCTGGGTCAACCGGGGCCGGCCATGGGGAAGCTTTGTTGACATCAAAGCCAACGCGGCTGACCTTTATTCCCAAACCGCAAACAGGGAAAAAGCCTGGGCGGCAAAACAATCACAGCCATTCAGCATTTTTATGTCCAGTTCAACCGACCCCTGGCAACCCGCAGAAAAAAAATATCGAGTTACGAGAAAAGTGCTTCAGGCAATGAAAACCCTTCCACCCCATGAATTGATTTTACAGACCCACTCTCCAGTAATTCTTGAGGATATTGACCTCATTGAAGCGTTGTCGCGTAACTGCAAATTGAGAGTTCATATCTCGATAGAAGGCGACAGAGAAGTGCTTCCCGGCCAGCCACCGCCTCCCAGCAGTGTTGCAGACCGAATTCAAACTTTACAGCAGCTTTCGTCGCGTGGAATATTTACAGTGGGTTGCCTTTCACCCCTTTACCCGTTGGATGATGCAGACCGGTTTTTTAACAGAATAAAATCGGCGGGGACTTCAGCGGTTATCATTGACCATTTTATATTGGGGGATGGAACATCAGATGGGTCGAGAACAAAAAAAACCCGTCTGCCGACCCTGATGAAAAATGTGCTTCCCGAATCCATCCACCTTTCATACAGGGATAAAGTGGTCAATATCGCCCGAAAATATTTACCCGTAGGTATCTCCGCGACGGGTTTTGCGGGGAACTATTCCTGATGCCTATTCCCCAAGACCTGCATGACCTGTTGGTATCTTTAGACGGAAAAGGCTACAAATCTTATAAGGTTCTTCAAGGTAAAAGTTTTCACTTTCCTCCTTTCACACTTTGTTTTGATCATGTCCAGGGCGATCCTTTTGCCGCGCCTTCGCGTCTGTCTTTATCAACCAGGCTGACTGAAATCGGTTTTTCGCCTGGATTCCACAATACCCCCACTAAAAGGCTGGCAATAGAGGATCACCTGTTAAGACTCGTTTATAAAAAAATTTCCGCTTTGAAAAATCGGGTCCAAGGATCAGGAAGAAGCGGTGAGATTGCAGTGCAAACTCCCAGCCAGAAAGTGATCTTAAGAAGCGGGGCAACAATCAGGGATGATTCGGTAACATTGATTCTATTCGCGGGATTACCGGGTAACGGGCGCAGTGTCCTGGCCAAGGAATGCGTCCGCCTTTTTTCAGAACTGCTTCCCTCCATATGGGAAGAAACCTTAACATCCGAATCGCTGGATTTGGATCAGGTTGAAGACTCGATAAAAACGCTGGAGGACTACTTCGCTTTAAGGGAAACACTGGATAAAAAGGGTTGGGTCACCTTTATCGCTGATGGTTCCCTCCTTCCCCGCCAGTCAGGAATCAGCGACCTTCCTTTAAAAAAAAATTGCGTCCCTTTTCTTTCTCCCGATGATTTAAAGGAAGAAATAGAATTACCACACAAGGGGAAAGTCAGTGGAATGCCTGTACCAAAAGGGATCACCCTGATTGTTGGCGGAGGGTTTCACGGGAAAAGCACCTTGCTGAATGCCATTCAAAACGCCATTTATCCTCATGCACCGGGAGATGGCCGGGAGTTAATAGCGACAAACCCGACAGCTGTAAAAATAAGGGCTGAGGATGGACGGGCAGCACAGCCCATAAACATATCCGGGTTCATGGGTGACCTGCCATTGCTTTCCTCAACCGAGGCCTTTTCCACCCAATCAGCAAGCGGGTCCACCTCTCAGGCAATAAATATAATTGAAGCGCTCGAAGCCGAGTCTTCTCTTCTTTTAATGGATGAAGACACCTGCGCCACCAACTTTATGATCCGCGATTCCAGAATGCAGGCATTGATCGCAAATGACCGGGAACCCATAACCCCATTGGTGGACCGCATAGAAGAACTTTATAAAAATTTTGGAGCCAGCACAATTCTTGTAATGGGTGGAAGCGGAGATTATTTCGATTCCGCCAATTGTGTCATCGCCATGGATTCTTTCCTTCCCAAAGAAGTCACACAAAAAGCAAAACAGATCGCAAAAAATAATCCAACAGAACGAAAAATTGAAGCCCGTTTTTCTTTTCCTTCTATCCACCCAAGAATCCGTGATCTTTCGCCTTTAAGCTTCAGACGCGGAAACAAAGAGTGCGTGATACAAACCCGCCAACTCATCACACTCATTATAGGCAAAGCAGAAATCGACGTTCGGTATGTGGAGCATTTAATCGAAGAAGGCCAGCTTGAAATATGTGGATGGATTATGAAAAAGGCAAAAGACCGACAAAAAAAGGAAGGCCGACAAATCTCAATCGTCCGGGAAATCTTGAATGATATAGAAAGGTCAGGACTGGAAAGCATAACTCCCTATAATAGCGGGAAGCTGTCCCTTCCAAGGTACCAGGATGTTCTGGCAGTGATGAACCGGTTGCGCTAAAAATTGTTTAAGTTTCGGTTCTGGATTTTTCCTGCAAATTTTTATAATGCCGGCTGAAGCCCAGCATGAAAAGGGTTGCCCCGAACATTTCAAATCCTTCTTCAATCCCAATCAGTAAACGCACATAATCGGTACGCTGAGTGTCTTCAACCACAGTTTTAGCTAAACCTTCTAACACCAACACTCCAATCCATAATATTAGCGCAACAAACATCATACCTAATATTTTTGGGGAATAGATAAACCGCTTCAAAAAAAACCTGGCAAGGAATATGACCACTACCATAATAACCGGAACATAAAACCATAGCCATTCATGGACAAAATGAAAGACTGCAGAGTCCAGCGCCATCGTTCTTCCTAAAATCATGAAATTCTCGTGGATTCCCAGCAAATCATCCACACCAATAAAAATGTATACGGAAGCAACCAGGAACCAGGGAGCCTTGTCCTTCCAGTCTGCATCTTGCCCATAATCTGCCCGGGCAGTAAACAGGACGACGATACCTAAAATGAACAGCTGCGCTGTTGCGAAAAGTGTTCCGTAACCCTTTTCCGCGTTCAAACTCCAATACAAATCAGAAGGATACAAATACCACATTATCTCAAGGCCAACCTGAATTGATATAAGCAGGGAAAAGAAATAAATACGAGTGGGTTCTTCGGTGGCAACCCTTTTTATCAAGCCAAGTATATTTTCACGAAACTCCAGATTTATCCATCCCCTCAACACTAAAAGGACAATTAAAAACATAAACGGGTTATTCAATCTCGAACCCAAATGAGGAAAAGGAAAATCAGGCCAAACACGGGCATGGATAAATATTATTAACATGGCAACCAGGTCCACCCCGATCAACAGTTTAAAAATCAAATCCAGTTTTTTTGATTGTGAAGGCGACAAAATAATTTTCTTTTAAGGTTTCCGAAATAATAGAGGCTAACAAAAAAAAGAGGCAGTGCCTAGCCGCATATTACATTAGAATAAATTAATCTTTGAAATAATAGACTCGAAATCCTAGTTCTCCCCAACGGGTTGAAATTTTACCAAAGGGGACTGCGGTGGCAGGAAAAAGTTTCCATTACTGAATATTTTTTGAAGATTTACAGGGGTCGATGGCCAGATTCCTTTGACAATATTTTCCGGGACATCCCCTTTAAATACCAAATATCCATATTTTCCATAATGCGGCAATTTTCTAATTAATCCTGGGATGGCGTCTTTTGAAGACGCAATGAGCCAGGTTAACGTCCCTTTTTCATTGTCAAACCGGGGAAGCGTGAACACAAAGCTGTGTTCTTTAAAGGAGAAAAATCCTTCATTTAATTTAAATCCTCCCCCCTTCAAATCTACCCCTAGTGTTTTTAAATGGGGCACCAAAGTCTTTTCCATTTCATTGTTTTTTCCCAATATCCATAAACCAAGGTTGGGTGGCAGATCAATTTTTGAATTATTCAATAGGGGCTTTTTTATATTTCCTTTTTCAATAAGAAAGTTGGCAAATTGACGGTATCCTTGAGAAATTTCATCTCCTGCCCCATCTGGAAGGTAAATCACCGCTTCGGCCGACCCAAAAGTCTGACCGATACTTGCCGGAATTTCTTTTCTATTCAGTATTCGAAATACTTCGTTATAAGGGTCTAACCTGAGAGCTTGCGGTTTTCCGGATACATTCACGAGGAAATTATGGTTTTCTCCCTCCATCATTAAATTTTGGATATCCGGTTGTTCGGAACCCTCTTTCCAAACAGCCACGGGCAATTTAAACCTGTAGTTGGGTGGGGTTTGTTTTACATGGATGGAAAGGTCATATCGGCCCTTGGCGGCGATATACGATGCCTCGACTAATTCAATTTTTGGGGCTCCTTTTCGTTGAATCCATTCCTCAAAAAACCAATCCAGGTTTTTACCTGAAACCGTTTCAAATATCTCTTCTATATCTTTAAATCCGGCATACCGGTATTTAAAGTTCCCATAATACTCCCTCAGCCCTTTCAAAAAATCTTCTGCACCCAGTTCCATCCGAAGCATATGAAAAACCATCAGCAACTTCCCATAGCCAATGGCCTGCGATGCCATACTGTCACGGAAGGTAAAATCCTTGATGGGGAATTCGTTGGAATCATTCACATAGCTCAAGTATTTCATCATTTCCTGAAATCGATACTGGGAACCTTTCCCTTTAAGCTCTAAAAGAAAATGATCGGCAAGATAGGCTGTCAACCCTTCTGACCAATTCCCATCCTCCGGGTCGGCAAACACCCCATTGCCCCACCAGTTATGCAAAATTTCATGGGGATACGAGGAGTGAAGGATGAAAGGGAAACGAATGATGCGTGAACCCAACAGGGTAAAAGAAGGCATCCCATAACCGGTTTGCTGCGAATTTTCTACAAGCGCAAACTTTGAATACGGATAGGGACCCAGCATTTTGCTGTACAAATCAATATAATATTTTGAGGTTTGTATGTATCTATTTGCAAGGGCCGCCTCGTCCTGCAAAAGAAATGCAAAAAGTGAAATTCCATTATATTGCTCTTCAAAAACCTTAAAGCGGTTGGCGACAAGGAAGATTTCCTGGGTGGGAAAGGAGGAACTCCATTTAACAAGATTTCTGCCCTTCCCGATGCTCAACTTTTCACGCTTACCCTGGCTGACCGCCTCCCAGGGCTCAGGCAGAGAAATTTCCATATCAAAAGTAACCGTACTGTTTTTAGATTCATGGATGGGATAGAAATAATCTGACCCGGAATAAAGGACTCCCGAATTCTCTTTGGACTGAGAGGGTTCTTCAAGTACACCTGAATAGCTTAATGAAAAAACCAACTCATCCGGGCAGCTTTCCCTTTTATTGTTTTCAGCTACAATTTTTTGAAGAGGTGGTTTTCCAACAACCGGGTTTTCATTCGAGAGAGTCCAGCCAGGAGAAATTTCTTTTCGATCCAACTGCATATCTCCATGAAGATAAAAACTGTAATTTTCGCAATCGGAAGCAATCGTTTTTAAGGAAACTCGATCTTGAACCTCGATCCTTAAAGAGTCGGGCTCAAATACAATCTTTAGTTGATGATGAACCGGGCCCGAGGCAAAAACAGGGTTGGCAGTTACAAATAACCAGCACAAAACCCAGGGTAAAAATAATTTTAAATTTCCGCCTATTTTTGCCACTTTGCACCGTCCAGATGAACAGAGGGATTTTTATAGGAATCAAAATAGATTTTCAGCGCCTCCAACCCGGAAAAATAATTTCGGTTTGAAAAGGCTTCCGCACCAGGCCCCTGATAACGTCGCGAAAACACTCCCAATCTCTGCGCTGTTCTTAATTTAAAGCTTCTTTCAAAGGCCCCTTTTTCTTCCGGGGCAACTCCCACTACGGGCGGGATTTGATCGATCCGGTGTCGCAACATATTCAGAAAGCTTTCATCTGTTTCCCATTTCATTGGAGGAAGAAGGGATACTTGTGAAAATTCCAGTGCGGGTCTGTCATCGGTTATCTCCAGAGCGCCCTGCAGAAAAGCTGACAAACGGTTTCCATCACTTAGGAAGAAATCCGCGAAGTCCAAAAAGGATCTCACCTTCATCTCCTCAGCTACTTTTTTAAGCTCCGGGTTTTCCATACGATTATCAAAACTTTCCTTATTAATTGTCACTTTTTCGCGCGATCCTATTAAAAGGACGATTCGCGTTAAAAAACTGTTCCAGACTGAAAACTCGGGAAAGACGTCTTTGAATGTTCGAGTAATGGAACGTGCATCTTCCCGGCCCACCAGGTGCAAGGGAAGCCATTGGACAAGAATTCCGTTTTCTTTCAAATGATCTAAAGCCAGTTCATAAAACTCTTTGGAATATAAATTCACAACCCCGGACTGGAGGGGAGACATGGGCTCCATAATGATGACATCGTAGCGCGTTTTTGACCATCGCAAAAAGGCCCGTCCATCCTGCACAAAAATTTTCGTATTCGGTTTTTGCAAAACATCATGATTCCATTCAGAAAACCATTTTGAAAACCTCAAAACATTTCTATCAATCTCCACCCCGTGAACGTTTGCATTCGGGAACAGCGAAGCTATTCCCAGTGTGTTTCCGGTCCCGAACCCAATGACCAGAACATTTTCAGGTGAAGGGTGGAGAACCATGGGTATATAACCCATCGCCTGCATATAAGTGCTGCCGGAAAAAGACCGGGAAACCGTGGCGGTACTGAATCCATCCAGGTAAATCGTTCTGGCACCGGATTCCTTATCTTCTACCACGCTGATGGTAGAAAATTCGCCTTCCTTATAATCAAGCAACCGTATTCTCTCCTGAGGGACATTGATTTCCAACCTGGCAAAATTATGCAAACCTGATTTTTCAGTTTCGATCCCGGGCACAAAAACAGATTTCCCCAAAAAAAGCACCAAAAAAGCTGTACCCAATGAGGCCAACATCAACCCGGGATTCTGGTTTTTGTATTTTAAATAAACCCATACTCCAAACAAAATCAAAATGGAATAGATGTAGTAAATGGACAATCGGATTCCCAGTAAAGGAATGAACACAAACGGGGTGAGAATCGTTCCCGCTACTCCCCCTAGAGTGTTAATGGAGTAGATATTGCCGATGGCCTTGCTGACTGCTTTCAAATTCAGAGAATAAATCTGGTTGGCAAGCGGGAATAGCAATCCAAACCCAAAAGTGGGAATAAACATCAACCCAAAAGCGAAAAGAAACCTTGTGAAGAGAGTTTTTTCAGGGGAATTTTCCAAACTATAAAAAAACCGGTCTGCCAGTGAGGTCCATTCCGTCAGGTTTTCCAATAAAGGAAGAATTCCTATACATACAAGGCCGATGGCAATTTCGATTAAAATAAATTTAAGCACCCAATTTGACTCGCCCAACAGCCTTTTTGCCGCCAGGCTTCCGAGCGCGATCCCCGACAAAAAAGTAGCCAGGATCAAGGCAAAGGAATAAAGCGTTGTCCCCATTGGAAAAACGAGAATTCGCGTCCAGAGAATCTCGCTGGAAAGGGACGCCATTCCCGAATAGGCGAACATCGCAAAAATTAAAAAATGGATTCCTGTCTTATCCCCGTCGGATGAGGTTTTTGTTTTCGTCTCCGTATTCAAAGAATCTTGAAAATCACCCTGAACAAGGTTCCTTCCAAAAAGAAAACAAATCGTAAAAACCAGAACATTCAGAATTACACCGACCCAAATAGCTCCCTGAACTCCCCAGTATTTAACGGCAAAAAACTGGGTAAACAGGCAGCCAAAAACGGCCCCCATCGTGTTCCACCCGTACAAGCGTGACAACCTGGTCAAAACCTGATCTTTTTGATCTTCCACCGCCCAACAACCGACCAACGGCAAAGTAGCGCCCATCAACAAGGTAGCCGGGAGCATCAAAAGAGTACCCAGGATAAATTCCATGACATGAAGTCCCAGCCCCGCTCTTCCATCGGCAGACAAAATCAGGGGATAAATTTTCTCCAACAATTCCAAACCCAGGGGGAAACATAAAGCGTATAGCCCGATCAACCCTTCAAAAAAGCCATACCAAAGCAAAAGCCGCCTTGATACTCCATCCTTTGCCAGGATTTGTCCCATGATCCAGGACCCGCCCGCCAACCCCAGCATAAAGGCACACAAAACCGCGCTCAAAGCATACAAGCTCGCCCCAAAGACCAGAGTCAGGTAACGAAACCAGATCAGCTCGTAAATCAACGTCGCCATGCCGGAAGCAAACAAACAACCATAGGCAACCAAATTTATCTGGGGTACTGAAGTTTTTGAATTCATAGGACCTCGGATTCTCCCACACCCTTCTCAAGCAGTCAATTTGAGGTATTGCAACTCCAATTCATGAGTGATATCCTCACTCAAAATTAAAAACATTCCAAACCAAAGCAGGCCTGATGAAAATTCGCATTATCTTTGCCATTGCAATATTCAGTATATTTTTTTCTTCAATAATTCCCGGAACAATCCAGGCACAAACACGCCCGAATCCGAAACTCAGGGTTGAAATCCCCAAGCTTGTTGCCCGGGTAAACGGGGTGGATATCGAATCCAAATACATTGAGTTTCGACTGAGCCAAATTGCAAGGACCGTCAACCGCCCTCTGACAGTCAAAGAAAAAACCAGTATAGTAAAAGACTTGATTGAAAAAGAAGTCGTCCGGGAACTGGTTAATCAGCAGGGGAAAAAAGAAAACATAAAAGTCGATGACGAATTGATAGAAAAAGAACTCAAATCGCTTCAATCAGCCTACTCATCAGAAGAAGAATTCAAAAAAGCTCTTAAGGCTCGAAACATCAGCCTTGATGATATCAAAAAATCCATGCTGATCGACTTTAATGCCCGGCAATTACTCAATGCCCAGATTAAAGGAAAGATCAATATTTCAGACGAAGAAGTCAAAAAATATTACGAAGAAAACAAATCTAAATTTTATCGTCCCGAGGCATACCATACGCACCATATTTTAGCCGCGTATTTCCCACCCGAGGCATTAAAAAACCAGACAATAGAAGAGCTGAAAAAGAACAAAGAATATTTTGCGCGGATCGCCGAAGAAAAAATCGACAAGGTAATTGAAGAATTAAAAAATGGCGCTGATTTCGAAGAACTTGCAAAAATCCGGTCCGACGACGAATCCTCCCGAGACAACGGTGGGGACCTCGATTTTATCTATAAAGGAATTTTTGAAAACAGTTTCGATGAAGCTGCCGGAAAACTGAAACCCGGGGAAACATCAGGAAAAATTAGAACGCGGTTTGGATTTCATGTCATTAAACTTATCGAAAAAAAACCTGCGGAAACAGCCCCCTTCGAGGACATGAAACCGGGAATTCAAAAACATTTATTCCTGGAAGAAGCTAAAAAGCAAGTCGCAAATTATGTTGAAAAATTAAAACAGAAAGCAAATATCGAAACATTTTTCAACTGACCCGCCTGTTTTCACTTCACCGGGTCTCCGCCAAATGGCCCAAGACCTTTTTCAAAAGTTCCGGCGGAAACATCTTCCCACTCAAACTTTTTCTGGCTTTCACTCCCGCCTGCTGAAACTTTTTTAAAGTTTCCGGATCCGGCTGGGGAACCCACTTGATCCCGTTATTTTCTAAAACTTTTTCGGCTTTTAAATTGTCGGCCTGAATGATTGCCACCAACTCCTTCGTACATTCGGCACCAATCCTTTTCAGGGTTTCTTTATATTCCGGGGAAAGCTTTTTAAATTTCCTTTTGGAAATCAACACCCCTCCCGTGGCATAGCCCATCCGCAAACGGGTGATATGCTTCACTTTTGTGAACCATTGCAAAGCCAGTGCGCCCTGGGTCGAAGAATAAACCGTATCAACCATTCCTGTCTGTAAAGACATTAAAACATCCGTGATGGAAAGCGGGATGGGCTGGACATCCAAACCCGAATAAGCCTTTTCTACCAGAGGGTCCCCCTCCCATAACCAGGGCTTCGCTGCCCGCAAATCTGAAACCGTGCGTATGGGTTCTTTGGATAAAAAATGCACCCATCCCACAGGAACCCAGCCTAAAAGAATGTAGCCCTTTTCTTCAAAGCGCTTTTCGAAATAACTGCTCATCGACTTGTAAACATGCTCGACTTCCTGATCCGAATGGAAAAGGAACGGCAAATCGAGGATTCTAACTTCCGGTAGAATCGACCCCAGGCCTACGCCGGTGAACCCCGCACCGTGAAGTTGACCTATTCGCATTTTCCGTATCACATCTTTCTCATCACCGGACACCCCTCCCGGATAAAATTTAAAAGTGACATTCCCATCGGTTGCCTTTTCTATTTTGTCAGAAAACCGATGCATCGACTTCATCCAGGAAGAACCCTCAGGAGCCAATGTTGAAAACTTGACAACCTGTTTCTTTGCCGCAAAGGCCGGGGACGCCCCCATTACCACCCCTGCTGCTAAAACAAGGTTCAGAAAATAAAATAAAATGGACTTAAAATAGGTCATCGATTTTTCCCAATAGAATTTCAGCTTTCTTTTTCGCGACCTGATTTGCCAGCCGTTGTTCCGGCAAAACATCCGCGGAAGTCTCGATCAATCTCTTCAATTGCGCTTCAAATAACTCTTTATCCTGATTCTGCACCGCGTAAGTCTTGGAATAAAGCAACGGAATCAGGAGATATTTCCCTCCTGTTATTTTCAGGGCCTGTTCGAAATGGTTACGGGCCTTATCCGGGTTGCCGCCGAGCATGCGGCTTCGTCCGCCATAAAATGCTCCCAGAAATAAATGCGGTCCCGCATGATGAAAACCGGGATCCAATTCAAGCGTACGGTTCATCAATTTTTCAACTCGCGGAAGATCACTGAAAGCTTCCACCGAATCCAGGTTCAAAGACAACCAGCTTCCCCAGCATTGCCCTGTCCAGAACAACGCCGCCTGTTGTGAGAGATCCACCTCTTTCAACCTTTTGGAGAATTCATCCAGGGAAAGGCCGCTCCACTTTTTGCCGCTTTGAATTTCCAGGGCGCGAAGGGCATAGTTTTTTCCGCGCAAGTATAATCCTGATGCCCTTTCGGGTTCAACGTCTTCTAAAAAGCTGAACGCATAACCGCAAAAACCTTCCGCAAGGTTTTCGAGAATCCAGACATTATCGGGATCTTCTTTTCCCAGCCCTTCCAGCATTTTCAGGCTGGCCGGAATCGCCTTTTCCGCAAGGCCGACATCCCTTTCCTCCTGCATGGAAACAATCTGACTTGAAATGAGAGGCAAGGTGGCCTGGACAGCCATGCGCCGTGAAGAACAGCCGGATAAGACGGTGGTTATCATCAAAACTACGAAGACAATTCGCATCATGCTGCAATACTATCAGAACGGGGAAAACAACACTAATATTTTGACATGAAAAGGGCCATTTGCTACCATCATTTCGAGTTTGTTCCCTTTCAACCGTCAGCCAAAAAGATCCACCATTTACACCCAGCGCAGGGTTGGCCCGTCAATTTACTATGTCACAAAAAATCGATTCCGAATCCCAGGCGCAAAGCATCCAATGGACCCGAAAAGTCCTGTTCGGCCTCGGTTCGGTTTTTGTGATTGTTGGTATCATCCGGCAATGGCCGATACTGGGAAAAACTTATATGGAATTTATTGAAGGGAAAGGTTATCTCTCCCTGATGCTGGGACTCATTATGATCGTACTGGGTTTTTCCGTTCCGCTCCTTTTGGGCGAAGAGGAAGATTCTTAAAATAATTTTTAAAGAAGGTGATTTATGAGCGACGACGATAAAGCAGAAGGAGAAGGATTCGTAATCAAAGACAGCCGTTCCTCGCAAATTTCTGAAGAGGAAGCAGAAAACCAGGACTCGCAGGAAAGCTCCAACCCGGCAGGCGCGGAAACCGGCCAGCAGCACCAGCAACCTTTCCAGATCGATTTCTCCACATTCATCATGTCGCTGACTTCTTCCGCGTTCTATCATCTCGGCGACATTGCCGATCCTGAAACGGGTAAAACAGAAACCAACCTGCCGGCGGTTCACCAGACCATAGACATGCTGACCATGCTGAGAGAAAAAACACAGGGCAATTTAAACGAAGAGGAAAACAAGTTGCTCGAACAACTGATCTATGAACTGCAAATGAAATACGTCGCAAAAACCAAAGGCGCCGGTTCTCAAGGACAATAAGCAAGACTTCTGGATCAGGTAATCTCGAATCATGTCCCTGCAAACCGATCGAAATGGAATGTTCATCTACGGTATGACCCATACCGATGAACTCGGCAAATTCCTCCAACACAAGTTCCCCGAAAACCAAATCCAACAGGCTTATGAAACCCTGGTCGAGTTTTCCAAAGACCAGGCCAAGCTGGAAAAGACCTCCGCCCTCAGAATGTTCTGGAAACATCTCGAGAAGGTTTACCACGAAGGGGTCCCGCCGCTGCAGTGCCACCGCGGCTGCGACCACTGCTGTCACACAGGGGTGACCTGCACGCAAATGGAGTGGGACGGCATCCTAAAAAATGTCGAAGAAAAAGGAATCGATCTCAACGAAATCATCGAGAAGTCGCAACGAACCATAAAAAAAGTCGATGAAGTCCTCGAGTCAGGGAAAAATCTCGACCAGGTCGACTGGCACCGGCTTGTCATCAACCAGCCCTGCCCTTTCCTGAACGACGAGGGTGCCTGCCGGGTGTATGAAGACCGGCCTCTCGATTGCCGCATGGTGGTGGCCTTCCGGGGAATCTGCGAATCGAAAAAACTCGAGCACGCGCAACGCGGAGTCGTGATCGAAGAAGCCGTCGGCGCCACCGTCATCGCAAAACTGCAACACGACGCCACCCCCAAAATCAAACGCCGAAAATTTCGCGGCACCCAACCCATCAAACTTCTGCAACACTGGCTCATCCTCTGGCGCGATCGGCAAAAAGGCAAGTCCAAACGCTGAGCCTGTCATGCCGCGTATCACACAACTGACCGCACCGGGTAAAATCGAACTCAAACAGCGCGAACCCTTAACCGCCGGTCCCGGGGAAGCGATCATCCAGGTTCAACACGCGGGCGTCTGCGGTACCGACCTCGCCCTGTTCCATGGCGACTACCCCGTTCCCCTGCCCCATGTCTGCGGACACGAGTTTACCGGCAACGTAAAAAGCGTCGGCGAAGGGGTGGACAAACACTGGATCGGCAAAACGGTGACGGCGGAAATCAACAACACCTGCATTGCTTACGGCAAACAAACATTATGCACCGCCTGTGAAAAAGGAGTCCCCTCCCACTGCCTGGCACGAACGGTTACAGGCATCATCCAGCACGAGGGAGCCTTTGCCGATGAAGTCAAAGTCGCAGCAGGGACCCTGCACGAAATTCCATCGAATATCGACCCACTCACCGCAACCCTCACCGAACCCCTTGCGGCGGCACTGCAAACGTTTGAGATGTCACCCATGCAGGAAAACGAAACGCTGGTTGTTTTGGGACCGGGCAGGCTGGGCATATTGATCGTCTTCGCCGCGTCGTTGAAAGGAGTCAAAACCATCGCCGTGTCACGAAGCGAAGCGAAAAGAAAACGCGCATTGGAGTTTGGAGCGCAAAAAGCTTTGGCACCTGAAAACGCAGTGGATGAAATCAGAAATAGTACGGAAGGACTGGGAGCCGACTTTGTGGTGGACACCACGGGCCACCCCGACGGCATCACTCAAGCTTTGCAACTGGTGCGACCCCGGGGAACCATCGCCTGCAAAACCACCTGCGGACTCCCCGCCACCGGAATCGACATGACGAAACTGGTGGTCGATGAAATCACCTTACAGGGATCGCGCTGCGGTCCGTTCCAACCCGCACTGGAAATTATTCAACAGTACCCGGAAAAACTGAAAAGCCTCATCACCTCGACCCGCCCGCTGGAAGAAGCGCAACAAGCACTGGAGTCCGCCTCAAAGGAAAACAAAGTTGTTTTGAATATCAGTTGATATTTTTATTCCCCCTCACCTTAATCCTCTCCCTCGGAGGGGAGAGGAACTATTGAGCCTCTTTCTTATTTACCTCTGCGGGGCACGAAGGCTTTGGTGAAATATCACGTCTACCTCTTGGGGAGAGAAAGCAAAAAACTCATGCCGAAGCTTTTGAGGGGATTTGTTTCGCCATAAAAGAATCGACCTGTCCGGCTGCGGGGCCTGCCCCCACTAACGTGGGAGGTAATATCAGCGTCACCGTAAAAAGCAAAAACGCTTCTGCCTGCTTGACGGGTATCGACCTATTTTGCCGTGGAGCATGCTCCACCCCCCGGAGTGAGGATGCGGATACGGTCACCGGGTTCGGCGTGGAACTGGTTTTTTCCACCCAGGTCGGTTTCGGTTCCGTCTTTTTTGATTTGCAGGTTTTTGCCTCTGGCTCCCGGTTCGCCGCCGTTGAGTCCATAAGGAGCGAATTCCCTTCGTTCCGACAGGATGGTCACGATCAACGGTTCGAGGAATTCCAGTTCGCGGATGAGTCCGTCTCCCCCTTTGAACTTTCCTTTACCGCCGGAGTTTTTGCGAAGAGAAAATTCACGTAACAGGACCGGGTACCGTTTCTCCAATACTTCCGGGTCGGTGATGCGCGTGTTGGTCATGTGGGTGTGGACTCCCGACTGACCGTGCCATGTGGGACCCGCCCCCGCCCCGCCGCCGATGGTTTCGTAATAGGCGAACCGGTCGTTGCCGAAGGTGAAGTTGTTCATGCAGCCTTGCGACGCGGCGCAACTGCCCAGTGCTTTGAAAATCACATCGACGATGCGTTGCGAGGTCAACACGTTCCCCGCCACCACCGCCGCGTTTTCTGTCGGTGCGAGCAACGAGCCTTCTTCTATTAAAATTTTGATGGGGTCGAGGCAACCCTGGTTCAAAGGAATGTCGCTGTCAATCAGGCACCGCAGGCAATAGAGGATTGCCGAACGGGTCACGGCTTTGGGTACGTTTAGGTTTCCCGGCAACTGTTTCGACGTCCCCGAAAAATCAAAGGTGGCAAGGCCACCCTTCTTGTTAACTTTCAGAACCAGATTTATTTCACTACCGTCGTCGAGATTATCTTTAGCGTGTAACTGCACTTCTTCTTTTTCGCCGCAGAACGACCGCAATAAATTTCTAACCGAGTCGCTGGCGTTTTTCTGCAGGTGCCGCATATACGCCTGCACCACTTCGAGCGATACCGTGTCGATCATTTGATTGAGCAGGGCGATGCCTTTCTGGTTCGCCGCCACCTGTGCCTTGAGGTCGGAAATATTATCCGGGAGCGAACGCGCACCGGCATCCGCAAAAATTTTCCTGATGGCTTCTTCCTGAAACTCCCCCTCCTTCACCAGTTGGAACGTTTTTATGCAGGCTCCTTCTTGTTGCAGGGTCTTTGAGAAGGGAGGCATGGACCCGGGGGTGATGCCGCCCACATCGGCGTGGTGGCCGCGGTTGGCAACAAAGAATACCGGCTTGCCGTCTTTCAGCACCGGGGTCACGACGGTGATATCGGGCAAATGGCTGCCGCCCACTTCAGGGTGGTTGCTCACCCACACTTCCCCCTGTTGAGGGATGCCTTGAAGTTCCACCTGTTTCTTCACCGCTTCACCCATTGCGCCGAGGTGCACGGGCTGGTGGGGAGCGTTGGCGACGAGTCCCCCTTCGGGATCAAATATGGCGCAGGAGAAGTCGAGGCGTTCCTTGATATTGGTGGAAACGGCGGTTCGTTGCAGGACCCGCCCCATCTGTTCCGCGATGGACATGAACCGCGAGCCGAACAACGAAAGCCGCACCGCGTCCAGTTCCACCCCCATTGGTTTTACTTTGACCTGCCCCACCTCGATCTTGATATCGCCAAAATCACTGACCGTGGCTTTGCAGTCCGGCTCAATCAGGATAGTCGAGGTTCCCTGCAGAATTATCGCCGGGCCTTGGATGACATTTTCCGCGTAGAGGGATTCCATTTTATAAACGGGGGTCTCCTGCCATCCATCCCGAAAATAGCAATCCTCTTTTGAAACCGGTCGTCCCGGTTCCCCGTTCTTGCTTATCTTTGCGTTTCCGGGTCGAGGGGTGTTTCCTTCCGCGCGAACGCGGATATCCTGGACCTGTATTTTCCTTCCCGGCGGATTGAATCCAAACTCCCTTTGATGAATGTTCCTGAATTCTTCGGTGATATTTTTTCCGGGGACCTGGCAAACCATCAGGGTCGTATCGGAACCTTCAAGGCGCATATTCAAAAACCGCTGCACGTTGATTTCCCGTTCTCCCCTTTTACGCAATTCATCGCAGGCCGATTTTTCCAGTGCATCCAGCCGGCTCATCAGTTCGGCGGGAATCTCTTTTTCAATATCGCAAGAGACCGACTCCTGCCTTTCGGCGGTGATATTGGCGAGGGCCATTCCATAGGCGGAGAGGACTCCCGCAAACCGGTGCACGAACACTTCGGTGATTCCCAGGGAGCGGGCGATGGCGCAGGCGTGTTGTCCGCCGGCCCCGCCGAAACAGGCGAGCACATGGTCGCGCACATCGAATCCCCGGGCGGTTGAGATTTCGTGGATGGGACGCGCCATATTTTCATTGGCGACTTCGATGAATCCATAAGCGATTTCTTCGATGGATTTCTTATGCCCGGTCTCCTTGAAGATTTTTTCCGAGAGTTCCGCAAACGTTTTCCGGGTTTTTTCTTTATCCAGTGCCTGGTCTTCGTTTTCGCCCAGAACTTTCGGGAAATGCGGGAGCCTTCCCAGGACCAGGTTGGCATCGGTGAGCGAAAGGGGGCCGCCATTGCGGTAACAGACAGGACCGGGATAAGCACCGGAAGATTCGGGCCCGACCCTGTACATTCCATTTTCAAAAAACAACCGGGATCCCCCGCCGGCGGCAACGGTTACGATGTTCAGTTGCGGTACCTGTACCGGGACACCGGCAATCTCGTTTTCCAGACTCCATTCATACTCGCCGCCGAACCGGGAAACATCGGTGGAGGTTCCGCCCATGTCGAATCCGATAACAGGACGGTTGCCGCAATCAACCGATTGCGCATACCCGACAACCCCCCCGGCGGGACCGGAAAGCAACGACCGGCACCCCGAGACAGAAGGGGCTTCTACCAGACCGCCATCGGATTGCATGACAAACAGGGAGGAAAACCCTTTATTGAAACTTCTTAAATATTTCTGAATGGGAAGATTTAAATAGGCATCCAGGCAGGTGGTCTGACCCCGGTCAACCAGTTTGATTAAAGGCAGAACTTCGCTGGAGATGGAGATATTTTCGAATCCAATTTCCTGCGCAAGATTTTTCACCATCCTCTCATGGTCAGGGAAAACGTAAGCGTGCATGAACGCAACGGCGAGGCTTTGAATTCCTTTTTTACGAAGGTCATAGAGTTGGTGTTTTACTTTTTCAATATCCGGTGCGCTCAGCACCTCCACTTTTCCCGATGGGAGAATTCGTACCCGCTCCTCAATTTCCACGACACATTCATAAAGGGGGGAAGGTTTTTCGATTTTCAATTCAAAAATATGGGGCCGGTTTTGTTTTCCGATCTGGAGCAGGTCCCCAAACCCTTTCGTAATAATCAGGGCACTTCGTGTTCCCTTGCGTTCCAGAAAAGCATTGGTGGCAAGGGTCGTTCCCATTCGAATCCATTGGATTGAATCAGCGGGAAGTTCGGTTATGGTTTGCCCCGTCACCTCCTGCATGATGCGCCGTATTCCTTCGAGAGGGGCATCGGGATATTGTTGGGGATTTTCTGAAAGGAGTTTTAAGATTCTGAATCCGGGTTCACCGGAAATTTCAGCGTATATATCCGTGAAAGTGCCACCACGGTCAATGGAAAACCGGAATGAAGGGGTGGTGTCCAGCGTCACACTGGATTATTCCTGGTGCAGGTCAATGGTGAGACCTTCGTAGGAGAGGAACATTTTGAGATCCTGTTTCGGGGCCACCAGTTTCAGGTATTTTTCTGTCTGCCGGAAAATATCGACGAGTTTAAAATCGCTGTAGGTAGGTTCGTGGTGAAAAAAAGCGATTTGTTTGACATTTGCTTCCACGGCCAGGTCCACACCGATAAAAGTGGAGCTGTGGCCCCAGTCTTCTTTTTCCAGGCCTTCACTGAAGGTGTACATGGAATCGAAAATCAACAGGTCCGCATCTTTAAAAAACTCAACGGCGGGTTTTAAATCACCGGAACCCAGTTTTTTATATTCCGCGTCTGTTGCATAGACGACCGATTTGCCGCCACAATCCACCCGGTAGGCATAGCATTGTCCCGGATGGTACATGCCCTTCCAGGTGATTTTAATATCACCGATCATATGCTCGGTCTTATCTTCCAGAACCACAAAATCGATGTCCGACTCATAAATACTGAACGGGATGGGAAAATATTCCGATTTCTGCTGTCCTTCAAGCCGCTCCCTGATATCGGACAGAGGACTATGGATCGTGAACTTGTTGCCCTTTATATAAAAAGGAAGGAAAAAGGGAATACCCAGAATATGATCCCAATGGGTATGGGAAAAGAAAAGACTTGCTTTTCCCTGGCCGCGACCAAATTCGCAGCCCATCAGTTCCTGGCCCAGCAGCCTGATCCCGGAACCAGCGTCAAATATCAGGCATTCGCCATTCACTTCCATCGAGACACAGGAAGAATTGCCCCCAAAAGTCCCTCTTAGTTCGACGGGAAGACCTTTGACGAAATCCTGTATGGCCGATTCATCCTTCAGGTTCTCTGGCTGTGCTACCTGGCAGGCACGCAACAGCTTTTCCTCCACCTCTGGAGGAGTCAGAGGACTGGGGATAGACCCCCTTACGCCATGAAAACTTACTTTAAAAATGCTTTCTGTCATCGAATCTGCTTATTCCGAAACCCGGGAAATATTTGATTTGTTGAGTTAAACTTATAGTTTTATCAATTTTTTCGGATATTGTAAAATTCTCTTTACCGAATAGCTAACGTTTCAGGATCATATGGGCCGCCTCAACGCCCTCTTTCGTTTTTTCCACCATTTCGTTCAAATCCTCCCCGCTCAATTTCAATCTCGGGAAAAGGTTCTCATCCAGAGGATCGGAATGCATGGGAAGCCCATTTTTCATATCATTATTATTGGCGATTTGGTTGGCCCAGTTCACCAGACGGGGAATTCCCGGTTTGATTTTCTTTTGGGGGGGTGGATTATGATGCCTTCTTACGGACTTCACCACCGTTTCAGAGACCGGCCACCATTTTCCAACAAATTCCGCGCCAAGCTCGGAATGGGAGATACCGAACTTTTCTATTTCTAATTCGCTCAGGGTTCTATCGCTTTCTGCCATCGTTTTGATAAATTCCGAGTAATCATCAGGAACCAGGTAATCAAAAACCAGAATCCCTACATCGTGCATGAGACCTGATAGATAGCTCACCTCCAGGTCTTCTTTTGGAGAATTCATATGAACCGCTAACGACCGGGACAAATAGGCTACGCCTAATGAATGTTTCCAAAACTGGATATGATCAAAAGATTTTGACTTTTTAAATGCTTTAGGAAGCTCCAGGGTATAAGCCAGATCCAAAACCATTTTCATCCCCAATCGCATTATGGCTTCGTCCAGATTATGAACTTCGTCCCTTCCCCCTCCAAAAAGCACACTATTGGACAGCTTGATCAGTCTTCCCGATAAAACCGGTTCCGTTTGAATCAGGCCCGAAATTTCCTCAATATCACTATTGGGGTCATTAACCCGGTTTTCCAGTTTTAAAAGGACATCAGATAAAGGAGGCAAATCTCCCTTGGTTTCTAATAAATTTAGAAGGTTGTCTTTCATGAAGCTTTACGCAACAAAAAACCAACACTGATATCCATTGATTTTTGTTTATTTAGAGCTTTATTTGACTGATTGGACATTTTTTCGGCTTATCCCCTTAAAGGTCAAGTATTTAAAGCCAAATTGGAGTTTTAACGCAGGCCTTTGCGTCTTAAAAATCAAGGCAGGAAATTTTTGTTGACCCAAAAGCAATTCACCCCCTACAATAAGCTACTTTTTTTCTTCTAAAGGAAAGCGTTTAAATGATTTAGGAATTTTTTAAAGTCTGGCTTACCGGGGTTTTCAATCTACTCCCAACCCTATTTTCATACCTTTGCAGCATATAAATTAGGCAGAATATTCCTATGTCAAAAGACCCAATGTTGAGTAATATTAAAAATCGATTTTTTTTGGAGTTGAATTAGCAATGGCTCGACTTCCCATATTGGATAAACTGGATCAGGAATTAAAAGAGTCTCAAAAAGAACTGCAGGTGGACATACCCAAAGCTTTAAAAACTGCCCGTGAGCATGGTGATTTGAGTGAAAATGCCGAGTTCAAGGCTGCCAAGGAAAGGCAGATGTTTCTGGAGTCCCGGGTGTCTCTTCTGCAAAAAAGAATAAGCGATATCACGTCCATTAACCTGGACAAGATTCCAAATGACCGGTCCGGGCTGGGCAGCACTTTATATCTTCGCGACCTCAATACGGGCGAAGAGATTAAATATCATCTGGTTTTTCCGGAAGAGGTAAACCCTGACGAGAGAAAACTGTCTGCGGCATCCCCAGTAGGCCGTGCCCTGGTAGGTAAACAGGAAGGGGATGATGTTATCGTTCCCCTTCCAGATAATAAATTGGAGTTTGAAGTTTTAAAAGTCATAACGATTCACGATTATCCCGATGATGAGGACTCGGATTAAGGCTCATGGGAAAACCACTGATTTCATTTGCACAAATTGCGGAACACGATCCCTTTTTTCTGGATGTGGATGAAAGGCCCGATTGGCCGACCCTGTTTGGAAATTCCAACCCCCTGAAACTCGAAATCGGGTTTGGAATGGGTAATTTTCTGATTGAAATGGCAGCGAAAGAACCCGGAAGTAATTTTATTGGTATCGATTTTTACCATAAGGGTATAAGAAAAATCATGACCCGCATTAAAAACCTTCAATTGGAAAATATACGGATCGTCTATGGTGATATCCGTAATAAAATTTCTTACCTTTTCCAGGAAGGAGAACTGGACACGGTCTACATAAATTTCCCTGATCCCTGGCCTAAAAAAAGACATATAAAAAGGAGATTGATCAAACCGGAGTTTATCAATCATTTGGCAAACAAACTGGGGCCGGAAGGAAAGGCCAGCCTGGCTACGGACAGCGAAAGGTACGCCCATGAGATGCTGGAATATTTTAATTCCGAAATGCGGTTCCAGAACATGGATGACAATTTTGGTTTTCTCAAAGAACGCATGGATCTTCCAAAATCAAAATACGAAAAAAATTATATCAACGCCGGCGAAAAAATATTTTATCTTGAGTACTTACGGCTGGCTCCTGTGACCTCCGCCACCTGAAATCATTTGGAGAAAAGATTGGCTAAAGAACGCATTCTTATCGTTGACGACGAAAAAAATATTGTCAGCTCCCTGACCGGAATATTATCTGACGAAGGGTATGACGTCTCCATGACGGGTGACGGTGTGGAAGCTTTGGAATTAATCCAGAAAGACCCTCCCGACCTCGTATTACTGGACATTTGGTTGCCCGGGATGGATGGAATAGAAGTCTTAAAAACTTTAAAGACCTATAACCCGGGGGTAGAAGTTTTAATCATGTCGGGCCATGGCACTATAGATACTGCCGTCAAAGCGACAAAACTGGGCGCCCAGGATTTTATAGAAAAACCCTTTTCCCTCGACCGAATCACTGAATCCATTCAAAATGCTCTTCATGAAAAAAAATCGGTACTGACAAAAGAAACCGGATCTCCTGCGGTTTTGAAGCAGCTTCCCGTTTGTTTTGAATCTATGGTGGAAGTTAAAAAGGGTATCAAAGCACTTTCAGAACACCTGGAACCCGTTTTGCTGTTGGGCGAAACGGGCACAGGCAAAGAATCAGTAGCCAGAGCCATACATGCTCAAAGCCTGAAAGCGGATCTGCCTTTTGTAAAATTGAATTGTTCTTTCCGTCAAAAACAAGCCATCCAGACCCAACTTTTTAAACGAAAGAACAAAGAAAACAAACCGGGAAGTGATTCAGCATCCGGAAAAAAAGTCGTTTTACTTAGCAACATAGAATCTCTCAGCAAAGGGCTTCAGGAAAAACTTGCAGAGGCATTACAAAACGCTTCTCATCCCGGCTCCAGTTTTGAATTCCTGCCCAGCAGGCTTTTTATTTCATCTGCTGAAAACCTGGAGGATTTAGCCGCGAAGGGCAAGTTTCATCAGGGCCTGCTGGACTGTTTTAAGGAAACCACCCTTCTCATCCCACCCTTAAGAAATCACGCAGCGAGTATTTCTGTTATTACGAGGGATTTTTGGGAAGAAAAAAAACGGGAATTAAATACCATTCTTCCAAAAATTGAAGAAGGAGTTCTTACCGCACTTTGCAGTTATAGCTGGCCGGGAAACATAAAAGAGCTGCGAAATGTTTTGGAAAAACTGATCCTGACCTGCGCAAACCAGGAAACCATTAGAATTCAGGATTTACCTCCCGAAATCTGGAAACCCCAGAATCAAATCGATATTAATTCTTTTAACGAAGTAGGATCACTTCAAGAAGCGGAAACAATCTGGGAAAAACATTTTATTCTTCACCATTTAAAAAGAAACAATTGGGATATCGATAAAACCTGCAAAGTTTTAAAAACCACCAAAAAACAATTTCAGGAAAAAATCAAATTTCATTCCATTGAAATGCAGGAAGTCGATTCTTCTTCTACCCAAAAAAAATATCCGCAGAGAACATTAAAACGAAGTGTGGTTCTATGTGGAAGCAGCTTGCATTCGGGCATTAAAACAGGGCTGATACTACAACCCATGCCCCCTGGGAGCGGAATCATTTTTGGTGATATCGCATCAGGAAAAACTATTCCCGCGCAACTTGAAAATGTTCAATCTACGGATTATTCCACCTGTCTGAAAAGAGGGGCAAACTCGGTTGGAACCATTGAACATATTATGGCCACCTTGCATATGTACCGGGTTACCAACCTGCTCATAAAAATTGGTGATGAAGCCCCGGTAATGGACGGTTCGGCCAAGGATTTCTGCGAACTTTTAGAAGACGGTGAGTTTGAAGACCAGGACGATTTTTACGAAGAAATTGTCGTTGACAAGTGTTATTCATTTGGCGACAAGGAAAAAGGCGGCCCTTACATTTCGATCGAACCCAGCGATAATTTTTCCGTCAGTTATCATATGGAATACCCTGAACCCATAGGAATTCAGGATTTCACCTACGAGTTCCAGGGAGATGAGAGCTTTAAAAAAGAAATTGCTCCTGCTCGAACTTTCGGGTTTATGGAAGAAGTCGCGCAATTAACCAAGATGGGTTATGCATCGGGTGGCAAACTGGACAATTTTATATTGCTTGGAGACAACAAGGTTTTAAACACCGAACTGCGATTTGAAGACGAGTTCGCACGCCATAAAATTCTGGATATACTGGGCGATTTTTATCTGCTGGGAAAACCAATCCGTGGAAAGATCAAAGCTTGCAAGTCAGGCCATACCCAGAATGTAGGTCTTCTCAAAATTATCCGCGACAGTCTTACAGAGATAAACTGAATCCATTACCTATCTGCCCCTGCCTCCATTAGCTGCCGGGCCACTTCTTTCTTCCCTAATTTGACGGCAACTTTTAAAGCTGTCCAGCCTGCCTTTGATTCCACATCCCACCGGGCCCCTTTTTCCAAAAACAGTCTGGTAATTTCAATATGTCCCCCGGCTGCAGCAACCATTAAGGGTGTCCACCCTTTGTTGCTTCTGGCTTGAATATCCGCTCCCTGTTCCATCAATATCTTTACCGTATTTAAATGACCCCGCTCTGCAGCAACCATCAACGCGGTAGATCCATTATTTATTGGCGAACGAAGCTCCGCGCCTTTACCAAGTAAAAACGCAACAATTTCTTCATGTCCTCCTGCGGCAGCACTGATAACCGCGGTCGCGCCGTTTCTACTTTTTGCATTCAAATCAGCCTGGTGCTCCACCAGCAGTTTCGCCACCTCCAACTCGCCTCTTTCTGATGCGATCATCAATGAAGTCGCCCCTCCTTTGCTCGCCAGGTTTACATCCGCCCCTTTATTTATTAATGTTTCCGCGACTCGAACACGTCCAAACTTTGCGGCTCTCATAAGGGGTGCCCAGCCATTTTTGAGACGGAAGTTTGTATCCACCCCGGATTCCAGCAACACTTTAACGCAGTCAGCAAAACCCCGTTCGGCGGCTAAAAAAATAATGGGATCACCAAACGCATTTTTGGAATTTGGATCAGCCCCCTTTGAAATGAGAATCTCTAATATATCCGCACGCCCGGTCAAGACAGCAAGGAGAATGGGTTGATTGCCTTCGTAGTCTTTAGCATAAACATTTGCCCCTTTTTCCAGTAAAAGATGGACCGCCCTGGAATGTTCTTCCCCCGTAGCCATTAATAAAGGAGTGGCGCCATCATGGAGTTGATTTTCGATATTCGCACCGTGCTCGATTAACAAACGCATTGTCCCCACATGGCCATAGCGTGC
>WAIB01000039.1 GCA_009873655.1 Nitrospinota bacterium | reverse complement strand
ACCATTTCTGATTATAAAGAATACGCTGATTATGTTTTGGGAGCGGATGGCATTGTGCGGGATGCCAACGGAAATCAATTGTTTGATGGTAGCGGTGGGGATAAATACAATGCCGGAGGATGTAATGGCAGTAAGGGCTGGGAGTACAGCCCCGGTCCGCCCGTGGAATGGAAGATAGGTGATGATTGTGGTGGCGATGGAAAATTTTATGTCGAAGGAAATATTACTATAAGCGGGAATCCAGGCCAGGCAAATGACCCCTGGCAGGTATCCCTTATGGCCGAAGGGAATATTAATATCAGTGGCAATCCGCAGTTCACCAATTACAAAGATGCAAATGATTCAGCGGGAGTTCAAAATATTTTCATGCTGGCAGGCACGGATATTGAGTGGTCGGGAAATCCAAGTAATACCATTGAAGGATTTATCGACGTCGGAGAACAGATCAAATTAAACGGAAGCCCGACCATTGAGGGTTTCATAATTGCAAAAGACAAAGCCAATACCGATGACCATGTGGAACAGAACTCCATCAGCGGTAATCCTACCATTACCTTTTCGGGTAGCCTGGATACTCCTTTTACCATTAACACCAGCGGGGATGTTTCATTGACAATCGTCTCCTGGAACGAATTGTGATACAATTAAAAATGTAAAGGTTGTCTAACGGGTTTCCGAAAGATTGTTAGAAAGTTTTCCTGAGGTCCTTCCCATTTTAAAGTTTTCTATTTTATCCAGTGGCAGCGGCGGCAACTCGATTTACATTGAGGCAGGTCAAAAACGAATCCTGATTGATGCGGGTTTGAGTGAGAAAAAACTTTCTGCCCGCATGACCCAGATCGACCGGAGTTTTTCCGGTATGGATGCGGTGTTTGCTACCCATGAGCACTCGGACCATATTCGGGGCATCGGACCGCTTTTGCGGAAACATGAAATCCCGCTTTATGCGACAGAAGGAACATGGCGACGCGCGAATCATACAATAGGAAAGATAAGTGATTTTAATACGATTCGTGAAGATGAACCGGTGCATTTTGATGAGCTCTCCGTAGAGCCTTATTCCACTCCCCATGATGCGGACGAGTCAGTTGCTTTCGTCATCCGTTACCAGGGCAAGAGTCTGGGAATTGCGACCGATCTCGGGCGCGTTACCCCAGAAGTCAAAAATAAACTGAAAAACCTGGATGCATTACTGGTTGAAGCCAATCACGATATTTCCATGTTGGAAGCCGGTCCCTACCCGTGGATGACTAAAAAGCGAATTAAAAGTGGGGTGGGTCACCTTTCCAATGAATCCTGTGGAGAGTTGTTGGCATCGGTGACACATTCCAATTTAAAACGGGTGGTGCTGATGCATATGAGTGAAACCAACAACCATCCTGAACTGGCAAAAATCACCGCGCGGCAGGCTCTTGGCGAAACCTCCCCTGAAATGACTCTGGCCCAACAGAATCACCCCACGGAACTGTTTTCCATTTAAACGATACTTTTAATCCGCATGGATTTGAATCCAGATAAAGTGACAGGTTGCTTGATGGGCATGGCAATTGGCGATGCCATGGGCCGGGGAGTGAACGGACTGAAACCCGAGGCCCTTCGACAGATTTTCGGGGTTATTGATGATTATAAGGATGTGCGAAATGCGGTTGGAAAAGGAATCAGGAACTACCGTATGCAGGGTTTGTATGGCGCGCCGGCCCAATGTGCCCTTGCTGTCTGCGATGGGATTCTGACGAATAAAAAAAAGTTTCTCGAAGAAACGGTCAAAAATTTTCAAGACCTGGCAAAGGGGGGACCCGAACATTATTATGGAACATTCAGAAGTTCCGAAAGTTGCTTGTGGAAAGCGGTGGACCTGCTCGATGACCGATCTCCCGCAGAACCCACTCCCCTGAATTCCGCAACCGGGTTGTTTGCTTTTTTATCTATTCCCCTTGCCTTATTTTATAAAAAATGGTCGAAAACACTTTCTGAACAGTGTTTGCAACTGGCGCTGGCTTTCAACAGTCATCCGCTTGAAGTGGTTGGAACCGTGCTTAACGGGTTTCTCGTGACTCGCTTTTTATCCATGGAAAAAAGCGAAGTGATTTCCCAAAGAAAAGATATTTTGCAGGAAGCAGTAGAGGTATGCCTGCAGGCCGAAAGAGAATGTCAAAACAGGTTGAATATTTTTGAAGATGAAGCAATAGAAAAATCCAGAAATGCTTTTAGCCAGACACTGCAAAATTTGATGATTCAAATAGAAAAACCGGAAAAAGAAGTTTTCCAGTGGATTGTTGAAAATGCCAATGGTTTCAGCAAGCGGGAAATACGACATGCCTCTCAGGGGTTTGTCCTTGGTCTGTTTCCTCTTGCCTTGTACTGGGTTTTAAACTGCGAAACCGGTTTCTCACTTGCCACCATTTTAAAGCAGGGAAGAGAAACAGAAAAACTTGGCGCTCTGGCCGGGGCATGGACGGGTGCGGTTGACGGAGCGCAGGCCATTCCTGAAAACCTTAAAACCCATCTGGTAAATGGTCGTGAAATACGGTTAAGAGGGGAGGCCTTATTTTTGCGAAAAATGAAAAAAGATGCGAAATCTCTCCCTGATATGGAAATGGCTTTAACAGCCAAAGAAGCAGATGAAGCCAAACGGTATAAGCCTAAGGAAACGAAGAAAATCATAAAACCCGTCGTAACCATAGACTATTGGGATGAAGAGCAGGATATCGTCCCATCTAAAGAAGACCGGGCCAAGTGGAGAAAATTCCAGAAAGAAAAAACAAAATCCAAGCGGGACCGCCGTAAAAATCTTCCAGATGATTTTTTTTGACTTTCCAGCCAACTTGAAACCCTGGCTTAGATTCCGAAAAAATGGGGTTTTCCGTTGATTTGGGGTATTTCCCCCGAGCCTAAGATCTCTTAACTGGTTGAAAATAAATGTTTAACTTTCCCGGGTGGCAGGGTATAATGTTTGGATTCCATAAATAGCCTGGACTTTTTACGGCTGGTTATCTGCGGTTTGTATTTGAAAGGAGATACCGGTGAAAATCATGACACGTTTTTACACTGTATTACTTGTTTTAGTTTTTATCCCTGTTTCCTGGTGTTTTGCGGAAACCAAGCCAGCCAGTGTTCCTGCTAAACCAACCGCAGTAAAAAAACATAAAAACCAAAAGGTCGCAAAAGTAACTAAGAACAAGACAAAAGGAAAAAAACCAGCGAAAGCAAAGAAGAAAAAACCCGAAGGCCTTGTGGTGGGAAAAAATCTTAAAGTCGGTATGAATATGGATAAGGCAATTTCCTTATTAGGTGTGCCCCGAAAAGTAACGGTGAAAAGAGGTACCGAACCCAGCCTGGACAGCATCTCCATAGAGTATGAGAAACACGGTGTGGTGATTCATGCCGTAAATGGAAAAACAAAAATTGAAGGTATTGAACTGCTACCCACTTTCAAAGGCCAGTTTGCAAATGGAATCAAGATGGGAGATAAGGTTCCAGCGCTTATTGAAATGAATGGCGTGCCGCAAGCGATGAGTTCTTCCCTTGCACGATACCCGGATAAGGGATTGTATTTTTCCTTGAAGGAAAATGTGCTGGTTTCAGCCTGGATTTTTGCGAAAAACAGTAAAATACTCAACCATAAATTGTTCAAACCTAATTAGACAAGATTTTCCGGAACTCGAGAAATAGAAATTAATTTTTCCTTTCCGTCCTCAAAAAATTTCCAAACCTGAAAATTAAAACTATTTTAATTCGGCGTGTCTTTTGTGCTGGTGGAGAGTTGGAAAACGGCATCTCTTATTAAGTGCAGGCTCGTGTCGGAACTGGAACCATTATTGGTAGGTTTATCTGCCTGAGCCAGCAATAAAGAGCCTAATAGTTCGTTCTCGCTTAGATTTTCTTCCAGGATACTTTTTGCTTTTTCGGCCTGCTTGTGTTCCAGGTGAAGAAGTGCGAGGAGTAAAACAAATTTGTAACTCTCTTCGGGTTGATTGGGATCAATTGCCTCCTGATAGATTTCGACAAGGTCTTGAGGGTCTTCTTTTTCTAGGTAAGCCTTTTGCACCCGGACCAGGCAGGCTATGTTGCGGGTTTTCTCAAACCCCGCCAGCCATTTTTTGATGGCGACTTTTGGTTTTCCCGTTTTCAGGTAGACATCACCTAAAAATAAATGGGCATCGGAGTTTTTGTTCCAGGATTTAATGGCTTGTTTAAAATCAGAAATGGCGGGATCGTTTTTACCCTGTTCCAAATTTTGCTTTCCCCGGGCAAAGAGATAACGGCTCTTGTTTTTCAGCTCTTTTTCCCATTCTTCCTTTTTATCCCTCATCAGGGGAAGAATTTTATCCTGTGTGGCTAAAATATTTTTCCAGTCCTCTTGTTTTAAAAAGGCATCTCGAAGCCGAATCAGTGGTTGAAGGGCCTTTGGGTTATCCCGATGAATTTTTTTAAGCAAACTTATATGATTTTCGATTTGATCTGCCTGGGAGTAAGTTGTTGCCAGGTCAAATAAAACAGAAATATTCTGGGGTTCATGTTCCAGAGCCTTCTTCTGAAAACTTGCAGCCAGAACTTTTTCCCCCTGAGCGCATAAAATTTTTCCCTTAAGACTCAAAGCAGAAATATGGGCAGGCGATGCTTCAAGAACCTTATCGACTAAAGATAAGGCCTTTTCCTTTCTTCCACTGAGGAAAAAATTTTCTGCTTTTTTATACAAGCTTTCAAATCGTTCACGTTTCTTTTCGCTTCTGTTTTTTTGGAGGGTGGATCTCCAGCGCGAAAATGAATTTTTTATATTTGAAGTCCAGAATATGGCCACGCTGAACAAGACCCCTGCAAAAACAGCAACGAGTAATAAAACAACCGTTGGGAGTTTGACCGTCTGGCTTTGAGTTAAATGAAAGGTGGACTCGTGTGGGTTTAAAAAAGCGATGTATATGGAAATGAATACAAAAAGTATGGAAAAGAAAATATGTTTCAACGACAAGGTTAGAGCTCCCTGATGTTTAGGATGTTCTGGTCAGGGGAAGAGTCTTTTTCCATTTTGCTCAGGCATTGCGTGCAAAATTCTGCATAGGGCATGATTTCAAGTCTGGCTTCAGGAATTTCGATTTCACATTCGGCACAGGTTCCATATTCTTCATTATCAATTTTTTCTAATGCGGTTTCCACCTGTTTTAATTTAACCCATTCCTGCTCTTCCAGGTCCCCTTGCAGCTTTTTGTCGTAGGATCGGGCAGCATCATCACTTATATCTGCCATATGCTCTGCTTCTTTCCCTTTTTCGTTTTGGTGCGCTTTTTCAACATCTCCAGCAATTTCTGCTCGAATGTTTATTAAAAGGGATTGGAAATGCTTTAATTTATTTTTTTTCATTTTATGGATTAAATAAAGGCGGAAAAAGATTTTTATTCGCCGACAGCCTTGATTACGGGAACATCTCCCCACAACCGTTCCAGGTCGTAGTGCAGGCGGGCTCCTTTATGAAATATATGTGCAATTAAATCTCCAAGATCTACCACTACCCAATATCCACCAGAATAACCCTCGACTCCCAAAGGTTTGATTTTTTCCAGATGGCATTTTTCAATGATTGCATCAACAACAGATTGAACGTGAATTTTCGAATTTGCGCTACAGATCATAAAACAATCTGTCAGGTCCGACCTGTTTCTAAGGTCCAAAATGAGCACATCAAAAGCTTTTTTCTCGGTTGCAGCGTCGACAACCAACTGCTGCAAAGCATTAAATTTTTCTCTCATTCAGGCCACTTTTGGAGGGGAATCATCCCGATACAGTCGATGCTTAATAATATAATGATCAACAGAGGGGGGCAACAAATTTTTGATTTCTTCTTTCCGGGAAATTCGCCGGCGGATATCTTTTGACGAAATGTCAAGAGGAGAAATTTGAAAAAAAACGACCCGGGTTCCCTTTTGAATATTTTCAAGAATAAACGATTCGGTACCAAATTCTGGAGACGGGTCCATCGTTACCGGTTCGGTTAAAGAAAGTTTACTCTTTACAGATTCTGAAATTTTAAAGTCCGCCCCGGGTCTTGCGCCAACCAGAATATTGCAGAAGTCCAAAAGTTGGGAGGACTGCTTCCAGGTTTCGATGGCTTGAAACGCATCCGCCCCTAATATCAGAAAAAGATTGCAATCAGAAACTTCGGATTTAAAGGCTTTCAGGGTATCAATAGTGTAGGAAACGACTTGCTTTTCTATTTCAATTTTTTTTATTGAAAAGCTGGGACGGTTTTCAATAGCCAGAGCGAGCATGGCTAATCGGTGTTTGCTGGACTCAGGCTCAATAACCCGTTTATGTGGAGACCGGAAGGCAGGGATGAATATGACCTTTTCCAGATTAAAAAACTTTTGGGCCTGTTCGGCGAGATGCAAATGTCCGTTGTGCACCGGATCAAAAGTACCGCCAAGGAGACCTATATTTTTAAATGGCTTCGACATGACATGAATAGTTCCATAACATTATTGGGTGCGCAAGTGGCAATCGTTTATCCCCCCAGAGTATTGGAAAAAAGATTGAATTTTACAAAAATTGTTAATCTTAATTAACAAATTTTGTCAGTTCTGGGAGCTATTTTATTTGCATAGGGATTATTTAAATTCGGTTTTTTTGTAATTTGTTAATTTAAAAGGTATTATGGTTTTTTATGTGGGATTGAAAGTTAAGGCACAAGATTTGCTGTATTCAATGCAATAAAACGAGAACACCCTATTATCCAAAGGAACTTTTTGTAAACCATTTGCGGGAGAAGAAAAAATGCTATCCAGATTCAGGAAATTAGAAGGTGAAAAAGGTTTTACCCTGATCGAATTGTTGATTGTTATTGCCATCATCGGTATTTTGGCCGCCATCGCGATTCCCCAGTTCAGTGCTTACAAGGAGCGAGCTTATAACTCAGATACCCAAGCCACTTTGCATAACCTGTTTCTTTCCTGCAAAGCTTATTGGGCAGATGAAGGATCAGGTTCATCATGTGACACTACTACTATTACCAGCACGACTTATGGCTATACTCAGTCCGCAAGCATGACTGTAACTATAGGTACGGCAACTGAAGCTGACTTCGCTGCAACGGCTGCAAACTCAAACGCATCAGGTGTAACTTATTCGATAGATGCAGCGGGTACGATCACTAAGAACTAACGGTTGTTTCCATTCCCTGCTCTGCATTTTGCGGAGCAGGGAGTTTTTGTAAACCCAATCAGATTCCGTTTTTATGAATAAATCAAACATTCAACCCGTTTTTTTTTAATTTTCATTCCGGGCTGTGTTTATTTATTCACTCTCTCCCCTTCCCTAGGATTTCAAGATTCCCCGGAGTTTGTTGACACATCCTTTGCTCTCGGTATTAGCCACCCAGCAGGTTTTCCTACTTACAACTTGATGGGAAAGGCAATCACTTTTTTTCCATTTGGTTCCATTGCTTTCCGGATCAATTTTTTTTCAGCGCTATTTGCCTGTATGACGCTGGTTGCTCTTTACCTGGCTTCCAGCAAAATGCTTGAGTTATGTTTTCCTGAAAGCAGTCCTGATTCAAGAGTGGTTCCATCTCTCATCCCGTCGTGTTTATTGGCCTTCAGTATCCCTTTTTGGTCCAGTTCCCTGGTTGCAGAAGTTTATACCTTGCATGCCTTTTTTACGGGATTGATTATTTACTTTCTCTTGTTATGGAAAACACAAAATAATTTGAGTTATCTTTTTCTGGCGGCCTTATTTTTCGGATTAAGCGCGGGAAATCATGCCACGGTGGCTTTTTATTTGCCTGCTATCTTGGTGTTGTTTTTTGCCTGGCAAAAAGAAAATAAAATCAAAACCCTTGGGTTTTCCGTCCTGGTTTTCTTATTGGGGTTCTCAGTCTACTTGTATTTGCCGATACGCTCCATGGCAGAACCGACAATCGATTGGGGAAACCCGGAAACCCTGCAAAACTTTCTTTACCAGGTGACAGACCGCCGTCATGCGGAATTGCATTTTTCCGAAATGAATGAGGTTTCGGGTAATATGGCGCCTGCTCCATCCATTCTTGAGAAAGCAGGCTCGGCGTTTTCAAAGGCGGGATACGTTTTTCACCAATTGATAAATGATTTGGGACGGCAATTTACCTGGTTGATGGTGATTGGATTTTTAGGGGGTGCCATATTATGTGCTAGAAAATTTTTCCCTCTATTTGTATTCCTTTTCATTATAACGGCCTTAAATGCTTCCTTTTTTGTGGGATGGCGGGAGGAAAGCTATTTCCCCTCCTATATCGTTGCGTGTCTATGGGCGGCACTCTTTTTTTATTGGCTGTTATTTGAAAAGTTAGGTGACGCTGATGATATCAAGGATTCTAAAAAATTCATTCAACCAAAGAAAAATACACGATTTGCCGTCTCTTCATTGGCCTTTGCCTGTGTGCTTTGGTTATTGATATCCAATTACCTGAAGGTGGATCGATCGAATAATTATTTCGCGGAATCGTATTTGAAAAAAGAATTGTTGTCTGCCGATGATGAAAGTATTCTCGTTACAGAAGTTTCCTGGTTTTACATGGCGTATTACCTCGATGTGATGCGTTTGCGCGACGATATGACTCTGGTAAAAGCCGCAGACTTTCTGGAAGAGGATCCTGTATACTATTTCACTCCCAGGCGCTACCCTGAATTGAAACTGCCTGACCCGCAAAAATACCAGTTCGGGTCTACAGAACTGGCTTTCAATTATATGATGGATTTTTTTAGAATGAATTCCACAACCCAACCTGTTCTGATCGAGCAAAACTGGCTTTTGTTCGAGGAGTTCCCCCTTGCAGAGGAACTCTTACCGCATAAGAACCTGCTGCTGAAATTTCCATCATCCAAAAGCAAGGCTTCGGGAAATTCACTGGATGGATTCAATAAATTTAAAATGTGGCTGGAGGAAGAACTTAAAAAGCCAGGTTTGCAGTACCAGCCAAAATGGATCAATAAAATCATTTTCTACCTGCCTTCTTTTGCAAATCATTTCCATGCAACGGGGAGATATAAAGAGGAACGGGAGGTCTTAAAAGTGCTTTACGATTTTCTTGGTTTGCGTGGCCCGGATTGGAGTTTGAAAATGGTAGATAACCTGGTTCTTGACGGGAAGAATAATGAAGGAAGACTCCAATGGGAAAAAATGAGAAAATACTTTCCAAACAAATTTCAGACGTTTTTGGCGAAAGGGCTGGTGTTAAGAAGTGAAGGGAATTTCCAGGGAGCCATTGATTCTTTTCATCAGGCATCAGGCCTGGAGCCGGGGGCTTTTCGTCCCTATTTTGAAAAAAGCCGCACCTTATTAATGTCCGGGAAAAAAGATAAGGCGGTTTCATTTTTGAAAATTGCGGAGAAAAAAATTAAATCCCTTAAAGATCTTAAACAAATAAGAAATGTTCAGCAATTTCTAGAAGCGGCGAGTTAAATGTTCAAGGAAAAAAAAATATCCATAGTTATTCCTGCGCACAATGAGCAGAAACTGATTCAAAAAGTTTTGAAGACCCTTCCCCATTGGATAGATTATATTTTTGTCATCGATGATTGCAGTGCTGATGCTACATCAGAAAGAGTTCGTGAACGAATGGGAAGTGATCCTCGCATTCAATTAATTCGTCATGAAATAAACCAAGGGGTAGGTGCAGCGATTTGTTCAGGATACAAAGCCAGCCTGAAAAACGAGGTTGATATTGCCGTTGTCATGGCGGGAGATGCGCAAATGGATCCGGATAATTTAGAAAGCCTTATCCTTCCAGTAGCTGAAGAAGGAGTCGATTATACAAAAGGAAACCGCTTGTTCGAAGGAAGAGCCTGGGAAATCATCCCCCACCACCGATATATTGGTAACAGCATTCTCTCCCTCTTGACGAAAATTGCCAGCGGTTATTGGCATATTGCAGATACTCAATGTGGTTACACAGCTATTTCAAAAAAAGCAATGCACGCAGTGGATTTGGATAAGGTATATCCTCGATATGGAATGCCAAATGATTTATTGGTTAAGTTGAATGTTGCAGATTGTACGGTAAGAGATGTCCCGGTTCAACCCATATACAATATAGGCGAAGTTTCAGGGATCCGTATTTCCCGCGTTGTAATAGCCATCTCAAGGTTGTTGCTTAGTTGTTTTTTTAGAAGACTGATTGATAAATATGTCATCCGAGATTTTCATCCTCTGGTTTTTTTCTATACTCTGGGGTTGATTGCATTTCCAGCAGGGCTCATATCAGGTATGTACCTTTTTTTGTACCGTTTATTTTCAGGTCCTGTTGCAACTACCAGTGCATTGTTTTCAGCTTTCCTGATCATTTCGGGATTGCAGTTTTTACTTTTTGCCATGTGGTTTGATATGGAAAACAATAAGAGCCTTAAAGGATGATGCGGTGCAAGTAATTTCCAAAAATTTCCAGCCCAGTTCCAGATGAAATGAGGGGTGCTTGAATGTCCCGATTACCCTTTGTAAAAATATTACTTCCTCATATTTTTATTGCATCGATTTTTTTATTTTATTTTTATCCCGTCCTGTTTGAAGGTAAGGTTTTCTTTTTTCGTGATATTTCACATTTTGCGTACCCCATGAAACTTTATCTTGCCCGGGTTTGGGAGCTGGGGGAATGGCCATTTTGGTATCCTCACCTTGTTCAGGGAATACCCTTTTTGCAACAAATGCATCCTGGAGTTTTTTATCCTCCCTCCGTATTATTTTTGATGAAAGATTTCAATCTTGCTTTTCAAGCCTATTTCCTTTTGCACCACTTCATTTTGACCATTTCGGTCTATGTCCTTTGCCGATATTGGGGGAATTCATTGCAGGCTTCCCTATGCGCCGCGGTGACCAGCCTGCTGGGGGGATATTTTTTATCAATTGCCGCAGTGTACAACCATTTTCAATCTGCCGTCTGGTTTCCTTTAATTTTAATGATGTGGCAAAAGTATTTGGAGAAATATCAAACGAAATATTTTCTTTATACCGCCATTTTTTTAGCTTTCCAAGTTTTGGGAGGAGGACCCGAACACGCTATTTTTTCAGTTTTATTAATTTATGCTTATGGATTATGCTTGACAAAAGAAAATAGTTTGATTCGAAACTCCGTTGCTATTTTATCTCTCGTATTGTTGGCACTGGCCCTTTCAGCAATTCAATGGATACCCACATATTTTTTCAAACAAAAGTTACCTTATGGAAGTGGCCTCGATTTAGTGGCAAGCACTAAATGGTCTTTAAATTTTGATACGCTTTTTGATCTTTTCCTCCCAGATAATCAGACGCGATTTATGGAAATTGTTGGTGCCAAAGTGAATAGTTTCCTCCATAACTTCTATATGGGCATTGTTCCAATAGTTATTTTATTTTTTTCGCTGCTGGTCTATAGAGAGAACAGGGCTATCCGTTTTTGGTTGGCGGTATTTGGATGGGGCGTTTTTTTTGGGCTTGGAGAATTTAATCCCCTTTATTCGTTGTTTCATCAATGGATGCCTATATTCAACCTTTTCCGCTATCCTCAAAAATTTTTTTTTCTATGTTCTTTTGCTCTAGTGTTTTTACTGTGTTTTTCATTGGACCATTTGATTGATGAAGTCCAAAGGAACAGGCAGAAAATTAAACAGCTTTTGTTTGTAGTTTTTATTATATTTTTGTGCGTGGCGGTTGTTTTTTGGATCAATCCAAGGCGGGGTGGATTTGAAACTCTTGTTATATTGATGCTAATTGCTATGGCTGTTATTGCCCTGCATCATAAAAAGATCACCCCCTCAAAATTTTTAAATTTCATGCTCGTTTTGATCCTTATGGATCTGATGATAAAAAACTCCATGACGGTGCCAATGATCGATAAAGAGTTTTATACAAAGCCTCCTGTTTTGGCAAAGCACATTGGAGGGACAGCCGACTCCTTCCGCGTTTATAGTGGTTTGTTATTGGAAGCCAAATCAAATTCTAACCATGAAAAAAAGGAGTCTAGAAATGTTTCTACTCAAGCCTGGAAGCCTGTTCATAATTTGCTGGCATGGCATTTGAAAAAGCGCAATCAACTTTACCCTAATGCCGGAACTATTTATGATGTGGCATATGTGGATGGGATGACAACAAGGTATTTGGAAAGCACTCTGCGCTGGAGCAAATGGTTTGTTGCTTCTGATATTCCTGGAAAAAAAATAATTTTAAAACGCAGCAATGTAAAATTTTGGATAATAGAGGAACCTCATCAATCTCTTCTTGAGTTAAACCAAAGAAAAACCTACAAGGTTGAAGTTTTTGAAGATACCCTGCCACGGGCATTTCTGGTTGGAGATTCGGTTACGATGCCCAAAGAGCAAATGCTTGACTTTTACTTTGATCCCAGGTTCGATCCACTCAAGCAGGTATTGTTGACGGAATCCGTTGCGGTAAAGAAAGCAGAGGACTTTTCCGGACAAGTTGTCGATATACAATACCCTCCAAATAAAGTAAATTTGAAAACCCGTCAAAATGGAGAAGGGTTTTTAGTTCTCCTGGATACATTTTTTCCGGGGTGGGAAGTGAGGGTCGACGGCAAGCCACAGCCCATTTATCGGGCCAATTATTTTTACCGTGCGGTTAAATTGGGACCGGGAACCCATAGCATTGAATTTTCCTACGTGCCTGTAGGATTAAAAATGGGGATTTATATTAGCGTGTCTGCATGGGTCCTGATATTATTTATGTTTTTCAAACCGGCAAGAGTAAACCCATGAAATTAGTCAGTCTATTGCCTTCGGCGACAGAGATTGTAGCGAAGTTAGGTCTGGAAAAAAATCTTGCGGGTGTTTCACATGAATGTGATTATCCTGAGTCCGTTGCATCGTTACCCAAACTCACTTCTTCAAGCATCAATACCAAATCGTCCAGTGCTGATATTCACCAGTCGGTAATGGAGGTGATGAAAAATGCTGTCTCCGTTTACGATCTCGATGTGGAACTATTGAAGTCCCTTCAACCCGATTTCATTATTACTCAGGATATTTGCGATGTCTGCGCCGTTTCATTTGAGCAGGTTGAACAAGCCTGTCAAAAAGTGCTGGATAAAAATACCCGGATCATTTCGCTCAAACCAAAAAGGCTCAATGATGTCTGGGATGATGTTCAAAATGTAGCCGACCAATTATCTGTCAGTGAAAAAGCCCGAGAGTTTCGTGAAGATGTTGAAAGAAGATCTCATGAAATAAAAACACGGGAGAAAAACGGATCGAAACCGAAAGTGTTGACCATTGAATGGATCGACCCCATTTATATCGGCGGCATGTGGTTGCCTGAGATGATTGATATTGTGGGTGGCGAGGTTTGCCTTGCCAAAAGCGGAATACCTGCCCCCGTGGTGAATAAAGAAGATTTGGAAAAAATTGAACCCGATGTGGTGGTGGTCAAACCCTGTGGGTATAAACTCGACCAGACTTTAAAAGAACTGGAACTGTTAAGACAGCAAATGCCGGATTGGAAAAAAGCACCCCGTGTTTACCTGATCGATGGAAATTCCTATTTCAACCGTCCCGGTCCGCGTATTCTTGATTCCCTCGAAATTCTTGCCTACTGCACCCACCCCAACCTTTTCCCTGAATTTGGGGAGCGTTACGCAAAAAGCATCATAGAACTGGACAAAGAATAGATTTTTAAAAAAACGTTCCTTGCCTTACAAAAAGTGTTTTATCGAAATTCCGCCCTTTTTTGCAGAAACTCACCCGATTCTGATAAAAAAACGGGGGAAAATAGCCGAAAACCCCTTTTTTTTCCTATAAATTCTTCAAACCATGAATCCAATATCTAATTGATTTTAAAGGGGTAATTCGATATAATCGGGCCATGGCTATTGAAAAGGATTTCATTGTAATTGGTTCCGGCGTTGCCGGATTGACCTTCGCATTAAAGGTCTGCAAATTTGGATCGGTGGGCATAATTACCAAAGATGCCCTGGAAGAATCTGCCACCAAATACGCCCAGGGAGGTATCGCTTCTGTGATGGCGGAAGACGATTCGTTTGAGTTGCACGTTCATGACACCATGGAAACAGGACGCGGACTCTGTCACGAAGATTTTGTGCGGATCGCATGTCGGGAAGGTCCTGCAAGAATTCGGGAGTTGATCGACCTCGGAGCGAAATTTGATTTACGTGGAAAAGGATTCGACCTGGGAAAAGAAGGAGGTCATTCGAAAAGACGCATCCTTCACGCCCATGACCTCACCGGTTGGGAAATTGAAAAAACACTTATTGAATCTGTTCACGCGGAAAAAAATATAGAAATTTTCGAGCACCATATGGCCATCGACCTGATCACCCGGGCCAGGCTCGATGACAAAATACTACCCGGCAGTGATGAGGATGAGGCTCTGGGGCTTTATGTGCTGAACCACAAAACGAGCCAGGTCCATACCATCTTGGGCGACGTGATCCTGCTTGCCTCAGGGGGAGGGGGTAAGGTTTATCTTTACACCTCGAATCCGGATACGGCTACGGGAGATGGAATCTCAGTTGCTTATCGAGCAGGTGCAAAAATAGCAAATATGGAATTTTTTCAATTCCACCCCACTTGCCTGTTTCATCCCAGGGCAAAATCCTTTTTGATATCAGAAACGGTACGCGGTGAAGGCGGGATCCTGCGTTTGGAAAACGGCGATACGTTTATGGAAAAATACCATTCGATGGGTTGTCTCGCCCCCCGTGATGTAGTCGCCCGCGCTATTGATTATGAGATGAAAAAGAGCGGCGACGATTGTGTCTACCTGGATGTGACCCATCTGGAAGGCTACCGCATTCGCGAACGGTTCCCGAATATTTACCAGACCTGCCAGAAATTCGGTTTTGATATGTCCAAAGAACCCATTCCGGTTGTGCCTGCCGCCCACTATATGTGCGGTGGACTGGTGGTAGACACAAATGGACAAACCAACATTAAAGGATTGTTCGCCAGCGGAGAAGTCTGTTTCTCCGGCTTGCATGGCGCAAACCGTTTGGCGTCTAACTCGCTCCTGGAAGGTCTGGTGCTCTCGCATCGTGCCGTTGATAAGGCGGTGAACCTGTTTAAAGAATCTAAAAACTCAAAAAACGGTTTGGAGAAAATTCCCGCATGGGACCCCGGAAGTGCTGTGGACAGTGATGAATCCGTAGTGGTCTCGCATAACTGGGACGAGATACGGCGTTTAATGTGGAACTATGTCGGTATTGTTCGTTCAGACAAACGCTTAAAAAGAGCAGAACGACGCATCCAGCTTCTGCTTGAAGAAATCCAGGAATATTACTGGAACTTTAAAATTACAAAAGACACCCTGGAACTAAGGAACATTGCCATCACCGCGCAGTTGATAATTCAAGGTGCGTTGACAAGGAAGGAAAGCCGGGGTTTGCATTTCAACCTCGATCACCCGGATACGGATGATGAAAACTGGAAACGCGATAATGTTTTTCAGGACACCGCCCGTAGATTGATAACCCCGATTAACCCGAGAATAGTGACCCATGAGTGAAGAAAAAACAGTACACGTATTGATTAGAGATTTTTTTGGTGTGGTCGCGCTGGCCTTCACCGTTTTTGGCTTTATGGCGCTGAATTCATATTCATCCACAGATCCTTCCTTCAATAAAAGCATAACCGGAACGGAAGTGGTCAATTCCGGCGGCATGGTGGGTGCCTACCTTGCGGATGGACTGGCACAGGTTTTCGGCACCGGCTCCTTTTTCTTACCTGTTATAACCGCCGTTTTGGGTTGGGTATTAATCCGTGGAAAGCAAATGCAAAATTGGTCTCTGATAGTCGGGTCCGGGTCTTTATTTTTAGTGGGGCTTTGTTCTCTAATAGCCATCCATTTTAAGATTGATCCATTTTTTGGCAAATCGGTGCTGGTAGGCGGTTTGGTGGGTGATGGACTCGGCGGGTTTCTGGTCACCTGGCTGAATCCTTCAGGGGCGGTGTTAACCCTGATAACCTTATTGTTCATTTCTTTCATGGTGATGACCCGTATGGAGGTCAACGTTCTTATTGAAACCCTGGGAAAAGTTATTTCAATGGCAGGTGCGGCATTATGGCTGGGGGGAAATGGGATAAAAAAAATGGGGTTAGCCCTTTTACAGGGAATGGGGAAAACATTTCAGGGAATGAAAGCCGCGTTTGAAAAAATGCGGAAAGCACGTACCGAAGCGGTTCAAATCAGCAAAGCTACTAGCGATCCGGTAATTGTTACACGAAAACGGCCGGAGCCGGTCGTGGTTGAGCGCGCCGACAAACCTGAAAAAAAGAAGAAAGAAGAAAAACCGGAATTTGTCGTTCAGGAGAATTTCCCTTTCATGGGCTCCTCTGAAAAGTATGAAATTCCCCCTTTATCTTTATTGAATGATGTTCCTCCCGAAGTAGGAACGGATGCTGAAAAGGCACGTAATGAAATTTTAGCCAGCAGCGCGATTCTGGAAAAAAAGTTGTCGGACTTTGGAATTGAAGGTCGGGTTGTTCAGGTATTGCCCGGACCGGTTATCACTTTATTTGAATACGAACCGGCACCCGGTGTCAAAGTAAGCCGCATCGTTTCTCTTGCTGATGACCTTGCTCTGGCAATGCGTTGTGTCGGTTTGCGTATCCTGGCTCCGGTTCCAGGTAAACCGGTGGTGGGAATAGAGATACCGAACCTTCGCCGTGAGACCATTTACTTTAAAGATGTGATGGAATCGGATGCTTTTCGAGAATCGAACTCCAAATTGAATCTAGCCATCGGTAAAGACATTACCGGTGAGCCGGCGGTTCAAGACCTGGCAACCACTCCCCATTTATTGATGGCAGGTTCAACCGGATCGGGAAAAAGTGTGGGACTCAATTCCATGATTTGCAGCATCCTGCTCAACGCGACTCCAGATGAAGTTAAAATGATAATGATTGATCCTAAAATGCTGGAGCTTTCTGTTTACGATGGCATCCCCCACCTGATTGCTCCCGTGGTTACCAATCCCAAAAAGGCAGCCGCGGCGCTGCAGTGGGCGGTAACTGAAATGGAAACGCGTTACAAAATGATGGCCGAGCGGGGAGTAAGAAATATCAGCGGCTTTAATGACCTGGCTGAAAGACTGCAAAAAGAGTATGAAGCAGAATTGAAAAAACGTGAAAAAGCCAATAAAGGTGTGAAACCTGTTGAGGATGAAGATGAGGACGAGGAAAGCATCCTTCCCGAACCTCCTGCAAAGCTTCCCTATGTGGTGGTTCTTATCGATGAGTTGGCAGATTTAATGATGGTTGCCTCAAAAGGCGTGGAAGATTGCCTGACACGCTTGGCACAAATGGCACGTGCCGCGGGAATACATCTGATAGTTGCGACTCAACGTCCCTCAGTAGATGTGTTAACGGGAATCATTAAAGCCAATTTCCCGACACGAATGTCCTATAAGGTTACTTCTCGTGTGGATTCAAGAACCATCCTTGATGCCATGGGTGCCGACAAACTGCTGGGGCGAGGTGATATGTTATTTCTTCCCCCGGGGTCATCGAACCTGTTAAGACTGCACGGGGTAATGGTCAGCGATGAAGAGATTGAACGGATCGTCAGTTTCATTAAGAAGCAGGCAAAACCAGTTTATGAGGAAGATATTTTCCAGGCCGCGGAAATTGAAGAAAAAGATGAAGAAGAACAGGAAATGGATGAAAAATATGACGAGGCATTAGCCATTGTCGCCAAAGACCGGCAGGCATCTATTTCCTATATCCAGCGGCGATTGAGAATTGGTTATAATAGGGCTGCACGAATCATAGAAACCATGGAGAGAGAAGGGGTGGTGGGTCCATCTGATGGAGTCAAGCCTCGCGAAGTCTATGTCAGCCCAATTGAAATCGAATAGGTTTGGAACCATCGGGTTGGCAATGGCCGCCCTGTTTTTCCATTTAGTCTCCCCGGTTGAAGCAGGTATCTTTTCATATAAAGATGACAAGGGTGCCATTCACTTTACCGACGATATTTCCAATATTCCTGAAGAGTTCAGGAATAATGAAAATGGTTTCCGCAAGCATAAGGAATCCCGCCGCACACATCGAACCACACCCGTACCTTTTCCCTCTGAACCTGTAGAGACCGTTCATACTCCTCTCGAAGAAGTCCAGATTCCCCTCATCCCGGTGAGTGGAGGAAATTTTCTTGTCGATGTCCTCCTCAATGAAAGAGTCAAAGCCAGACTCATGTTGGATACGGGAGCTTCCTTTATCACCCTGTCTGAAAAAATCGGTCAAAAGCTCGGTGTTGTTAACAATGGCCCCTCAGCGGAAATGCCGTTCAATACAGCAGGGGGGGAGGAATGGATGCCACTGGTCGCCTTGAAGACTGTCAGTGCAGGGAAAGCTCAATCACAATTGGTTGAAGCGTCTATCGGGAAGCATATTAAAGATATAGATGGGTTATTGGGAATGAGTTTTCTGGGGGATTATCGTTTTGAAATCGACCGCACCCATAAACTTTTGACCCTCAAGCCTCCCAACAAGAAAGGCGAAACCACCTGGGAAGGAAAGTCGGGAAACTGGTGGAAAAGCCGTTTGGATTATTACGATACCTCCATTAAAGGATTCTTTAACCGGGCAAGACAAATGCAGCGCAAGGGGCATCGAAAAGCCGCAAACATGATGAAAACCGCCGAGTTTTATAAAGACCTCAGGCAGAAGCTGGAAACACGAGCTCTTATTTCTGGTGTTCCAGAACGTTTTCGTTAAGATTTTTTATCCCCTGACTTTCACCGCGGAAGAAATTCTATTTCCAGTTTAAAGGATCAAAAATTATCAGGTTAAAATAGGTCCTTCAAAATATTAAACCGGGGAGAGAAAGGGTGCGCCATCCAGTGAAAACAAATCCGGGTAAAACCAAACGAATTGGATTTGAGGTTTGCACCTCCATTTCAGGCCGGGTTAGCCGTCGAGCAATTACTATCTGATCCAACGGTTTGACGACTGTTTATAACAATTTTACTTGTGAATACTTTATTAAACTTATATGTAAATTGGTTCCGCTTGTAAAAGCTAGAAGGCCCTTAAAAATCGGTTTTTCAAAATATTTTCCTTACCTTTAACAGTTTTCTTACTAGTCATATTTACAAGGCGGTAATTACTAGAACAGCGGTTTATATTTAAACATTTTGATCAATATTTTGTATATATCCTGTTCTCTGTGATTGAACCCAAACTCGCACTCTTTAAGATTTAGGTAGCAAGTGGATTTGCTCATACCTCGGAACCTGGTTAAACGAGTTTTGGCAAATCCCCAGAATCCCTTAATACCATTAACATGAGTTCCTCCTTTGGCAAATTTATCTTGTCCATGGTCAATAGGCAGATGCTTTGCATTGCCGACATCAACAAGTCCGTTATAACCTGATCAGCCATCCGAATAGATGATGCTGTCAAAGGTGACCTTGCCTCGGATAACCGCTTGCAGTGAGGCTTTGGAGCAATCTGGAACTATCTCCATATGAACTTTTCCGTTTAGCTTGAGGATACCGAAGACGATTGTTTTGCCAAGAGCTCCTCACCCTCTTTTCTCTTAATCCGTCGAGCTCGAAGGAAAATTTCATCGACTTCGATTTCGCCCGAAAAAGGAGATTGATTTTCGTGAAATTCAGCGATGCGTTCCCGGACCGCCCTGAGATAACGATTCACTGAGTTGCGGTTAAGTGCGATTTATTGTGTGATCTGAGCGGCATCTAAATCAAAGGCAAAATAACGAATCGTCTGTCTAAATTTAACCTCAGAAATCTTTGAATGTTTTGCGATCGATTTGCTAATTTTATATCAATAGGTTAGCATGCCTTTAGACCTCCTGTTCGAGTCATTGCCAAAAAAACATAGGAGATATCGGTATATCTATGTTATATTTTAAGATTAAGGAAAAAAAAATAGTTTTTTGTAAAAGCACATTGTTTTTATCTAACCACTGGAGTTAGGTATGCAAGAAACTTATACAAAACCAAACATAAAAAAGAAGCGAGTTGATTTTCATTTGCCTACTCGCTTTTTCATGTCCCCCAAAACTTTGCGTCATGCCATTAATCAGACTGGCGCCACTCTTCTTGAAAACCTCATTGCTGCTGCCGTTGTTGGTATAGGCCTTGCCGGATTTGCTTATTTGGCAGGAAACATGTCAGTGGTAGATGATAAAACCTCCCAAAAAAGTATTGCCATGACGCTGGCACAGGACAAGATCGAAGAAGTTAAAAATCTGTCCAGAAAAATTGAATTGCCAGACTCAGGATCAATAGCCTCGCCTGTTTATTCCGAGGGGATTTGGACGGAAACAGAGGGAGAGGATGTTGATTCTGAAGGGGCCATTGGCACATCAGAAGCAGTATACCAGCGCAGTTGGGAAATTATCCCGGACCCTGAACGTGACAGGCTTTTTGACCTTAGTGTAAATGTCTCCTATACAGATCGATCTTCTAATGTACAGTCCGCCCAACTGGCTACAAAAATAAGTCAAAATAAAAACGTATTTTATACGGATACGGCTGCTGAGGCTGCCGAAAAAGAAGCCAGACGTTCTGCGACTCTAAAAGCTGCTGCTGAAAAAGCAAGGGATAGCAGGACCGTATTTTCTTCAGACCTTTGGGAAACTATTCGCGTTAGGGTTTATCGCGGATGCAGACGGGCGTGGAGGTATATTGTGCGACAGGTGAATAATTTCCTATGAAACAATTTATTTTAAAAAAAATTTCTAACAACTCAGGTCTTACCTTAATAGAGACTTTAATGGCAACTGCCATAGGCGTGTTGGTACTTGCCGCAGGCTATAAAATATTTACAGCCCAGCAAGATACGTTGATATCGATGAATCAGAAAAATGTAATTCGTGCAGATGGCCGATTAGCGGTGGAAACTTTAGCTCGTGAATTAAGGCAGGTGGGTTTTGCTTTGCCTCCAAGCATAAAAATTATATCTTTAGATCAAAAATCCTTGGAGTACAGGGCCGGGGGCGATCTGCAAACGAGTATTCCCTATGAACCTTCCCTCACAATAGCGGCAAATAACGGTGACACCAGCTTGAATGTTGTCAATGCAGCGGGTTTTTCTGACCTGCTTAACATTTGCATTTACGATCCTGCTAGAGGAGTCTTCGAGCTCACTTCCATTGATGGTACTCCAGATGTAGCTAGTGAACCTAATATTCTTCCATTGGTCGAACCACTTAGAAATGATTATAGGTTTGGAGTGAACTCAAAATTCATCAGGGTATCTCAATATAATAATATCACCATTGAACAGGATGGAACAAATATTAATAAGGTTACAAATGGCGATAGCAGCATTCTTCTGCGCAATGTTGATCCTGAAAATGGTTTGAATTTTGAATACTTTGATGAGTCTGGAAATCCCACCAGCGATGTTTTAAATGTTTCCAAGGTTGCGGTGACTATAAGACTTGTAGACCCTGACAATACGAGTGCTTCAATTGAGTTTAAAACGGATGTAGCTCTAAGGAATACCCGGTATACCGAAGGCAGCCATGGAGAAGGCAGCCATGGAGAAGGCAGCCATGGAGAAGGCAGCAGAGGATGAATAAAAAATGGTTTAGCAGAGTTTTTGTTCTGTGGAGAAAAATACAGGCTTATCATTTCAGCATCTTCGATGAAAAAGGTGCTGCCCTTGTTACTTCTATACTATTTGCAACAGTAATAGGAGTAGGCGCTCTGGTCGCAATGCAAAATATGGTTCAGGATATGGAGCGCGGCGAAAGGTATACCCAGACCAGAGAAGCTTTTTA
>WAIB01000038.1 GCA_009873655.1 Nitrospinota bacterium | reverse complement strand
CTGGAAAAATTCAAACATGTGGTTTTGGATTTCAGGGATATTTCAACGGTGGGACAGGGGTTTGTCGATGAAGTGTTTCGGGTGTTCCAATCCAAACACCCCAAAATCAGGATTGAATACAAGAATGTTAATGACGATGTGAAATTTATGATTGAACGCAGTCTGCCCTGAGTTCTTTAATGCCAGTGAACGATAGTTAAAAGCTGAAAACTGCCATTTGCACTGCGGGAATCGACTCATTGGCCCTACCCCTTGGGGTCATGAATTCTATGGAAGGGATTTAACACACGCCGAGTGGAGTGGTAGTATATTAGGAAAGCGATTAAGAATTTTAAGTGCTGATAGATTATGGGTATTAAATCCGGAATTTTAGCATTGATGTTTTTTCTGTTGCCCCAGGCGGAGTTGAAAACCATCAACGGTGAAGTGATTTCGATTAAAGACGGTGACACATTCACCATCAAAGATCAGCGCGATAAACTTTACAAAGTAAGGCTGGCAGATATTGATGCGCCCGAAATTGGACAACCGTTTGGAAGGCCGTCCAAAAGGTTATTGGAAGATTTGGCTTTAAATAAAACGGTCCGAGTAAATTATACCCAGGTGGATAAATACGGCCGTTTGATTGCCGAGGTTTTTTTACCTGATGGAAAAATGTTGAATGAAGAATCGCTGAAAGCCGGGCTGGCCTGGCATTACCGGGTGAAGTATCCGCACAGTACTTTTTTAGAAAAAATGGAATATAAGGCCTGGAAGAAAAAAGTGGGACTATGGGTACAGAATAAACCCATTCCACCCTGGGAGTTCCGCCGCGAAACCCGGTTGCTTTACCCACCCACCAACCCGGAAAGTATGGATTATGACCTTTTCCTGACTTATGGAATTATTGGTGACCCCAAGACCCGAGTTTATCTATGGCCCATGTGCAAAGGTTATCCCAAAAGCCGGGAGGGCTATATTCCATTTGGAAATTTGTTAGACGCAGAAACTCTGGGATACCAGGCTGCAAGCGGTTGCAAATTCAATTAATCTGCATTTCCTGATATTATGAAAGTGGATAAAAATTATAAACCGGATGACAGACAATAAAACGCCACGATGTCCGAACTGTTATTCATAGTCGATAACGATGTGCCCCACCGCAACATGATGACCACTTGGTTGGAAGACCAGGGGTATAAGGTAAAGGTTTTCGATAATGGAGAGTTGTGTTTGAATTGCCTGGATGAAAACCCGGGCGCCATTTGCCTGGATATCAATATGCCGGGATTGTCAGGGTTGGAAATACTAAAACAGCTCCGGTTGGCAAACCGGGATATTCCGGTAATGGTTGTTACCAAAAACGATGCCTTGGATTCGGCCATAGAGGCCATGAAAATAGGTGCGTTCGATTACATGGTTAAGCCGGTGGATAAAATCCGGCTTAAAACCAATGTAGAAAAAGCCATCGAAATGCACACCATGGTAACGAAAATCCAGCGTCTGCAGGGTGAGCTCAAAAAAACCTATTCCTATAAAAATATTGTTGGGCAAAGCGAGCCCATGCGGCAGATTTTCGGGCAGATCGATGAAGTTTCTGGAATAAACATCAATGTATTCATCGGTGGTGAAAGTGGGACGGGAAAAGAACTGGTCGCCAAGGCAATCCATTTTAACAGCGCTTACAAAAGTGGAGATTTTGTTGCCATCAATTGCGGAGCGATTCCGGAAGACTTGCAGGAAAATGAATTTTTTGGTCATGAAAAAGGGGCCTTTACAGGTGCGGATGATTCGCGTCAAGGAAAGCTGGAGGTTGCCAATGGCGGTACCCTGTTTTTAGATGAAATAGGAGAAATGTCTCCCAAAATGCAGGTCAAGCTTTTGCGGTTTTTACAGGATAAAAGTTTTGAAAGAGTGGGGGGCACAAAAAAAATTCATGTCGATTTGAGAATCATATCCGCAACAAACAGAAACCTGGAAGATGCGGTTAAGGAAGGACGGTTCCGGGAAGACCTGTATTATCGGTTGATGGTGTATTTAATTTCGTTACCCCCATTGAGAATCAGGAAAGATGACATCCCCTTATTGATAAATCATTTTTTAAAAAAATATAAAAATGATATTCCCAAAAATATTTCAACGGTAAGCTCTTATGCCATGGAAGCCTTGGTGCGCTATCCATGGCCTGGCAACGTCCGCCAATTAGAGAATGAAATTTATCGCGCCATGGTAATGACGCAGACCAATAGCATCCAAATTGAAAAGCTTTCACCTGAAATCCAAAAGCTGAGAGAGGGTTATGTGGACCGAGGTAACCAATTTGTCCCTTATCGTGATAACCATGAAAACAGGTCTACTGCTTTATCCGCTCACCCCTCCTCAATCTCTCCCTCCCCGTCTGGAACCAAATTCAACGAAATAGAAAAGAATGCTCTTATTGAGGCCCTGGATCGGGCAAACGGCAATATCCCCCTGGCCGCAAAATCATTGGGCATAAGCCGGGCGACTTTTTATAGAAAAATTAAAAAATATCGCTCCGCCAGCTAATACTTCCTCACAACTTATTTGTCTCAAAAACCTGTCTTAAAAAGTATCATTTTGAGATTTTTGTCTCAATTTGATACTTTTTCTCATTGAGATAGGTTTATTGGGCCACTGACATTTTCCATTAAAAATTAATAATACATTAAAATATAAACACTTAATGGGTAATCCCCCGCATTTTTAGGGGTTTGGCACGTATTATGCTAATGAATATTTGTAATACGGAAACTAAGAAAGTTAAAAATATGACCACAGCAACCATCAAAAGCTGAAAATTATTGATGAATTGGAGTCCGATCACAAGACCTCTAAATCGGTTCCTGTAGGAAGTTTGTAGTTTACTGGTAAAGCAAAACCTCCTCCTGACAGTACGACCCATCACTGAATAAATTTTGTGAAATTAATTTCTGAAACGGGATTAAATTAAAATGGATATAAAAAAATTTAAAAAAGGCGAAGTGATAATTGAGGAAGGTACTTTTGGCAACAAAGCTTATATAATTAAATCCGGAAGCGTGGAAGTCGTTAAAAGGATGGCGGATGGTAAAAACCAACAGATATCTAAACTGGAAAAAAATGATATTTTTGGTGAGATGGGTTTAATTGATCAGTTGCCAAGAACCGCCACGGTTTGTGCCTTGGAAGACTGTTCTATTTCAGTTATGACTTCCGAAAATTTTGATTCGCTTGCAAAAAGAAATCCCCAGGCACTCATGCCCATCTTGAAAGTGCTTGCCAGTCGATTGAGAAATACCCTGAAAATAATAGAAGAGTTGGATAATCAAGAGCAGCAGAATCAAGCCTTGACCATTGGGAACATATAAATCGTTTTTTTAAAACCAAATTTTTAACGAAACCTGATTCGGCATAAATAAGTGCCGATTTTTCAGGTTTTTTTTTATGTGCCAGGGGTTTATTGATTTTTAGGGGTGAAAACTATAAACTAAAGACAGCCTCTATAATAAAAAAAGCAAATATCGAGCTCCCGATATCTATAGCATCAAAATATTGAGTTTATGAAAACGAAATACTATAAAAAGGGCGAGGAAATTATAAAAGAAGGAATGCTGAGCGATTGCGCTTATATTATCGAATCCGGGCGGGTGGAAGTTTCCAAAAAAAAGCCCAATGGAGAAAAGCAGTCCATTGGAATTTTGAAAGAAAACGATATTTTTGGAGAAATGGGGTTGATTGATGGGTTGCCCCGTTCGGCCAGTGTGGTCGCATTGGAAGACTGTTCGATTTCAATAATGACCCAGGAAGCTTTTAATTCTCTTGCTCAGCACAACGCACAGGCGTTGATGCCCATTCTTAAAGTGCTTGCCAAGCGGTTGCGAGCTACTTTACAGCTTGTTGAAGGTTTACAGGATGGCAAAAAATCTTCCTCCTCCACCATAAACGAAAGTATTTGAGTTTCCCATCCGTTTTCCCCCCTTTTTATCCGTTTAACCTTGCAGGCTTGCGGTATGGGTTCATTGTGGTGTAAGGTAAAACATTCCTAATCTGTTTTAAGCAACTAAAATTTTTATAATGTCATGGTTTCAGAATTACTATCTCCAGCAGGGAGTCCTGAAAAATTAAAATATGCTTTCGCCTACGGAGCAGACGCTGTTTATGCGGGAATTCCCAAGTTTTCACTGAGGGCCAAGGAGAACCCTTTTAAGGATCACTTGCTAAGAGAGGCCATTGAATACACCCATAAAATAGGTAAAAAAATTTATATAACCGCCAATATTCTCCCTCCAAATCGAAAGATAGAATCTTTTAAAAAATCCTTAGCCCAACACGCTGAAATGGGACCGGATGCATTTATCATGGCTGATCCGGGTATGATTCAGTTTGCCTTAAAAGAATTTCCTGAAATTCCCGTTCATTTATCAGTTCAAACGAACACCATCAATTGGACTTCCGTTGACTTCTGGTACAACCTGGGTGTTAAACGGATTATTTTATCCCGTGAGTTATCCCTGGAAGAAATCAGCGAAATTCATCAGAAAGTGCCGGGAATGGAGCTGGAGTCTTTTGTCCATGGTGCGATTTGTATTGCATATTCGGGTCGGTGTTTATTATCGAATTACTTTAACCATCGCGATGCGAACCAGGGAACCTGCACCAATAGCTGTCGTTGGGAATACGATATTCATGAAGAAAAAGGCAATGATATGGAAGAGTATATTCCCCTCAAAGGTCAATATGCTATTGAAGAAAAACAAAGAGACGGAGAATTGATGCCCATTGAAGAAGATGAGCATGGCACCTATATTATGAACTCTAAAGATCTTCGAGCCATAGAATTTTTAGACCCATTGAAAAAGGCCGGTGTCGTTTCATTTAAAATTGAAGGCCGTTCTAAATCAATTTATTATCTTTCCCTGGTGACTCGAGCTTACCGGCGCGCTATTGATGATCTGGAAAAAAATAAAGAATTTAATCCCCGACTGATTGAAGAAATAGACAAGACCGCAAATCGGGGTTTCACCTCTGCATTTTTAATATCAGCGGCTAATCGTGAAACGGAAAGGTTTGATTCACCGCAAGAATCAAATCAACCTCAGATTTTTGGAGGTCAAGTCGTTAATGAGCGTTCGGGGTGGATGGAGGTGGATGTTAGAAACAGAATCGAGCTGGGGGATGAAGCGGAGTGCCTTTCACCAGGAGGGCAATATAAATTTAAAATTAATGCCATGGAGACAGGTGCAGGGGAAAGTATTTCAGTAGCCCATGGAGGAAATGGAACCGTTTGGGTACAGGCAGAGGGCCCGGTAGAACCCTACGCTTTATTGAGCCTGGTAAAAAGCGCTTCCTGAATTATTGCGATTTATAAAATCAGAAATTCAGGAGAATTACTTAAGGGTGTTTTTGTTTCAGTCATCTTTGGCGGAATTGGCCCAGGAAATGGACAGCAAGATGGCAATTATCATTATTACCAACACCCAATCCGTGAAACTCTCTATTCTATAATCAAATATATCTTTCGCCAGGGTTCCATCAAAAACCAGAGCCAGCACGGTTATAAGCAGTAGTATAAAAATTTTCTTCAAAGAACCGTATCCTTGAAAAGATTTCCAAACTCCGACAGGAGATTTTACACGAAATAATTTCGTAGTCTAATAGTGGCGAAAGATAAATTTCTTTGCTCTTTATTTAAAGCACCTTATAATAATCGCAATAAAATTTTACTTAAATACTAATATAACTCAATTATGCCAGTCCCGGTTTTTCAAGCGTTTAAAATAGGTTCCTATATTTTCAGGCAAAAGATAAAGGGGAAAAAACGGTATCCCCTGGTGATGATGCTTGAACCTTTATTTAGGTGCAATCTGGAGTGCATAGGCTGCGGAAAAATCCAAAAGCCCAACGAAATATTAAAGCAAAACATGAGCCCGGAGCAATGTTTTAAGGCCGCCAGGGAATGTGGAGCTCCCGTAGTTTCCATAGCAGGAGGCGAACCTTTGATGCACCCCCAAATTGTAGAAATTGTGGAGGGGCTGATAAAAATGAAAAAATTTATATATCTATGCACCAATGCCATATTGCTGAAAGACTTTTTAGATCGCTTGCCGGCAAGCCCCTATCTCACTCTTTCCATCCATTTAGACGGTATGGAGGAAGACCACGACCGCGTGGTTGATCAGCAAGGTACTTTCAAGCTCGCGACAGAAGCGGTAAGAGAAGCTAAGAAAAAAGGGTTCAGGGTTACCAGCGCTACCACGTTTTTTGAAGATACCACTCTTGAAAAAGCGGAGGAATTTTTGGATTTCCTGAAACCCCTCGGCGTGGATGGAATCACGATGGCCTCTGCTTTCAGATATCCGGATGCTCCTGATCAGGATCATTTTTTTGGCAGGAAAAAAACGTTTGAATTTTTTGATAAGCTTCTGGAAAAGAATAAAAAAGGCCGTTGGGATATAAATCATTCGCCCCTGTACTTGCAATTTTTAAGGGGAAAGCGTGACTACTCCTGTACACCCTGGGGAAACCCGAATTACTCTGTCCTGGGCTGGCAAAAACCCTGTTACCTTCTGGATGATGGTTATGCTGAGACATTTGATGAACTGATGGAAACCACGGAATGGGAAAACTACGGTCACGAAAATAATAAGAAATGCGCAGACTGTACAGCCCATTGTGGTTACGAGGCAACGGCTGTCGAAGAAGCTACTTCGACCCTTCGTGGAATGTTTGACTCTGCGAAAATGGTTTTCCAGTAAATTAGCTTTTTTTTAAAAATTCTGGCAAGACTGTTTCCGAGTTTGTGATTGCACCCTTTAATTGTTCTAAACTAATCCCCTCAGCCATTTTAAGATTTGCTCCTTCCAGCAGGGTATCTTTAAGTTCCGCCTGTAAGAGATCGGCCCGCACAAGGTTGGTATTTTTCATGTTGGTGTTTTTCAAATTTGCCCACCTTAAATTTGCTCCTCTTAGATTCGCTCCTTCAAGATTTGTATTTTCAAGATTGGCATTTTTGAAATAAGAGCCGTAAAGATATGCTCCTTCCAGGTTGGCGTTTTTTAAGTTTGCCCCTATGAATACCGCGCCCTTTAGCCGGCAGTTTTTTAAATCCGCAAAATTTCCTTCCTGCCCGTTTGATTCAAGCCATTTTTTGTGGTCGGACAGGATCTTTTTTAAATCGGATGATGTGATCGTTTCTGAAGGATTAGAGTTTGGGTCGTTCATCGGGGTATTGTACAACCATGCCAATTCCGGAAGCAACCCTTCCCGAAATAGATTTAAGAAGCAATTACTTGATCGTAGAGTTTCTTAAATTTTTTATTTTTGGGGTCCACCTGCAGAGCTTTCTCAAGGAGCAACTTTGCGGACTCCTTATTTTCAGTCTTAAGGTGAGTTGTGGCTAACTGATAATAAGCCTCCAAATATTGTGGATTCACCTCCAAAGACTTCTGAAAAGACTGGATGGCTTTAGAAATTTCCCCTTTCGTTTTATAAAGAACTCCCAGATTGAATTGAGTGAGCATACCATTGGAGTCAATGTTCAATGACTTTTGAAGGATCGTTTCGGCCTCCTCCAGATTCCCGGTCAACCGATAGGTGTCTCCAAGGTTATTTAAAAAGGTTGTATTACCCGGTTCAAAAGTGATCGCTCTTTTATAATATTGAATTGCCTTGTTCAGGTCGTTTTCTGCCTTATAAATATTGCCAATATTGTTCAAGGCTTTTCCATCATTGTCGTCATTTTTTAATGCGACTGCCTTTTCCCAATCTATCAGAGCTTGTTTTTTATTTCCTGAAGCGTAGTGGACCATACCCCGGTTGATATGGGCCTGGGTATCCTGAGGGTCCAGTTTAATGGCTTTTTCAAAATTTGCCTGGGCATCGTCATAGCGTGTCATCCCAAACAGAACGAGCCCTTTTTTTCTATAAATTTTCGAATTTTCAGGATTGAATTTTATGGCCAGGTCGAATTCTTCCAGGGCATTTTTATAAAGGCTCAATTGAGCAAACTCCAAACCTAACTTGTAGTGGGATTCGGATTCTTTAACATCCACTTTAGCGTCGTTGGAAGTACAGGCTACAAAGAAAGAAACGATGAAGGTGAAGAAAAATATGTTTCTCATAGTTCAGGTCCTTTGAACAATAAGTAAGGGGAAGAAAAAAGGGCCAACCATCTCTGGTTGGCCCTTGGGAAAAACAAAGGCAAATGGAGAAGGAATCAAGATACCCTCTCCAAATTGATTACCGGCCTATACCACGATAAGGACGAGCAATCTCGTTTGTTGAGGTTGTAGAATCAGCTGTTACATCAACCTCACCTAAAGTGGAATTAATATTAGTTAGGGAACCACCCAGCGTGGAATCTTGGCCATCGCCTACAAACTCCATGGCGAAACCGGTTCCTGCCGATTCAATGAAGACAATTCCCCATATATTGAGCTGGGCAAGATTGTCAAACTTCGGGGTAGACCCTACCGTTACAAATCTGCTCGCAGCGGCATTCTCAGGTCGTTCACTCACTGATGTAATTCTTATTGAACCGAACTGGGCGGAATCAACCGTATTGATCAGGTGAGTTCTGGCATCTGTAAACGAACTGTTCGAAGTATTGATGGTTGAGTGGCTTTGGTTTACTACGAAAACACGGTGAGTTTCACCGGCATCAACCGTAAATATTGCTACACGACCTGCTGTATTGTTTAGGGTGGTAGTCATATCGATCACTTCCAGCGCCACCCCGATCTGTGTCAAAGCAGTATCCAGAGACGGATGACTGACACCAATAAAAGTGTAGCTGTCGTTTGGTACAGCCTGTGCGTAGGGCGAAATAGCTAAACTAGCACTATTCCGAGTGTCGCGAGCCGTCGTCTGTGCTTGCGCTGATTGGGCTAATACCACAAACCCAAAGAGCAGAAGCAACATTATTTTATTAAACTGTTTCATGGATCTTTCTCCTAGTTGGAATATTCATTTCATTAATGGAATTTTGAGTAAACACTACGGCGCCGCCGGTCCAGTCACACTGCCGTTTGCACCGTTAAATACGGGAGCAGCAGCTGAATCGTTCATATCACCAATGAACTCCATGGCGAAACCGGTTGTGTTTTGCTCTACGACCACCGCACCCCAGAAAGACAACATGGTTGCATCACGGAAACCGGCACCTGTCAGGCCCTGGTTTTGTCTAAGTGTGGTTGATCCTCTGTCACCAATAACGTCCGTTGGTGTCGTTGCAATTGGATCAATGCGAATGTGTCCGTGTTTGAAGTTGGTGGTTCCTTGAATGAATTTTCCCGTCGGAATTGAGGTCGGATTAACCGTACTGTGACCTGACCGAGCGATAAATATTCTTTCGGTGTTTCCAGATTGAATCGTAAAAGTTACTGCAGTGCCAAATGCGGTTGAATCATTCTGGATAGCGTTTACTGTTACACCGATTTGAGAAGCCATCCCGGAAAGAGAGGTGTGGCTGACTGCAATAAATGTATATGAACCAGAATCTGATTGCCAGTAAGGAGAAACAATCCTGGAACTATTTTCAATAGCAAAAGCGTTCCCTGCCAACAGGGCAAGAAAAGCCAATATTGCGACCATATTTGGAACTCGCTTTATTAGCTTAGTTTTCATTATACTTCTCTCCTATATATATGCTTCAAATGAAATTGATATCTAGTTTAGTTGAATCTTGAAACGTAAATTTTTCCAGGCACCTCCTTATTGTTAGAAAATTAAAGGGTTTTATATAATCCAAAAGACAGGGTAATGGCCCTATCTCATTGAGTATTATAGCATATGGAGCCCCTTGTGCTGGTCTCCTTTCCAAATTGCTTGCCCTGTTTTTAAGCAACTCAGTCTTGTATTTCCTTTAAATAAAAGGGTTTATCCTGATTTCATCGAAATCTGGATAACCTTGCTGAATTTGGAGCAATACTTTACATAGCTTGTATCGGAGATAATCGTGCAATTCTTTAGAATTTTTTTGTTTAAACAGGCATTTTTTTTCTCATTCATTCCAATCAACATAACCTATTGAGAATGAAGACTTTATCTGTTATAATTCTGACATGCTCGCTAAATTCTTATGTTTTTAACCTGAAAAAAACGGTTTTTTTCCTGGAGGAATCATGAGGGCGTTAATTTGGAAAGTTCCTGTAATCATGTTGCTGGCAATTTTTCCTTTTTTTGGGTGTGCGACCTCAGGTTCAGTGGATTCAAAAGAAGATAAACAGGAACTTGCGCAGAAAAAATTTAAAGAAGCCCTGCAGTTTGGTTCTTTAAATCAAAAAAGTAAAATGCTAAAAGCTCTGAATGAGGCCATTGAGCTGAACCCCAAAGAAGCCAGCTACCATTTTTACCTGGGAAGAGCCTATTATGTAGACGGGAATACTGAAAAAGCCGAATCGGAATTCTTGCAGAGTATTCAGCTAAACAGCCTCTTTAAAGATGCATACCAGCAGTTGGGCCAACTTTATATGCAAAGGAAGGATTGGGAGAACGCAATCCAGTATTTTAATAAGGATTTACAACTTTCTGGAACCCGCAATCCTCAACAAATTTATAATTGGTTGGCTCTTTGTCATTACTTTCTTGGCCAATATGATCAAGCCGAAATTGAATGGAAAAAAGCTCTTAACATAAAAGAAAATGCAGCCATCCATTTAAATTTGGGTTTGGCCTACCGGCACAGGTCAAAATTTGAATTGGCAAAAGGTTCTATGGAAAAAGCGATTCAACTCAAACCCAGATTTGCGCAGGCCCATTTTGAGCTGGCGCAACTTTATACCCGGGAAAACAAACAGGATAAAGCCAAAGAACATTTTAAAAACGCCATCTTATTTTCCCCAAGTAGTGCGTTTGCAAAACAATCAAGGGAATATTTGGAAAAATTTAGCCAGAAAAACTAGCAATTCATTATGGTTGAAAACTTCGGCTCTTATTTAAAACACGAACGCGAATTGAGGGGAGTCCCCCTGGAGGAAATATCGGGGGCTACAAAAATACATATTCGTTTTCTTAAGGCTTTGGAGGATAACAAGTTTGATGAATTGCCGGGAGAAGTTTTTATAAAAGGCTACATCAGGTCTTATGCCAATACCATTGGATCTGATGTCGAAGAAATGTTGAATATTTATGAAGAATCCGTTGGAGATAAATCGAATGAATCTATCTCTGGCCCAGAACCCACACCGAATATCTCAGCAAAAAAATTTTTAGGGTTTGCATTAACAGGCCTGTTTTTAGTTGCTCTTGTTTTTGTTATAAAATTTTTAATTTTGGATAAAGATATTCCCACCCCCAAAAAAGCGACCCCTTCAACGGCTATACTCAGCGCACCTCCCAAAAAAGAAACCATACAAAAAATGGAAAAAGATTCTTTGAAGGGAGAATCAGTAGAAAATAATCTTCCAGAGGTAACTGCTTCGGAAGAAGCGGTAATAGAGGAAAAAGATACCTTAATCCCAAAACCTGAAATCCAAAATCAGGAGAACAGCCCAGACTTGAAGGAAGGAATAGACTCAAAGAATTTGGATAAGTCTTTAAAGTTGACCATAAAGGTTGAAAACAACTCGTGGTTCAACTTGACTATTGATGATTTCCGGGAGGAAGATTTTATTCTGGCGGCGGGTGAAGAAAAAAGCTACTGGGGTAATGAAGTCTTTCGATTAACTATCGGCAACAAGCAGGGGACAGATATAATTTTAAACGGAAAAAGCCTGGTCTTACCAGAAAGCAAGGAAAACGTCATAAAAGATTTTATTATAAACTCTAAAATAATTGAGTGAACCGTGGCAAAAATAGACGCATTTTTCAAACTAATGAACGATCAAGGTGCTTCTGACCTGCACCTGGTTGCAGGTTCTCAACCTATTTTACGGGTTCATGGAGACATGGAGAGAGTTAAATATAAACCTCTCGATAACGATGAATTGAAAGCCATGCTTTATGAAATTGCCCCGGAAAATAAAATCAAAGTTTTCGAAGAAACGGGTGATGTGGATTTCGCCTATGAAATTCCCGGACTGGCCAGATACCGGGCAAACTATTTCCAGCAAAAATGGGGTGTCGGAGCTGTATTCAGGGAAATTCCCAGCACAATTTTAACCGCCGAACAATTGGGTCTGCCCAAGGTCATAACCAGTTTATCCATGCTTCATAAAGGAATGGTTTTGGTGACAGGTCCTACAGGGAGTGGTAAATCAACCACCCTTGCGGCTATGATGGATTATGTTAATAAAAACAAGAAAAGCCATATCATTACCGTTGAAGACCCTGTTGAATTTGTTCACCAAAGTCAAAGCTGTATTGTGAACCACCGTGAGGTCGGGGTTCATACACAGGGTTTTAAATCAGCATTGCGAGGAGCCTTGCGTGAAGACCCGGATATAATTCTGGTTGGTGAAATGCGGGATCTGGAAACGATTGAGCTCGCTTTAGAGGCAGCTTCAACGGGCCATCTGGTTTTTGGGACATTGCATACCCAGAGTGCGGCAAAAACCGTTGACCGTGTTATCGATGTTTTTCCGGCTCATCAACAGGCTCAAATCAGGACCACCCTTTCAGAATCCCTGAAAGGAGTCGTTGCTCAAAACCTGTTCAAAAGGATCGATAAAAAAGGCAGGATGGCGGTATTGGAAGTTCTTGTGGTCACCCCGGCGGTTTCTAACCTGATCCGCGAAGGAAAAACCTTCCAGATTCCTTCCGCGATCCAGACGGGAAAAAAATTCGGCATGCAGTCTTTGGATGATGCAATTTTAGAAGCTTTAGAAGCAAAAAAAGTCAGCGCAGAAGATGCTTATGATAAGGCGATTGTAAAAGAAAGATTTCTTCCTTTCTTGAGTAAGCCACCGGAATTTATTTGAGCTAAAAATGAGAAAAGCAGAAGTAGATCATATCTTAACTACGATGCTGGAAGCCTTCGGAAATATTTCCGATTTGAATATTACCGTTGGAAAACCCTGCCAGGTAGAATCCTCAGGTCAATTGACCGGAGTTCCTATTGTTCCACCCATAGAAAAATTAACTCCGTTCCAGGCCGAGATTTTTGCATTGAACCTTATTAACTCGGATCGCCGGTTAACAGAAATTTTAATACGCGAGGGATCCTGCGATTGTTCCTATTTCCTGGTGGGGAAAGCCAGGTTTCGAGTCAATATTTTTGCCCAACGAGGGTATTATTCAATTGTCCTTAGAAAACTTGAAACCCGGATTCCCTCTATTGAAGATCTAAAACTTCCCGGACAGTTTACCAAAGCGGCTGAAGAAAAAAATGGACTCATTCTTGTTACAGGGGCAACCGGAAGTGGTAAATCGACCACTCTCGCCGCATTGCTGAATAAGATGAATGAAGAAAAATCCATGCATATCATCACCCTTGAAGACCCTGTCGAGTTTGTCCATCCCCATAAAAAAGCAACCTTCAACCAAAGGGAGCTAGGAAGTGACTACGATGCGTTTTCAAGCGGACTCCGTGCAGCCCTGAGACAAGCCCCCAAAGTAATTCTTGTTGGTGAGATGCGTGACCGGGAAACAGTAGAGATTGGAATGAGTGCTGCAGAAACAGGACATCTGGTGATGAGTACTTTGCATACCGTCGACGCGGGGCAAACCATCAACCGCATCGTGGGCATGTTCTCCCAGGAAGAGGAACAACAAATAAGGATTCGGTTGGCTGATACAGTTCGTTGGATAATTTGCCAGCGGTTATTGCCTAAAGTAGGGGGTGGGCGTGTGGCCCTCCTTGAAATTATGTCTTCCAATATGCGTGTGAAAGATACCATCATAAATGGTGAGTCAGAAGGAAAAACCTATTACGATATTATTACCAATGGTGATGCGTATGGAATGTGGACCTTCGACCAGCATATATTGAAATTATTTAAAGAAGGACTCATTACCGAAGAAACGGCATTGGCTTATGCATCCCGAAAAGCAGTTGTGGGTCGAGGTATCGACACATTAAAAGCTGAAAAAGGTGAAAAAACCACGGATATTGACGAACTTTCTATGGACGATGAATACGATGCCGGAATTAAATAAAAAGTTAAGAAAGGAATTCTGAAAATGCAGGTAACCTGTACCGCTTGCAAAAAAAACATGAACATCCCGGATGAAAAACTGCCTAAAGATCAGGCTTTCTCAATTACCTGCCCCGGATGTAAAACCAAATTTAAAGTTGATCAACATTTAAAACCCAAAGATAGTGAACCCGCGCCACCTCCTGCCGCAAAAGAAAAAGACCAAACGGTCGATACGGCAAGCATGGTGGTCAGTCAGGAAGATTTCGAAGATGATGACGACCTGGTCATCTATGATGAAAATGATCAACTGGCTTTGGTTTTAGACGATAAAAATAAAGAAACCTGGACCAAAGCACTTGAGGAAAAAGAATTTAAAATTCAATATGCCAAGTCGCCTGAACATGCAATTCATAAAATGAAATTCACTCATTTTCATTTTGTCGCTTTGAATGAAAATTTTGGAAACGTGGCATTGGAAAATAATCCTCTATATCAATCGGTGATTGAATTGCCGATGGTGACCCGAAGAAATATATTTTTGGCCTTGGTTGGAGGTAATTTTAAAACCCTCAATAACATGCAGGCTTTTCAATACAGCGCCAATGTGGTCATCAACGAAAAGGACCTGGATAAACTCGGTGATATATTAAAAAAATCTATCTCTGAAAATGAAATTTTTTATAAAGTTTTCAAAGAAACACTACACGCAATGGGTAAAGCATGAGTATTAAAGATACGCCAATTCGCCAGCATTATGCTGATGGTGAAGTCATCATCACTGAAGGAATAATGAGTAATAATGCTTACGTTGTATTAAAAGGCAGCGTAAGGGTAACGAAAAAAATCGATAAAAAGGTAGTCGCCGTTGGAACCTTGAAAGAGGGAGATGTGTTTGGAGAAATGGGTCTCCTTTCAAAATCTGTCAGAACTGCCAACGTTTCTGCCATGGGGGATGTAACGGTCGGGGTCATCGATAAAGAATCCTTTGATGAAGCAATGAATGGCCTTTCTGAAGACCTCAAGCCGATTATTCTTTCTTTAGTGGAAAGATTAAAAATCACAACGGAGTTATTGACCCGAATCGGATTGGAGCTTGAGACAACCCGTAATAAAATTAATTCTTACTCATTAAAGGAAAAATAATAAGCCACCATGCCAACTTTTACTTATAAAGCAAAAGTTAAGGGCAAAGTCCAGTCCGGTGAAGTTGAAGCGGAAAATGAAAAAGCCGCTTCTGCAAAACTGAAGCAGCAAAATATCAGGCCGACATCGATAAAAAAGAAAGCCGAGCCAAGTGCTTTGTTTGGGCCCAAAGTAGATAAAATTACCACCCGTGATGTGGTTATTTTTACCCGCCAGTTTTCCACCATGGTGGATGCGGGGCTCCCGTTGGTACAGTGCCTGGATATTCTGGGCAAACAATCAGAAAACCCGACCTTTGGTGAAAAAATTCTGGAAGTAAAGTCCAATATTGAAATGGGGAATAATCTCTCGGACTCTTTGAGGAAATATGAAGACATTTGGGACCAATTGTACTGCAACCTGGTTGAAGCGGGGGAGGTTGGCGGAATTTTAGATGTTATCTTGAGGCGTCTTGCTGATTATATTGAAAAGGCCGAGGCTTTAAAAAAGAAAGTTAAATCCGCGATGGTTTATCCGGGCGCTATCGTCACTGTTGCATTTCTGGTGGTCGCCTTTTTAATGATTTTTGTTATTCCCTCTTTTGCGACCATGTTTACCAAAGGGGGAGCGGAACTTCCCGGACCAACCCAAATAGTTATGGATGTCAGTGATTTCTTCCAAAACCAGTGGTATGTCATGATCGGCGGTTTTATCGCTTTCTTTTTTACTTTCAAAAAAACGTATGCCACGAAAAGAGGAAGAATTGAAATTGACCGTCTGGCTTTAAAACTTCCTGTTTTTGGAATTCTTATCCGTAAGGTTTCCGTAGCCAAATTCACCCGTACTTTGGGCACTTTGATTTCAAGTGGGGTTCCCTTGATAGAAGGTTTGGATATCTGCGCCAGAACGGCAGGAAACTCAATCGTAGAGATTGCTGTTTTCAAAACAATTGAAGCTATTAAAGAAGGGGAAACCATAGCGGCACCTCTTGCCCGCGAAGATGTTTTTCCCCCAATGGTTATCCAGATGATTGACGTAGGTGAGTCTTCGGGTTCGTTGGATAAAATGCTTGCAAAAATTGCAGACTTTTATGACGAAGAAGTAGATGCGGCTGTAGAAGGTTTGACGGCTTTATTGGAACCCATGCTGATGGTTTTCCTCGGCACCATTGTAGGGTTCATCGTGGTGGCCATGTACCTGCCCATTTTCAAAATGGGAGAAACAATTTAAACTTAAGAATTCTTTACCCGTTATGATTCGCAATCAACCTAAAATAGATAATGAGCTGGGCCAGCGAATCAAACGGATAATGCTGTTAAGGGTATTTTTCCTAACGGGTTTCGTTGGTTTGCTTCTCACCTTCCAGGAGCGTCTGGGAATAACAGCTCCAATTGGTCCACTTTGTATCGTAATAAGTGTTGGTTTTTTATTCTCGCTCATTTACGCTTTCCTTTTTAAATTTTTACCCCTGACATTAACGGCTTCCTCACAGGTGGTCGGTGACCTTTTATTGGTGGGAGGTATTTTATATACCACCGGGGGGATTGACAGCCCTATTTCCTTTTTATTCCTTTTTGTAATTATTGCCACCAGTGTAATGCTTCCCAGCGCTGCGGTTTTCCTTGTAGCCTCAGCCGCCAGTATTATTTATGGAGGGCTAATCGACCTGGAATATTATGGTTTTATCGACCCGGTTTATTTATTTCCAGAATCTAAAATATCTTTTGAAAGCGCTTATGTTTTTTATATTATCTTTTTAAATATTGTCGCTTTTTATACCGTCGCCTATCTTAGTAGTTTTCTTTCTCATCGCCTGAGAATAATTAAAGATCAGCTGGAACAAACAAGCTTAAATTTGGAGGAGCAAAGGGCATTTAACCGAAATATTGTACAGTACATGGGTAATGGGCTGGTAACGATAGACCGGGAGGGAATAATAACCTCCATAAATCCGGCAGCTGAATCCCTTACCGGATTTTCTGCACGGGAAAGCCTGAACCAAAATATTAAAACTTTGATTCCCTCATTGCAGTTGGAAAAATTTTTGAGGGATAGTAAACCCGATCCCCTTCCCGAGCAAATTGAAAGGGATTTCACAAGGAATGATGGAAAAAAAATATTTTTGAGAATAAAAATAAGCTATTTATCTGATTTAAATGTTCCCGGGTATATTTTGGTTTTTGAGGATTTGACAGAAATTAAATTTATGCAGAATAAAATGCTCCGTACAGAGCAATTAGCAGCGGTGGGAAGGTTTTCGGCAGGATTGGCCCATGAGATAAGGAATCCATTGACTTCATTAAGCGGATCCATTCAGGTTTTGGCTAAAGGGCTGAACCTTGAAGATTCCTATAAAAAATTAATGAATATTGTCATTAAGGAAACCGATCGCCTCAACAACATTCTTTCGGATTTTTTAACTTATGCTCAGCCTAAAAAAAACACCAATACTATTGTGGATTTGACTCAATTGGTTCAAGATGTAATTATTCTGTTAAAAAACAAGGAGGATTTCAGTCCAGATAAGCAAATCCTGTTTGAAGGTTCAGAAAATCATATTATTTTTAATGGAGATGAACAACAGATAAAGCAGGTAGTTTGGAATTTATGTATTAATGCATTAGAGGCAATGACCGCAGGTGAACTTTCCATTAAAATAAAAGAAGTTTCAGGATATCGCAGCAATAACTTTCATTCAAATAGAACAGGTGTGGTTTTTGAAGTTACCGATCAGGGATGCGGGATTGCCCCGGATCAGATGGAAAATATATATGACCCCTTCTATTCCAGTAAAAAGGATGGGGTAGGTCTGGGTTTAGCTACCGTATATCAGATTGTTCACAGAAACCAGGGGGCCATGGATGTTAAAAGCGTGTTAGGCAAAGGAACTTCCTTTATTGTATTTCTTCCAAATTTGGAAACGTCTTTATCCTTGGCCTCTAATTAATATAAGGAATCGAAAATGTCAGGCGGACCTATAAAAATAACAGACGCATCTGAGATTGCTGTTTGCACTTGTATGCAATCGAACCACTGGCCATTTTGCGATGCAACGCATCACACAACAGGAGGGGAACCCGAAATTTTGGAATTGGATAAAACAAAAACTTATTACCTTTGTGGTTGCTATAGAACTAAAAAAAGACCCTTCTGTGATGGCTCACATGAGAAAGTTAAAAAGTCTTAACCAAGAATAGCGGCCCCCTATCCAAATCTTCCTGTATTTTGATTTTCTTGATTTCCATTTGGGATATTTGTGCAAAAATTTCTAAAAAATTCTATTACGAAACTTACCCTTCTTGTTTTCAACTATGTCCTTTTGGTTTCCGGTTGCGCTTCCGTCTTTAAAGATGGTTCCAATGAAAACATGATAATGATCCCGGAGGGGCCCTTCACAATGGGGTTTGCCATTGATAACGAAAATGAATGGGGAGATATGGATGAGGAACCGGTACACAAGGTAAACCTTTCCGCTTACTGGATTGATAAATATGAAGTGACCAGCACAAGTTTTTCAAAATTTCTGAATGAAAACAAAAAGGAAGCCCATAAATTTATTGAGATAACTCCTGCTGTTACAGTTCAACTTGAAGGAAATGTTTACAAGCCTAGAAAAGGATTGGAAAACTACCCGGTAAACCGGGTTTCCTGGTTCGGTGCAGATGCTTATTGCAGGTGGAAAGGGAAAAGACTGCCAACAGAGGCTGAGTGGGAAAAGGCGGCAAGGGGGACCGACCAGAGAATATTTCCATGGGGGAATGAATTTCCGGATAACAGTCGAGTCACATTTAGAAGGAAGTTTAAAGAAAAAGGGTTTCAAGTTATGGAACCAGTGGATGGAATGGTAAAGGGAATTTCCCCTTATGGAGTTCATCATATGGCCGGCAATGTTTGGGAATGGGTTTCCGACTGGTTCGATGCGTCGGTTTATAAAGATGAAAACAGGGTAGACCCTAAAGGCCCGGAATCTGGAATAAGTAAGGTCCTCAGGGGAGGGAACTGGTATTACAAAGCCTACTATATGAGGACGACTTACCGCTTCAATGAAAGGCCGGATATTTTTAAAGTCTGGCAAGGTTTTCGGTGTGCCCGCAATGACTGGTGAACCAGACTCATTGGCTTCCGCCCCTTGGCCGGCTAGTGGCGGCTTTTTCTTTTTAGAGCTTTTTTAAGCATCCAGGGAATGTTGACTTTGGTTTTGCAAAATTTATAAATTCCCTCGTTTAAAGTCAACAGGGAACAGTGATCGGTCAATATACCGGCTTCGCTGCAGTTCGAAACGGAAACGGGGTTATCGCGTTTCCATGTTGTAAATGCCCAGCTGAACCATTGTTTTGAAACCGACATGGATTTTAGTGTGCGGAGTTGTTTATTGTTCATATCCGTTTCTAAAACGATGCTGTCTTTTTGTTTTTCCACCGTGGATTTCAAACCTTTTCCCGCTGCTTCGGTTCCGTGACTATGCGAATTTTTTTTTGGATAAGACAAATCCTGCCCTGCGAAAAGGATTGGATTGCACCCTGCCTGAAAAGCAAGATCATAAGTGACCGATAAAACAGTTCCTCCGGGAGTCAGAATGCCAATTTGAGGAACCGCCTTTTGGATTTCCACAAGAGTGGGAATATCGGGTGCGAATTTATTAAAAAATAAAACATCCCCTTCCCACAATTCCAGAATACTGGGGTGAACAATGGTGGGAACAACTAATGTGATTCCCTTCTGCGGAACATTGCAAAGGAATCGAGCGATTTCCTCCTGGGGGTCTAATACGATTACAAAGTTGGGGACGATATCATGAGCCATTAAAGGTTTCAGTGCCGCATCACAGGACAGGATGAGAGCCTTTTCACGGGCTTTTCGCAGGTACCTTATATTTTTATCCAGGGAAGGCCCTGCCCCTACAACGATGGAAGGTATATCACGAAATCGATTTTTTAACGCAATGACTCCAGGGTTTCTTTGAATCGTATCCCGATTGCTTAAAAAATTTCGTTGCCAGACCTGGTTGAAGCGAAGGAGAGTTGCGGATTTGACTTCGCGGATTTGTTCATCGCGGTTCATGGGATTAATGTAACAAAGTCGTAAGCCAGTAACAAGGGAACAAAAAAAAAGACCCGGACCGAAGTCCGGGTCTTGAGGAGATTTTATCTTCTAAAATTACCTTACCAGGTTCACGGCCTCCGTTAGAAGGTCGTCTGTTGTGGTAATGACTCTTGCGCTGGCCTGGAAAGCCTGCTGTGTTTGGATCAGGGTTACAAACTGCTCCGCCAGATCCACGTTCGACAGTTCCAGCGATTGCCCTGCAATGTTACCGAATCCTCCGGAACCAGCTAAACCTAACGTAGGTTGGCCAGACTCAGCAGATTCAGAAAACAGGTTTTGACCCTGACGGGTCAAACCTGAGGGCGCCAGGAAATCGGCCATGGTGACCTGATAAAGATTACTAGTTTGGCCATTGTTGAAAAGGCCGCCTATAACACCCTCGGAATTAACCGTAAGGCCCACCAGGGTTCCTGTTGTGAACCCATCCTGGGTCAAGGAATTGTTATTCGATTCTGCCGCAAACCCTGTTAATTTACCGAGTGTTGCATTACTGGCATCGACAAGATCCCAAGTCAAAGTTTGTTCGGCTGCGGGTGGATTGGCAGAAGAGTAATCGATAACAATGGTTTGATCGGCAAGCGAGCCATTGATAGCGGACAATTGTCCGGAGGTAGTAAAAGAAACCGTTCCAGAGGCACCGCTAGTTACCGTTCCATCAGTCGAGGAAATTGAATAAGTCCAGGAGTTGGCATTTGCAACTTTAGTAAACTGAATATTAAGAATAGTTTGAGAACCAACGGAATTATAGATGGTTATAGGAGAATTGAAAGTGGTAGCTGCTGTAGAAGCAGAGTTCAAGTTTGCACCCAACTGGAAAGTTGTAGATGCCTGAGGTTCCGATTGCACACCTGCCAGATCAATATTCGAAACCGTCGAAGAAACGGTTCCATTGGTGATTTGTTGGCCTTGCAAAATTTCACCGGTAATAGCCTGGACTAGTCCATCACTATTTAATCTGAATTGACCCGCCCGGGTATAGAAATTACCTGTTCCGTTATTGACCACAAAAAATCCGGAACCGTCGATCGCAAGATCCAGGGCATTGGTAGACGATTGTAAAGATCCCTGATTGAATGATTGGATGGTTCCCTGAAGTGTAGACCCACGACCTAATTGACTGGTTACGGATCCATTTGTAAGAATAGTACTAAAGATATCACTAAACACGGCTTTGCTTTCTTTAAAACCGATTGTGTTGACGTTGGAAATATTATCACCAATAACTCCCATCGCCTGTGAATTACTTGATAATCCGCGGACACCTGTGAATAATGAACTGACTAATGACATTTTTAATCTCCTCTTTCTATTTTAAGAACTGACTTTTGATATTTTGCTCACATTAATTTTTTGTTCGTTAACAATGGCAAAGGCTTGTGTTCCTTCAAAAATAATATCCGAAACCAATCCTGCCGCGAAAGTTTGAGTTTCAATAAAATTACCTGAAGAATCCTGTGCCGAAATGCTAAAGGTGTAGGTTCCTTCCGGAAGTTGGTCGCCTGAGCCATCTTTACCGCTCCAAACAAATTCTTTTATGCCGGCACTGGCGGCACCGATGTTAGAAGTAGAAACCAGAGCTCCTGTCGAATCATAAACATTTACGGCTACATCAGACGCTTCTTCTGCCAAAGAGAAACTCAAGGTTTCGGTTTCTCCTTCACCCAACTCAAAACTGTTACCGGGAGCATCCACCGATTTTCCGATCAGGTTGACCATGGAGGAATTGCTCAATGCCAGGTCATAGGCCTGGCTGGTTTGAAGGTTATCGTTGATGTTTGTTAATTGTTCCAGACTGCTGAACTGGGCCAGTTGTGCTGCGAATTCCTGCCCCTCCTGCGGAGCAAGCGGATCCTGATGCTCCAGTTGAGCTACCAGCAGCTTAAGAAAATCGTTTTTACCCAGACTGGCTCCTGCAGTTAAAGAGGTGCCTTCTGCTTTTGTAGTTGGGGTGGGTGTTATTCCTGCAATCATATTTTTCGAGTCCTTAAAAAGTTAATTTTCTTAAGCCAATACACTGATAGACTGTTTTCCATCATAAATAAATGATGCGTTTGTTTCTTCGAGCTCCAAATCCGTTTCAGCCATTTGTTCTGCGTTAAAAGGGTTTGGTGAATCTCCGTCCCCCAGCAAATTTCCATTTTGCTTGGTGTTTCCGGATTCACCGCCGACGGTTACTGAAAAACTGTCGACTTTAAGACCTTGTTCGCTCATGGCATCGCGAAGTTGGTTGAAGTTGTTTTCAATCGTTTGCTTCACCGCATGATTTTCGGCAATGATGACCGTGCGAACAGAATCCCCTACCGTAGAAATATTCAATCGTACGGTTCCCAATGAAGGCGGATCGAGCTTGACATGAACCTCATTTTGAGCACCGGTGGTGCGGACATTTAATTTGTTTACAATCTGGTTTATGATTTTGGTTTCCGAGGCGCCCCGCGCAATCAGTTTTTCAGGCAATGAGGCCTTGTTGGCCTCAGTCGCCCTTATGGCGTTGTCTGCGGTGGAAGTGGGAGCCTGTACCTGAAGGTCTGGACCGGTTTTCGCCGATTCCAATCCTTTAAATGTCCCTGCATCTTTGCCACTTTCGGTTTGGACCAGCGTC
>WAIB01000037.1 GCA_009873655.1 Nitrospinota bacterium | reverse complement strand
GCATTTTCCATGGTGTTTCGAGATTGAGAATCAAACAACACTCGACCCGTATCTAGACCCATCTGTTCAAAGAATAATTTCGCTGTATGAGCTGCTTTATATTCTTGTGCACCTATGGCACCCTGTCCTCCTGCATAAACAAGTTTTGCCTCGGGAAACCTGCGGGCCAGATTTAAAAAGGTAGTCAAACGTTCAACCGACCCTGAAAGACTGACCTGCCCTCTAATTTTTGTAAGATGAGGTATTTCAGATCCTCCGAGGACAATCACCCCGTCAATTTTTTCAGGAAGGGGTTCAGGAACTGGAAACCGGTTTTCCAAAGGAACCAGCATTAAATTTTGAACTGGAACCAGGCCAATAATAAATAAAATGGCGGTTACAATTGTAACCAGCTTTTTCCCCAGCTTTTCCCGACCCAAATACAACAGGCAAACCCCCACAAAAAGCAGCAAAAGCAAAAATCTATTTGGAGAAAAAATAATCCAGAAAACTTTGGATATAACCCAAAGTACGGTTTCCATAAAAAATTCCCCTAAAAAAATAACAAAACAAAATCAGCCTATCAGATAAAGCCTTTTAAATCAAATGTTTGACAGGAAAAAGCGGGCTGGCCTGGCCCCTCTTTTTTTCCTGATTTTGCAAGGAAGATTTTAAAATCCCGACAAAAAATAATTGTCGATAAAGACAATATTTTGTATAGAATAACATTTGAAAATTTTTTTAGAAATTACTGTAAAGCTTAAAAGGAGTGAGGACCCCCCTTCACCCCCAGGAGATATATTGTGAAAACCCGTTCGGAAATCCGCGAGGACGTTAAAGAATACTATGGCAAAATCCTGAAGACTAAAAACGATTTGCAAACCAGTGCCTGCTGTGCCGCAGATTCGATGCCTGCTTATTTAAGGCCCTATCTAAAAAATATTCATGAAGAAGTGCAATCTCGATTTTATGGATGCGCTTCAACTTTTCCCACTGGAATTAATGGCAAAACGGTCGTCGATTTGGGATGTGGGTCAGGACGCGATTGTTATCTTCTTGCACAGGTTGTCGGCCCTGACGGGTTGGTCATAGGAATTGATATGACAGACGAGCAATTGGCCGTAGCAAGGAAACATGTCACTTTTCACACCAACAAGTTCAATCTGGATAAGCCCAATGTGGACTTCCGAAAAGGTTGGATCGAAGATCTATCTACCGCAAATCTTGAAGACAACTCGGTAGATGTGGTTATTTCCAATTGTGTTGTCAACCTTTCCCCTGACAAGGAAAGTGTCTTTCGAGAAATTTTTCGGGTACTGAAACCGGGAGGAGAGCTCTATTTATCTGACATTTTCACCGGTCGCCGTGTTCCGGAACCCCTTAAAACAGATCCCGTTTTGCTGGGAGAATGCCTGGGGGGAGCTCTATATGTAGAAGACTTCAGGCGAATGCTCGCCAAGGTGGGTTGTTTGGATTATCGAACCGTCTCTAAAACTTCGATCACACTTAACAGTGAAGAAATACAACGTAAAGCAGGGATGATTGATTTCTACTCCATGACAGTCAGAACTTTCAAATGTGATTTTGAAGATATTTGTGAAAATTTTGGCCATGTTGCTTATTACAAAGGTACCATCCCGGAATTTCCTCACGGATTTACACTCGATGATCACCATTTTTTCCAGACAGCACTCCCTGTTCCAGTATGCGGAAATACGTTTAAAATGATCAGCGAATCCCGGTTCGGAGACCATTTCGAAGTGACCGGAGACTTCTCAACCCATTATGGTCCATTTGACTGCAGTGTTTCCCCTCAACAAGAGGGCATTCCCACTAACGGAAACGATGCCTGTTGTTAGTTTATTGAATCTGGAAGAAACCGTGGATTCACCAGGAAAAAATTAAACGGAATATTGTCCAAAACCTGCTCAAGTTTTCATTGTGTCCGCCACCGCCTCATCCCATTGATGGCAGCTTTTTCCTCCCCAAAAGAACAACTTTTCCCCAATCCAACCTCCCACCTTGAATCCTGCCCGCTTGGCAAGGGCGAAACAATTTGCTTTCAACGCCTGGGTTCTGTGGACAGAAACCGGTGTCCACTTTAGGGCAACTCATTAAAACCATCGCTCACTCACAGCCCCAATATTACGAAACAAAAATTTTAAACCTGATTTAGAAGAAACACTTCTTCGGCAAAATGAATTAAAGGATGCTATTAAAACGATCAGAAATACTATAAACTCTGCTATTGATCGCGAGTCTTTACGAACTTTCAACAAAATGTCAAGCCCATCGAATCTGGGTCGGTTTAGATCAAGTTTCAACAGGCAACTGAACCCTCAAGATTTAAAAAGCTTCAGACAACAAAACCTAATCCAAACTTAATAATGCCCAGCAGGAATCTGGATATTTTATGCGGACAATGTGGAGAGTTTATTTTGCGTTATCGCAAAGAAGGCTCAGGACAGTTGATTCGACTTTACCTGGATAGAATTTTGGAACCCAAATCCTTCGCTTCTTTTAAAACCAGCGGGGGAAAGTCCCGACTTCCGGTCCTGGCCTGCCCCGAATGCAATCAACCTATCGGGTATCCTGTAGAACACGAAAGCAATCGACTTGCCTACCGAATAATCAAGGGCTCTTTTAAAAAAGCCGCAAGGTGACCCTGGGGGAATTTAAGCATCCAAAGTCAGGTTTCCTTTAGGAATTGCAATACAGGTCAGGCAGGACCCCTCCTCTGGCTTCGATCCTGGCTCGCCCACATATAATATCTCTCCTGTTTTTATTGCAATGAGACATGTACCACAATTTCCTGCCCGACAACCGGAGTCCAGGGGAATCCCATTTTTCTCTGCAAACTCCAAAAGGGAAGTCAAATTTGGATTCCATGGCAAAACTTTACCGGACTTGGTAAAACGGATATCTATTTTTTTAGCCATCTCCTTAGCAGAATCTGTTTTGCATTTTTTTACTGTGGCCTGTCCAAAAGCTTCGAAATGAATATTGGCCTTGGGAACACCCCAGTCAGCCAGATCTGAGCGCAAGTCTTTGATCATCGGAGGCGGTGCACAGATATAAAAGTCATAATTATTTGAAGGAAGAAGCGGTTTTATATTTTCAACAGTGACCCTTCCCTTCACATGATAATCCTCGCCTTTAATATCTGTTTCATCGGGGCAACTGTAAAAAATTTTTATATAAACATTTGAATTGGTTTTCGCAATGGTTTCGAGATGCTTCTTCATCATATGTTCTTTTTTATTTCGAACTCCCAGGAAAAACCAGATTTCTCTTTGTGATTCCATTTCAACAAGTGCATTCAGCATACTGAGCAGTGGAGTGATGCCTACACCTCCAGCAAGCAAAACGATGGGAGTTTTCCCCGTCATGCTCAAGTAAAAGTGCCCGCCTGGTGCCTTTACATCCAAAATGTCATTTTCTTTTAAATTATCGTGAAGATAATTGGAGATCAAACCCGGCGGCGCATCCGGTTCATCTTTTGGGGGAAGTACCCTTTTCACCGTTATCCGGTATCGTTCGGGATGATATGGGCTATCAGACAACGAATAGCAGCGAATGACCGGTTGCGGATGATCTGGAATATGGAACTGAAAGGTCAGGAATTGTCCCGGGAGAAACCCTGGGAGAGGTTTGCCATCATGCGGAGAAAGGTAAAATGACGCAATATCTCCGGTTTCTTTAACCTTGGAAACAATGCGGAATTTTCTAAATCCATTCCAGGATAATTTATCTTTTTCACTCTGAAAGCGTTTGGCTTCCATGATTTCATTGATACGAACCTTTAACAATTCCGCCTCAAGATTTGCCCTTTCCTGATTTATCACCAAAGCGCGGGAGTTGTTTGCAATAAGAATCAGCACATATGCAACGAGACCCAAAAGGAATACCAATGCAATAAAACTAATAGCGATATTCAACTAAGTTCCCTCCTTTAAGATTCCTTGATCTGCTTATTACACATCATTTTTAAATTTTTCGTTTTGTTTTTTTTCTGAAAACATTTTTTTCTTAAATCCCGGGTTGAGATGATAAACATGGCAGGTTTGACAATCATGTTTTATCTGTGATTCAGCATGACACTGCACGCAAGCTTTTCTTTTGATCGATTTAAAATTACTGGACCATTTTGTTGAATCAAAACTTTTGAACGAGAGCATATATTCTGCCTTGCCATCTAAAATATGGCAATTGGAACAAGACCTTTTTTTACCCATAATTTCGATATGGTTAGAATGCGAATATTTGGAATGAGGTCTGTTGTTGACATCTTTATAATGCCATTCTATTTCCAGTTTCTTTTTTCCCTCTGGCGTTTTTGTTTCGCTGACAGCATGGCATTTCACACATCCACCCACGCCCTCCTTCTCTGATATAACCTGGTCCCGCATTGCTATTGCTCGAGCAGCATTATCCTCATCTTCCTGGTGGGTTGAAGCCGCCAAAGCAAATTCAACCCAGCTCTTTGCTACCGGGTCACGATGGCCTGTGGGTTTGTATCGAACCTCCAACATGTCCGCATACCAGCCTCCAAATTTTGCTTCCGCAGGGGGTTCGTATTCCAGATTTAATCCCCAGGAACAGGCTGCACGCTTGAGAACTTCCGGGTTCATTCCCATTAGAAGTTTATCTGCCTGGGGAATTTCAGTTTTAGAGTTTATCAAGTCCTCAACAGGAAGTGCGCTCTCCTCGGCCATAGCCGAAATAAGCTCCTGCAAGGGCCGCTCATAAATTTCCGGATCATCTTCCGGAACATTTAGCAGGAATGTACTCACCAGTGCGGGCATTTCTGTAGATACACTTAGAAACTCTTCCTCTGATTTTTCCTGATCGGGGAAATTACAGGATTGGGTTAAAGCTTCACCATCAATAAAGTTTTGCATGAATTCAGGAAGCCGAAGCAATACCAAATCTTTCTTCTGGATCTGGGATCCGTGGCAATCAACACAAATGGATTCAAAGGCCAGCGGCCTGACTTCCCGGTCTGATAAAGTTACCTGGTGACAACCAATGCAGGATGCAGGCGCTTTTTCGGTAAATTTTGGATTTTCAAAATGTTTGTTTAAATGGGAGCCATGGTCAAACTTAATTGAATTGCGATTGAAATAAGGATATTTTTCAGGATATTCCGGATGCCCATTGGAAAAACTTTCAAATTTATTTTTATGGCAAGTATTACATTGCTCAGCCGATGATTTTTTAGTACTCATTCTCCCGCCGCTGTGCTCACGATGGCACATGATACACTCCGTTTTTCTGAAGTCCTGACCCTTTAAAAAATTATTGTTATGAGGCATGGAGTCAGGCCCACCAAAAGAATGGCAACTGACACAACTAACAGAAATATCCTCCTGGGTGAAAACGGCTTTTACCCAACCCACAGGTCCCTTCCCATAAACAGAATGGCATGAGGCACAACCCTCTGTTTCGGTGAACTTCTCATGTGAACTGGATAGGGGGCCTGCATCGGAAATACTGACGAATCGCCCCCCGTCCAGGTTTAGAGCCTGTGAGGTAGCCAGCAAAGCAATAATAACGGCCACCGCCAAAAAAGATATTTGCCCGCGAATCGATCGCAAAGTTTTTCTTGGTGCACAAGGGGGTCTTTGCCAGGAGCACTCCCCGTTTGGGCCCGGCCCCTCCTTACACGCCCCCCCAAATCGTTTTTCTCTGCGGCATGACCAACGCCCTTTACTAAGGAAAGGCTCGCAATCCTGGGTTCCCCCGCAACTACCATCTATTTTTGGACCTTTAAAACAAGGCGTTCTCCATAAGGCACCCCTGCCGCACCGATAAGGAAAGTTAGGGCGTTCATACGGGCTTTTATCGTGACTGAACCTGCTATCATCCATTTAATTAAAGAACACCTGTATTACTATTAAATGCCACACAACCATTGTCATAACAGCTGCTGCCAAAGGCACGTGGACAAGCAACCAGGTTTTTAACATGGTTTGCAAAGAATAATGGTAGTCGATTTTCCTTTTAGTTTCCGCAAGGGCAAAAATTTGTTCCAGATATCTACGCTCAGCTTCATTTAAGAATCTTTCCAGAATCGAACACTGCTCCTTGACCCAGGTCTGCGAATTTTGCCCCCCAAAAATATTATTCAGAAAAAACCGGGGCCGTTGAAAAAACCATCCCAATGTTTCCAAATAATGTTGTGCCAGCGTATCGCTTCCTGTTTTTTCCGTGCATTCTAAAACAAGGTTTTCGGCCTTGTTTCTTATTTCGGCAATTTCACGCGGAATGCGCTCATAAATAAATTCGCTACCAATACGGGTTAAAAGATTCGGATAAACCTTTTCCATTATCAACCCGACGATTCCCGACAATGTCGCTCCGTAAAACAGAAGGGAGAGAATCTGTACGTATAACCCTTTCGGCCACAAGACACCTGCATGCAACCAGAATAAAGATAGCGCCAGAAAGCCTGCCACGGAATGAAAAAGAAACCATTTGTGAGCAGACCAAATGGGTAGAAAAGGCAAACGCTTTCTCATATTAAACAAGCAAAGCAGGAAAATAATAAAAAACAATGCCCCCCCACTTATAAACTCCGGATACCCGAGTGAGTTTTCGACCTTTGAGGTCCAGACCCAAATCAGGGTAAAAAAAAGCACGGCTATAACCAGAAACCCCCATAATTTTTTCATCATCAAGCTTCCATATCCCTGCCCCAGGTCACATCTCTAAAATCGACTCTTTTTAAGGCATCGTGCGGGCATGCAAAAGCACAGGCGGGTCCTGTAATCTGGTCCGCGCAAAGATCACATTTCGTAGCTTTGATAATGGGTTGGTGGTTTTGCTGATCCAGTATATGTTCTCCGTCTTCATCGCGGATGGGAACCATTCGTATATTTGAATAAGGGCAGGAAATTGCACAAGTTTCACACCCTATACAAGTGTAGTCATTGATTACAACCATTCCCCCTGACATCGAGCGATGAATCGCCCCGGTAGGGCACCCGATCATACATACAGGGTCCGCACAATGCATACAGGCATTGGCCACCATCCAGTTTTGAAAGGTTTTACCATGCCGCACAAAACTTGGGTTACCTTCATGAGTTGCCGCGCAGGCACGAACACAGTCATCGCACCGCACACATCGGTCCAGGTTTATCAACATTGCCTGAGTACCATTGACAAAACGTTCCTGAACAGCCCATTCCTGCAACGCCCCTTCAGCAAGGGTCTGTTCAAAAAAATCCTGCATCCTCCTTTGACTTCCTTGTACGGGTTTGCCTCCGCGAGTTCCTCCCCGCTTTCCCGAATCCCAATAGGAGAACAAATGCTTTTCGATTGTTTTTGTCGGTACGCGCAGTATTTCCACATACCCCAGCGCTGTAATAGTTACTTTTAAGCCGACATTCATTTCACCTTTCCAAGCTCTATAAAGTTCGTCCGCGCCATAAAAATCTCCGGCTCCAAGATAAGTAATCGTTTGCCTTCCATTACCCCTTTCAACAGAGACTCTTGCAAACCCTACACGAACCATTAAAATTCCGTCAGGATAAGCTCCTTCCTCAGTGATTATTGGTTCATCCTTCACGCCTTCAATTCTGTCATGCCCCTGCATTTTTATATAAGAATGATGCCAATCAAATGTTCCATAGGTCTCGAAGAGTGTGTTATCGGCAATTTCCTGAAGTTCATTATCATCAAGATGAGAAAAAATGGAAGTCGCACCTAAATGAGCTTTAAGGGCATTTTGTCGATACCTTTGGTCAATCAACCTTCGCCATCCCTGGTCGTATTTACGAAATTCCCTTAGTCCCTGCCATCTTATTTCTAAAAGCTCTGCATCTGTTTCAGCAAAAACAGTTGAGGTCCTGGGTGTTCTTCCCAGGGCAGCGAGTTCACCAAACAAAGATCCCTCATGAATGTCAGCGGTTCTATTGGAGTCTAAAATGGCGGGAACATCCTGGAGGAAGACGTGCGTCGAACCAGGTTCAGCGCTGGGACGAAGGCCGGCTTTCTGGTTATATTGCTTAACATCCCTGAATTCCGGGGACTTTTTATGCGCCCACAACTGCTTCAGGACCTGCCAGAAATTTTTTTTCTGAATTTTTTTTCGACCCAGCATTTCCCCGGGAAGACCGGGTGCAAGAACTATACGTAATGTGCCGTTTAGGATCAGAAAAGCGGAATTGCCATAATCACCTTCACGAATGACAATGTCACCTGATTTATAGCGCATTATCCGGGAATCGTTTCTGAGAATCCCGGCAAGGGGAATGCGAAGCGGAAATTTTTCAGCATCAATAGCTTTAATTTCCGGAATATTCAGCAAACGCTCAACATCCGCATCGGTCATGTCGGAGCCAAACGGTTGAGCCCAACGCTGTGGACGTGACTGGGTTGTTTTAGTCATCTATCCACTCCTCAAAGATAAAAATACAATGGCTCAGAGTTTAATACTTTTTAAACTCAACGATTAACTCTAAGCTATAACCCAAACGCTCCAGCTTTGGATCAATTTTTATTTATAATCTCCTTTAGCAGGTAACTTGCTTCCCACAGCCCCGGTCAAATCCTTACCCGCTATTGCCGTTACCAGCTTCAAAGCATTTTCCCGACTGGGAGACGCCAATAAATCTGCTGCCTCCGCAACACCGGCAAGGGCGGCCTTGGCATTTTCAGCCCTCTTTTTTTGTGCCTCAATGTATTTTGCCTCACTGGATTTAGACATAACACTGGTTGCCGAAACCAAAGCGGCTGCCTGGCCGATAACAAATAATTCGGCCTGCTCCTTGGGAGTCATTTCTGCGTTGGTTGCCATATCTGGAGGATAGTGTCTGTGCCGGACTGAACCCTGAGAATATTTTACAAGTTCAAAATCGGGATTAATCGGATGCCCCGCTCCCAGCATTTTTGCCAGATCATCCGCTTTCAAGTTTGGATTGGCAAGACCATGACAGGTCATACAGTTCTCTGCGACTTCATATTTCATGGACGGCCAAATCAATCCGGCGGCTTTCGAATCCGCGATCCTTTTGGCTTTATGATCTGCGGTTTCAGCTTCCCTTTTAATATCTTTTCCCCCGTAATTGTCGTGAATAGACAACCAGTCTGATGAAGCTCCATGGCAGCTTTCACAGGAAGTTCCTGACTTGGCTTGAGGCTTTGCCCCCGCATCCTTTTTCTCAAGCGTATAATGGCAGAGATAACAGGTTTCGTTGCGCTTCATTCGTTTTTGTCCGCCCACCGCCTTTAATATTTTTTTAGGGGAAGGTTTGCTGGAGTCCTTGGGTTCCCGGTGAACAGTTCGAAATGAGGTGAAATGTTTTGTCTTTTTCCAAATATCGGTTTCGGCCTCGTGGCATTCCTCACAAAGCTTGGCGCCTTTGAAAAAAGGTTGGGCCATTGCGGACACTGGAAAAAACATCCAGGCTATAGCCAAGACAAATGCCGTTACTAAAAAGGGTTGGAACCCACAGTCTGTCTCATATTGTTTCATAACAACCTCCCTTTTTTGGGGCATCAAATCACCTTCCCTCAAACATTTTTGAAACCCGGAAAATTGAACCAACTCAAAATTAAAACTGATACAAAATTTCTGTTCGCAGGCCATAACCGTCATCGCGCCTCTCCTGAACAGCATAATGACTGTCTATCTGGAGTTGAATTCTATGAGCTATCCTTTGACGAAACTCATAGCCAAAAGCAAAATCATCAAAACCATCTCCACTAGTGTCTTTTCTTCCTGCCACCTCCAAGGTTAAGCTAGTCCTATGGTTATTCCAAAAGGCCTCATAGCCCATGGCAATGCCCGCCACATCGTCTGAAAAATTATTCAGTTCCGATCCGAAATTGCCAAGATTAGGAGCCGCAAACATGATTCCAAAAGCACCTAGAGGTCCCCCCACTACCGCTTCCCGGCCTGCCTGGGTATAATTTCCAACCGAGACAAAAGAATTTACATAAACGACGTCATCCGACTTTTCTGGTGTCAAAGAAACTTCTACTGAAAACAAAGTTCCCTGTCCCACCGAAACGGTATCTTCCTCGGCAAAGGAACTGTTTACCCTAAATGCGGTATTGAGATGGCCAATTCGTTGGATCGCTGAGAATCCCAGGTTAAAGCCATCCGTATCTCCTACGCCATCGAAGACCTGGACTAGATCTAAATTAAAAGATGATACTATAGTGTCCCAAGAGGAAAAAAGTCCGAAGAGCTGGCTGTCATTATTTCGAAATCCATTGCTTCTTCCAACCTCATTCCAGCCCCATACAAAGGAAGTTCTAAGATTGGATACACCAGGAAGCCGGATATTATTACGCACCAGACCAAGAGCATCTATTGAATCATTAAGCAAAATGCCTTCCTGGAACTGCAGTAACTGGCGTCCCACAGAAAACCCATAATCCAGCCAGGTGGTTCCGCCAGGATCCAGCCGGGGGAACAAACTTCCGAAATCTCCTTCAAAGAAGAACGTTCTTATATCTGCGTTGAACTCTGCCCGATCGCCTCCCCTGTTATCATTGAAAGTCACTCTTGTAAAACGGTCCAGACGGTTTCTATCCAGCGGCCGTATGCCAATTATTAGCTTTTCTGTACCTGTCAGCTGCACATTCGCAAACAAGTCCAGCCTGTTGCCCCATTCTGCTGCCGGGTCAGCAACCCCATTATCGAAAGTGTAAACGGCTGAACGGAAAGTACCAAAAACCCATAACTGTGGCTGCCACACAGCACCCCAAGGAGTTTCAAAACCTTCGTATAAATCTCCCGTACCAAGAAAAAGATCTCCTCCTTCATAAATCAAGGGAGGCCGGTTTCCAGTATCTGAAGGAGAACGAAGTTGTATATGCTCTTCTGAAAATGCAGGAACTTCTGTGGTATCACCCAAAGGGAAGAGATCGGCATAGACCGGGCTTGAAAAACTAAAGAATAAACCAGCAAAAAAAACTCCAAGCAATTTCTTTGGAGATAAACCTAAGGTTTCAGCAAACTTCTCCCCCATTTATTGCCCTCCTCCAAGCAATATTGATTATCCTGAGTTCAGTTGTCGGTTTTAAAAGTTACTTCCTTTTCCCACAAAATTTCGTATCCCGCAGCAACACCATCCACCACTTCCCGAGCACTCATGGCATAATCAAAGCCTCGACCCTGAATAGCTCCGACAAGATTTGCTGGAGCCATACCTGCTTTTAATTCTATTTTTGCCATATAAGGCCCTTTACCAGTCAAAGCATCACCGTCAATTTGATACTTAGCCCAGCGAGTTCCTAATGGTTCAATACCCCTGCGGTGATTTCGTTCTGTACCAGGCTCACCTGTTAATATCAATGATTGTGTCGAAGGGCGAACAAAGGGGATTGTGGTTAGGGGATATGGAATTGGAATAATTCTTTCCCGTTCTCCTCCCCGCAAATTAGAAACAACAAATCTGGATCTCAAATCAAATAATTGCCTGTCCAAGGGCACTTCCCCATTATGGACATAGGTGGACTCGCGGTCACGCACGTCACCGTTGGGGTCCAAATCACCCGACTCAAAAACCACTTTCCCATCACGATCTTTTACTGAAACATGAAGCCAAACCAAACGTTCTCCTGTAAACCCGGTCGGAGCATTGTGACCACTAGTTCCATTGCTAACTTTAACTTTAAAATTAATTCCCTCTTCATCATTTTTTAGAGTTACAATCTCGCCTAGAAAATAGCCATTACGCAATACCTCCAGACGCAGATTTCTAGCAAAAGCTAAACGTTCAAATTGCTTGTTTAAAATTTCACGCGCATCATAGCGATCATCTATTGAAGACCACCGAACAGGGAATTTATAATCCTCTGCAACTTTTTCCTCAAAATCATCGGTACCCCAACCTGCTTCGTGGTCAAATTGCAGCCATTCTTCCATGCTTGCCATCTCTTGAGCTTCTGCATTGTGCGGAAAAAGTCCCGGGTGGATTACAGAATAGTCTGGTCCAGCAAAAAAATGATTTGTAATTTTTCTCTTTTTTGTGGCCTTCCCACCAACGATTGCCGCAGGACCTTCTTCATAACCCGAAGCCACCCCCTGCTCCTTACCCATATGACAGTCCTGACAGGTGGTTCCTTTTGCTGCTGCGGGGGAAGTGCGGTACTCACTGAATGCTTCTTCAAGCCGGAATCCATTGAACAGGGTCACATCATGACAGGTTCCACAGAAAACCGGGGCAGATATAGATTTAAACTGTTTAGCTTCCCTATGGATTTTTCTGCCCGGCTTTCCCTCTTCTATCACAACACGGTACTTGTCGGTATTATTCAGGACACGAGTCATTTCCTCGTTTCCTGTCGGACCGTAAATCGGCTCCAGTAACCCTCCCTGCTCCAATGCCAACCGTCCGCTTCTTTTATTGTAGTTTTTATTTAGACGATGACATACAACACAGGTGATGCCTTCTCGGGATGTAGGATGTCGATCCAGATTCGACATAAATGGTGACTCGCCAAGATTTGCGCCAATAGGGCTGTGGCATCTAAAGCAAAAATCTCCATTCGAACCACTGGAAAGCTCATTTATCTCGCTGCTAAGAGAAAGATAAACCGGACTCAGTTGTGCATAAGAATGGGAAGAAATCGACCACTCTTCATAGTGTTTTGGATGACAAGTGCCGCAGGTAGCGGCAGAGGGAAACTTACTCTCTGCAAACAAGGCTTCGTGATCTGCCGCTGCCTTTAACGCAATATCTTTTTCAGAATCACTTTCAGAATCACTTTCAGAATCTTTCTCCGCTTTTTCAGAGGGTTTGTCGCCTGATTTTTCAGATTGTTTTTCGGCAGATTTTGCAGACGCTTCAGACCCTTTTTCATCCATTTTGCCCGACTTTTGATCCGTCATCTCAGCCGTTTTTTCAGGTGCTGCCATATCAGCGGGACTGGATGCGCTTTGAATACATGAGTATAAAAAGAAAAGAGCAAAAACTGCCACGCCCCATGATAAGAAAGAGGCGCCATTTTTTTCTAAGAAAAATTTTAAGGTTTTTTTATCAATAAGTTTGGCGAAAAGCATCGTACTCTCACTCTGCAAAGATTTAATTGAAAAAAAGCGGGCATATGCTAACTGGTTTCTTCAAATTAAGCCCTTTTATAACATAATAATAAGAATTTTGAGCTAATAGGTTTTCCGTGGCAAAAATATATTTATAAAAGAAGTGGAGTGGCAAAAGGGAAACAAAACAAACCCATTATTTGAACGTCCCAAACACCAAATTTCAGCCTCTAGTTTACTCGAAAAATTTAAAAACGGGGAATAATTTTACCTTAAGTAGAAATCTATCCAGGGGGGGCAAGTGATTTAAAATCAATATTTTAAATTTAATAAAATTATTTTAAAAAGGAAATCCTGAATTATATATGTTTTTTAGATCTTTCGATTTAGAAAAAAATGAAGAAGGTAGGTTATAAGAAATTGTGCAGCAATGGCAACCGCAAGAAAATTAAGGCTTTGAGCCGGTATGGATAACAAGCCAAAAACCGCAATAAGAAACAGGGGAAAATCGATTCCGTTCCACCGCCAGATTTTAATAAGGAATCTTACCTTATTAAGATATTCCTGTCGCTGTTCTGAATTTAGGATCGGGGATTCCAAGACCTCCCTGTTTTTCATATCGCCTAAAGTCTCCCATTTACCCTGGAAGATCAATCGTTGTGCCTGCATATAATAAAAATAAACAAACAGAACGCCTGAGGTATTTTTTTGTAATTTTTCAAACGTGCTTTGAATTTCCCTTTCAACACCATCAAATCCCTTCAGCGCCATCAGGCCCATAGTTTGTTTGCAATAATCGTAAGAAATGGCCCTTAAAATGGTGAAGACAGCAATGACAATGACCGCGGTGCTGAAATCCGGGTAACCAGAAATTATTCCATAAACAACCGCCAGATAAGCGAAGTAACCGGCAATACCATCAATGAGTCGACCCCAATCACTTGCCATATTTTTTGCTCGAGCGAGTTGCCCATCCACACAATCCAAAATCAATGTTAACTCCAGAAGCAGTCCACCAATAAAGCTGGAAACCCAGGTTCCCTGGCTAAACGAGTAACCAGATGCAAATCCTGCTAGAACAGACAGGTAGGTAACCTGATTGGGAGTGATAAAGGTATTTTTTAAAACCCGCACAATTCTTTTCGCAATGGGGTCTTGAATGTGAATATTGATTGGCTCGGCCAATTCTATTAAGGCGTGTTCCATCGGCATCCTTTACAACCATTTCTCCCGAACATACCAGTCGAGAGTACGTGAAAGTCCTTCCTTTAGATCAAATTCAGGCGCAAAATTGAATTCCCGGAAAAATTTTTCAGGAGAAGCCGCCCAGCAACTTTGTTTGATTTCCATCATCCTTTGCCGGTCAAATAAAGCCGGCCTGGAACTAAAAAGGGCCAGAATCTCAAATAATATCGCAACAGGATTTAAGATCCACTCAGGAATTTTTTTTGTTTTGACGGAAACTTCTAATTTTTCCGCTCCCATTTTTGCGACTTCTTCCCATGGATAGGATTCTCCATCGGTTACAAAATAAATTTTTCCATCAGAACGAGAAGGCCCACAAACCTGAATCATGGCCCTGACCAGATCCAAAACATAAATCAAGGAAAGCTCCCTGGGTGTTTCTCCAATTTGGAACAACCAGCCTTTATTTAACATCTTGAAAAAAGAATACAGGTTCTCCTCCCGGGGACCATAAACAACGGGCGGGCGAAGGATCATAACGGGTAAATTTTTAGAATATTCGAGAGCTATTTCTTCTCCGGAAAGTTTGGACTTTCCATAGTAAGAAACAGGCTTCAATGCAGACGCTTCATCTACGGGCTTTCCTCTTGTTCCCGGCCCAACAGCTGCCAGACTGCTCAGGTGAACGATCTTCCGGATGCTGTCTTTATGGTTCAAACACTGCTCATATAAAGTGGAACAAACCCGGGAGTTGATATCAAAATATTCTTCCCTGCTCTTTGCAACTGTCAGCCCCGCACAATGGAAAATAAAATCCAGGACTTTAAAATCGGGAATCTTAAAATCCGGGTCAGCAAGGTCAATAAAATGTAGATGAATTTTTTGTTTAGGAAGCCACCTTAAATTCGATGACTTCCGAACCAGACAGTGGACAACGCATTCCAGGGACAAAAGGGTGTCCACCAAATGACTTCCTATAAAGCCACTGGCTCCGGTAACCAGCACGGTTTTACCTTTAAAATGTGAAAGTCCGTTCATAGATGCGATGTCTTTTATATTTGGTTCCACCAATTTTCAAAATAGGCACCAAAATATCTGTATTATCTTCCAGAATCCAGGACATTTCACAGTGCTTTACTTTCTTATTCAAAAATTTTTTATACATATCGAAATACATATAAGCATCAATACCGAGTCTCCTGAACTTTTTCTTTATTCCAAGGGTTAATACGCGATAGGAATCAATTGCATTTTTTTTCCAAAGAAATTTTGCCCAACCGAATGGAAACAGATGTCCATTTAATCCCATCAGAATCTTATTAACATCAGGCAGTGCAAGGGAGAAACCGGCAGGCTCTCCTTTCACTTCTGCTATTAAGCAGACATCCGGGTTCACAAAGGATTTCATCTCTTCCGCCGCAAATTTAAATTCTTTAAAATTCATGGGGACAAAACCCCAATTCTTTTCCCAGGCAGAATTGTAAATTTCCCAGATTATTTTCAATTCCTCTTCAAACCTGGCCAGGTTCAATGGACGCAAATTAAACCGTCCTCTTTTTTCCAGTTTTTCAGCCGCAGTTTTGAGGTATTCAGGGATAGCGGTTAAATCCAGTTTAAACGAAACCAGATCTTTGGACTTTCTAAACCCATTATTTTCGAAATGATTTATGTAATAGTCCGGGTTGTAGGGGATACCTAACATGGGCGGGAGATCGAATCCTTCCACCATCAACCCGCTTTCGTGATTGGTAGATAAATTCAACGGGCCAATGAGCTTGTCAAATCTCTTTTCCTTACACCAGTCCTTCGCATGGTCAAACAAGAACCGTGACACATTTTCATCATCAACGGATTCGAACATTCCCATAATGCCGGTACTTCTGGAATAGTTTTCCTGATAGATCTGGTCATGAACCAGGGCGATCCTGCCTAATGCGTCACCTCGATCATCTTCTGCCAAAAAAAATTGGACCTCGGCATTTTCGAAAAAAGGATTGATCCGGGGATTGAGGAATTTCTTCCGTTCAGAAATAAGAGGGGGGACCCAGCAGGGATAGTTTTTATATATCTTCCATGGCAGGCGGATGAACCGGTCTAACTCAGCAGCACTTTTTACCTCATTTAATTTGAGGCTCATTATTCTTTGGAAATGATACCCAGTTTTGTACCCAGTTTCTTAAATGACTCTAAAACCTTTTCAAGATCCACCTGCGTATGCGCGGAGGTATAACTGGTCCGAATCATGGCATTTAGCGGCGGAACAACAGGAGAAACTGCCACACCCGCAAAAACACCTTCATCAAAAAGGAGCCTGTTTAAATAAAGGGTCAAGGCTTCTTCACCAATTTTAATGGGAACAATTGGAATCGAGTTATTGTTTACCTGAAAACCCATATCAAAAAATCCCCTCTTTATAAACGCGGTGTTTTCGCGAAGACGATTGATTCTCTCGGGCTCACTAATCATGATGTCCAAACCTTTTGTAACACCCGCTACTGAAGCCGGTGGCAAGGCGGCCGTAAAAATAAATGCTGAAGCCTTGTGCCTTATATATTCCGTAATTTTGGATTTTGCAGAAATAAAACCCCCGATGGAACCCAGACTTTTTGAAAAAGTCCCCATGTACAGGTCGATTTCATTTTCCAGGTTAAAATAATTGGCGACACCTTTTCCCTGTCCTCCCATCACTCCCAACCCATGGGCTTCATCGATCATAACCGTTGCGCCATAATCTTTAGCCAGTTTTACAATAACCGGCAGGTTGGCTATATCACCGCTCATACTGAAAACAGTATCGGTTATAATTATTTTTCCCTCGACATCCGAATGCTTTTTCAAACAGTACTCCAAATGATCCATATCGTTATGCTGGTATCGAACCGTTTTTCCGGGCGCCACCGCACAACCTTCATAAATACTGGCATGGTTTTCACGATCGGAAAACGCAACATCTTTCCTTCCCAGCAAACATGAAATAGTCCCTTGATTTACCTGGAACCCCGTGGACATAACAATGGTGTCTTCTCGATTCAGGAAAGAAGAGATTTCCCGCTCCAGGGTTTTGTGAAGGTTAAAAGTTCCGTTCAAAAACCGGCTTCCGGTACAACCAATTCCGAACTTCTCCAGAGCCAGTCTCGCGGCTTCCATTACACGAGGTTCCTGGGCCAACCCCAGATAGTTATTCGTGGAAACCGAGACGGCTTCTTTTCCATCTATGACTACCCGGCTCCCGTCTATCTCTTGAATTTCCCTGAAATAAGGGTAAATACCTAATTCTTTCGCTTGATCCGGAGCCAGATAACCAAAACATTTGGCAAGAATCCCCTTGTCTTTTCCATTCGGAGGCCGAAGGTGGGAATTCTCAAAATCAAACTTCTCTTTTAATAAGGAAACAATTTTATTCCTTTTCAAGTGTGCCGGGCCCGTTTCTTGACTTTCTATTTCCTTGAGCAGCGAAAAAGGCTTTGTCATATTTAAGACCTTTATTTTAATTTATAATTAAATTTCATTTGCCCGCATGCTTCCATAGTTGGGCCAGTGCGGGCCACAACCCGCGTTGAACGGTTTGCCCATACAAGGAATCATTTCCCTGGTTTTCGAATATACGGTTATGCGCTTCTCCCAATGCGTGGTAAGGGAGATCCGGGAACAGGTGGTGCGTCGCATGAAACCGAAGACCCACAGGAGCCCATAACGGTGTAATCCATCGGTTTCCGGGGTTATTTACTGAATCCAGCATTTGATCGGTAAAGCTCATTTCACCTTCCCCTGCATTTTCATAACGATGGGCTACCAATGTTCGAACGGCATTGACCGCAAACACAGAGGCCCCTAAACAGTACCACATGAAAAGGGCCTTTGCAGGCATAATTTCAAATAAAATAAGAGCAATAAAGCTCATCCCGTAAAAACTTGTCAAAATTTCCTGGATTTTCCAACCTTCCGTCCTGGCCAATGAGGAAGGAGGACGCTGATAATTCAAATCAATATTCAGGGAAGACATTTTCTGTATGAGAAACTCCCGGAGTCCCCTGGAAAAACAGGACAGGGGGGTTAACACGGCGAAACGGAAAAGAAAAATAATCGGAATACAAAACGAAAAGACAATGTGCAGGATAATCAGCCCTCTTCCTTTGGATGCAAAAGGAAAATATTCCCCATCTTTAACTGTTCCATAGAAATTTTGTTTATGATGATCGAAGTGCACGCTCTGATATAAAAATGTCGGAACCATTAATGGAAAACCGCATATTAAATTCCACACATTCTGAAAGATTAAAAAAGACCCCTTCTTAAAATGGGCAATTTCATGGATAAACAAAGCGGCTCGATAAACAGCAAAAACGGCAATAAAAAAACACAACCCCTGCTCCAAGGAAAATAAAGGAACCTTCAAGGTTGCTATAAAAGCCACCCAGCCCAAGGCAGCACTTACCAGAAAATCGGCCCAGTAAATCCAGGGGTTGGGTTGGTATAAATCCCTGACCAGTTCCCTCGCCTGCGCAATGGGAAATTCCTGTTTCCGGTTTTCCTGAATCAAACTCTTCAAATTAGGTTCCTGCTGTTGGGAAAGTTTTCGGGGGCTTTTCCGGGTTGCATTTCAATCCAGATATTGAAGAAATTTTATAACCCTGCAACTCATCGCAACCCGGCGCAATTCACGCATACCGTACTCTCCGGCATTAACATGATTCGCCCCTGTGGAATTGAATTGGAACAACGCACGCAAACACCAAATTCCGGCAGATGAACTTTTTCCAATGCCTTTTCAAGCTTTGCAAGTTTAACCTTGGCAGAATTCAATGAAGCCTCGCTGATCCCCTGACTGCTGATGGCTTCCATGCGTGTGAGTCGACCGATAGCGTTGTCAGGCGCAACGGGTTTTGAAGTTTCCTCAAAGCTTTCGATCAGGTGCTTCTGGGTTTCGATTTCCTCGATGATCTTTTGCTTCAACTCCGCTCTTTCCTGTTCATTCATAGCGTCATCATACCATTATTCTTTAGCAAACATATTCAAACAGGCTTCCACCCACACATGGCACAGCGGATGGCATAAAGGGGAGTGAAACGGGAAATGTTTTCGGAAATGAATTTCATGAAATCGTTTGCCAATTCCTGATCCTGAAAACATTCATAGACGTCATCCAAAAATCCCCCCCGTAAAAGCGGATGCTCCAAAAATTCCCTTCCGGGACCCGTCGGAATTTCCAAAGGGTGTTCGCTTACCATTACCTTTTCCATTCCCAGCTCCTGCAACCATTTTTCAGCGTGGGATGCGGAAGGCCTTTCATATATATATTCATTTAATGCGTTCTTTTCCTCATTCAGGTTACGGGCCGTCATTTCATTTTCGACGCAGTTCCAAAGGGAATCAAAAGTTCCCAAAGAGGGAAAGGTTAAAACGATTTGACCACCGGGTTTTAAAAACCGGAGCAGGTTTTGCAGTGCCTCAAACCGGTTGGGACGAAAAAACATGAAAGACAAATTCCCCGTTATGCGATCAAATTTTGGCAGGTCGTCCGGCAAAAAACGCATGTCCCCCACTTCAAACCGCAACCAGGGCAACTGCTTTCCCTGAACTGATCGAGATCTCAAGACCTGGCTTTGATGAATATCAACAGCCAAAACCGATCCTTCAGGGCCTACCTGGTCTGCCAGATAAAAAGCGGGAATCCCTCCGCCGGAGGCGATGTCCAGAACATGGTCGCCTTTTCGTATCTCAAGATGGTGCAATAAAGATTCCGCAAAAGGGGTGGACCATGGATCGTTTTCTGGTAAGGACCAATTACTGTTCATAAAACCTTCCAATAAAAATTTTAGCCGACGTGTTCAAAGAAAAAAATAAAGGACCGATCAATCAAATTTATTGATCGAACCCTGCTGAATACCTTTTTCAAACAAACGGGTTTCCTTACTGACAAGACCACTCAAAAAAATCAGCCCGATTAAATTAGGGATCGCCATCAAAGCATTCATGGCATCGGAAAAATTCCAGACCATGTCCAGCTTGACCTGGGCCCCGATAAAAACAAAAACAACCCACGCGTAACGGTAAAAGGAAATATATTTTTCCCCGAAAAGATATTCAAAACATTTTTCACCATAATATTCCCATGCGAGGATCGTGGAAAAAGCAAATGTAATGGTTCCCAAAGTAACCAGCAGGTTCCCCCAATATCCCGGGAGACCCGCAGTGAATGCCTGGATAGTCAAAGCGACCCCGGTTTCGCCGGAAGTCCATACTCCCGTCGAACTAATCGCCATCGCAGTGATGGAACACACGATCAGGGTATCAATAAAAGTACCTGTCATGGAAACCAGGGCCTGCTTGCCGGGATGATTCGTCTTTGCCGCCGCGGCGACGATGGGGGCACTGCCCATTCCGGATTCATTTGAAAAAAGTCCGCGTGCCACACCGTAACGAATTCCCTTCGCCAATGTGGCTCCCGCAAAACCTCCCGTTGCGGCGGTGCCCGTAAACGCGTGTTCAAAAACCATTCCCAGCCCTGAACCCAACTGGTCCAAATGACTGAAGATAACGATCAACGCTCCCACAAAATAAATCGCGACCATGAACGGCACAAGAAAAGACGACACGTCGGCAATGCGTTTGATTCCTCCAATGACGACCAATCCCGTTAATATCGCGAGAAACAGGCCAACAGAAAAAACATTCAAACCTGTGGTTTCGCTGACGGCAATCGCCGTGGTATTGGCCTGCACCATGTTACCGATACCAAATCCAGCACAGGCTCCGAACGCCGCAAAACAAACCCCCAGCCATTTTTTCTTGAGCCCTTCCTCAAGATAGTACATCGGCCCGCCCGACTCTTCGCCCTGCTCATTTTTCCGGCGAAATTTCACAGCCAGGAAACCTTCACTGTACTTGGTAGCCATGCCGACCAGTCCGGTCATCCACATCCAGAAAATGGCACCGGGACCGCCCAGGGCAACCGCCGTGCTGACCCCGGCTATATTGCCCGTACCCACGGTTGCGGCAAGGGCAGTCATCAAAGAACCAAAAGGAGAGATATCTCCCTCCCCTTCCTGTTCCCTGGAAAAAGTCAGACGCAGCGCGTAAAAGAGGGAACGGAACTGAATTCCCCGAAGCCGGACCGTCAACAAGAAACCCGTGCCCAGCAAAAGAACCAGTAACCAGGGACCCCACATGAAACCCGCAAAAGAAGCAAAAATTGTATTCATTACTAGTAGAGTTTGGTGAGATTGAATTTAACAAACCAGATTATTATAAAACAAAAAGGCGGAACATTTAATTCTTGTTGTAAGCAGTAGGGAATTGCGGGGGCTGTGGCGTCCGGCAAGATTTCCTGAGACACCACAAACCCACCCCGCGAAAATTTTCTTTGATACTTTTCCGGCTACGGACAGGGACCGCTGCTGACGGGGCTTCCGTCTACAATAATGGTTCCAACATCACCATCACCACGGCGATCCGCCAGCGCTGAACAATTGCCATCCAGTGTGCTGTTGGTTATCGTGAGGGTGCTGTCACCCATACTAACGACCGCGTTTGTACCATTGCCGCAGTCGGAAACAACTTATTTGTTTGCATTCCTCCACCTCTCCTTTGTTTTTTTGTTATGTATCCAAGGAAAGCTTACTTAAAAGTTATAAAAACAATATCCGCATCGGAATGGTTTGCGCGTATGTATTTCACTGTAAGGAATTTATTGCAAAAAGGAGGAAAGCAATCGTTCTTTAAAAAATCAAACGATAAAAACGGAAGGAAATTTATTTGAATTATTTTTCATAAAATACGGTGGGCCGCCATGGGCCGACCGCCATCCGTAAATCAAGGGCAAGGACCCTCAACGGGGAAGTCAACGCCGTCCACTTTAATAGTTCCGCCACTGGGATTACAATTGCCATCCAGGGTACTCTCAGCATCCACATTAATAGTGCCTGCTGTGATTTCAATAGCGTTGCCCTGATTTCCGGTTATGGTTACACGCTCCAAGGCAATATTTGGGTCATGGCCTGAATTCCGCTGGGCATAAATACCGTAACCCTCACCTTGTCTGCCTGCATTGTCACGTATGCTCGTATCGCGAACAGTTATCGTTGAGGAATCCTGATAATTAGAACCATAAACAATAACACCTGCTGACTTCCAGCTTTGGGAGGGGGCTAACCCGTTGTTAAATATTTCAACATTATCAATCAAAGCATCACCCCCACCGCCTCCAAACTCCATACCAGCGTGAAGGTTGTCAAAAGACCTGCTGTCAGAAACGATTAATTTGCCGCCGTAATTGGTTCTCTTAATCCCCGCATCCCCAATATTTCCAGAAGCAAAACTGTTGATCAATATTGTGTTTCCACCTTCTTTGTCCGGGTCGTCAGTGGTCTTAATGCCTCTTGGGTTATGTCCTCCGGTGTAAAAGCCAACCCTATTGTTTATGGCCCCAACATTATCCCCATACATTGTAGTCCCGGAGTTTATACGAATACCTTCACCATCGCCTCTAATATTATTTTCCAAAATAGAATTAGTTAAATATAAATTCAGATTATGATATTCGGCTTGATCCGGATCCGTATTATGGCCCGTTCCTTCTTTATAGCCAGAAGCAAGGATTCCATACTCTTCAGAATCCCTTACGGTGGTACTGGTCACAAAATAATTACCTTCGGCGTTGACCTTAATACCGCTTTCATATCCCCTGGCATTGATAGTGACACCGGCGACCTGGGCATTTTCTTCATTCAAAGAAGCAAAGATATTTCTCGCATCTTCGAGAATTTTTTCAGCGGCGCCCGAATCTACATCTACGGTTGGATCTGGCAAATCATCCTGCGCAACATCTTCAAGCTTGATTACGGTAGTCCGGATTGTATTTTCATACGTAGGCGTGTTGTCGGCGGAATAACCGATGGTTCCGCTTGTTCCTTCGACGCCCCGGAGTTTTCCGGTTCCTTCAATCAACATTCCCGTACCACTTCCATACAACGTCAACCCGTCCACATACAACGTACCGTCAGAAACCTTGACGTTTTCGCTCGTCGCGCCAAAAACGGTTGAATTGGTCATGATGGCCTTGCCTCCGTTCGCCGCCAGGGTCACGCCACTGGCACAACCCGAAGCGTCCACCGTCCAGCCGTTGAGCTGAGCTCCGTCTGCCAGGTTCCAGCATCCGGTTCCCTCGGTGCCGACCGGAGTCCCGTCCTCGGTATAAAACCCCTCGCCGGAACCCAGACCCGGGATGGAATAACCCACCTTCATCTCTTTGCCGGCACTTGCCATGATCTGCCCCCCCATGACAGTCATGTTATCGTTCCATTTCATAAGGGTCTGCTGGGCTCCATCCGCACCATGAACAATGGCGATTCCCGTTTCACCGTCTGCGACCATTTTTTTCATCATGGCACTTGTCATAACCTGCATCTTACAAGCCGTTTCCTTACCAGGATCCGTGCAGGTAGTAGTGGCACTGGCAGTA
>WAIB01000036.1 GCA_009873655.1 Nitrospinota bacterium | reverse complement strand
GTTTCCCTGGTTTTTTCATCCGAAACCAAACGACTCACATAAAACGATCATGGCCGTAGTCAGAAAAGCACGGGAAAAAGATTTTGAAACGGTCAGTAATTTGTTTCCTAAATTTAATAACTCACAGCTCACTTTGGAACATTGGAAACGCCTGTTTCAGGACCCCTGGAATTGTAATGAGGATTATTTCGGCTATCTTCTGGATGATGGCAAAAAGGCAGTCGGCTTTTTAGGGTATATATTCAGCCGACGAAAAATTAATGGAATCGAAAGAACGTTTTGCAGCCTGACCAGTTGGGTGGTGGAAGATGAATACCGGAGCCAGAGTATTCTCCTGTTTTTACCCGGGCTGAAGTTGAGGGAAGTCACCCTAACAATTTTTACCGCCTCTAAGTTAACTTTTGACGTCACTAAAAAACTGGGTTTCAGCGAACTCGAAACTCACCTGAGAATCATCCCTCCCTGGCCTTCTTTTAAATCAGGACAAAAACTGGTTATCAATGAAAAAGAAATCCAGGATGCACTACCCCCTGACGAACGGCAATTGGTGCTAGATCATTCCCACCTTTCCTGTCGCAATTTCCTGATCCGTTCTAAAAATGGGAATTGCCTTTTGATCGTTACACGGACCCTGCGAAAAAATTTTCCCTTCGCCCACGTTCACTACCTTAGCAATCGCCGGGTTTTTTTAGAGAGCCTGGATGCCATTAAATCAAAACTATGTATGGAAATGAGAACCGTTTCCATTCTGGTTGAGGAACGATACCTGGAAGGAACCCCCTTTGCTTTTTCCTCAAAATATGCCTTACCTCAAGCCACATTATACAAATCCGATGTTCTGGATGTAAGAGATATCGATTCCCTGTACTCGGAGTTGGTAGTTTTGAACCCTTAGCCATGCTTTTTTGCTAAAGAGGATTTTTCTTTTTACAAGTTCCAGGTGCAGGAGGGTATCAATTCTTGTTTGGCACTGGAAATTTTAGGAAAAATTATCTTAATATTCGATCATATGCTCTATGAGAAGCGGGACTTCATTGGGCAGAGGTTCCACGACGGTCATATAGGTTTCCTCTTCGGAGAGCACCCACTCTCTTATAACCGGTTGGTGATTGGAAAACGCCAGGAAGGTGGGGCATTTTGCGCAGGGAGAATTCCGGTCGTGCAGGATCTCAAAACATTTTCGACCTTCAATCGGACCAAACCTGTTTTTAAACGCATCGTTGGCCCAGGGTATGGTGTAGTCCTGTGCTTGCAAGTGAATTAATATTGTTTCATCACTCATTTAGTTGTTAGGGGAAATAGGATTGATAAAGAGTAAATAAACTTTTTTTATAAATGGGAAACTTCTTCCAGGGTTTCCGAATACCGTTCTTTTATGTCAACCATCTCCGGAAGGACTTTTCTCATTAAGGGAACCAGTTGGGGATCGAAATGTTTTCCGCTTTGACTCTCTATAAAAGTTACGGCCTCTTCCACAGACCAGGGTTCCTTATAGGGACGTCGGGAAGTCAAGGCATCGAAAACATCTGCCAGAGCAACGATCCTGCCTACTAGGGGAATCTCCGCTCCTTTTAATCCATTTGGATAACCCGATCCATCCCATTTTTCCTGGTGCATCAATGCGATGAGCTCTGACAATTTTACCAGTTCGGAGGTTACTCCAGAAAGTATTTTTCCTCCAATTGTAGTATGCGTTTTCATGATTTTCCATTCTTCGCGATCCAAATTTTCAGGCTTCAGTAATATGTTGTCCGGTATACCTATTTTCCCAATATCGTGCATGGGGCTGGCGAGAAGCAACAACTCACATTCCTTGTCGTTCAAGCCGTGAGCCCTGCCTATCAAGGCGCTCATATGGCTCATGCGGAGGACGTGCATACCGGTTTCGTTATCCTTGTATTCCGCGGCTTTTCCTAATCGTAATACCACTTCCATCCTGCTTTCGTTGAGTTGTTGAGTGCGCTTCAGGACTTTCTGTTCCAGGAGGTTTCTTTGGTTATTGATAGCTGAAAGAATTAAAAAGGTCATGCCATTTACGCCTATATAACTCTGCAATACCAGTAATGATTCGCTGGTCTGTTCTATCTCAAAGGAACCGGAAGCAGCGATGAAGGACACACATAAAATTCCGTACGCGGCTCCCGTTTCTCCGAATCGAAGAGTGATCCAAAGTAAGACGGGAAGGATTACGAATTGCAGATGAAGGTGTTCATGAACTTTCAACAACCCGGGATTGAAAGTAAAATGAGCCAATAGGACTATAAATACAATCAAACCTGTGAATTCACCAATACGGGCCCAATCCCATGTAAAGGTTTTGATTCTTTTTAAAAGTAAGATGGCAGGAGTTATTATAATTACGCCAGTGCTGTCTCCCAACCACCAGGTAAGCCAGAAAAATTTTAAGTTTTCCAGGTTTTCGGGTCTGATTATGGATAGACCCAACGTTCCCAGTGTGGGACCGATCAAACAACTGAGAAAACCGGAAAAGATAAAGAGGGTCAGCACATGTTTGGGGTGATCAAAAATTGTATCCGGGCTTATATTGGGTCTTAGAAAAAAACCACCCAAAAGAGCCTGGACCGAAGCAGCCATTCCTATAAGAAGGGTGAAAAAAATTACCGTAAATAAAGAAGATTCACTTTCCCAATAATAGAAACCTTTTTTGTCAAAAAAACCAATGAGGTTAAGAGCGAAAGATCCCAGAAAAACTCCCGGCCAGACACGCGAACCCCAAAAAGCAATTGCCGCGAGGGCGACTCCGGAGGGAACAAAAAAAGCAGAAGCGGACTCCGCCCCAATGGGGAGACTGAAAACGGTTTCTCCAGCCAGAAAATAGGCCACCGCAGAAATGATTATTTTCCCGGGGTATTTTTTGAAGAAAACTCCCATCATTAAACGGCTACTTTAATCTATAATATTCAGGAAATCCGAATTTATTCCTATTTTGAAATTTAAAACAGGAATAGCCTTATATTTAAAATAATGTTTTTAAAAATTTTTTTAATATTTTGTCTCAATTTTAATTCTGTTTTCCGATATTGTCAATTTGGTTTCCCCATACCGCGGTTCCATCATCCTGGCGGATCTAACCTCATTTTGTCCCGGCCTGGCAACGAATCAGGACAACCAGATCAAAAAATTTATGCAAAACTTTGAGTTTGGGAGCCAGGGTCCGTTCAAGTAGACAAAAAAGGGGATCAGGGGCCGGAAAAATTGAAGGGAAAAGAAACTGTCCCGGATTCTCCTGAAAAGGGGGGGAATGGATTTTAAAGCTTGAAAAATCCCGGACCGAGGTTAAAGAAAAGCTGGGCCGGCCAAGGCTTCCCGTAATTCTAAATTTGAAGGTATTTTCCCGGCTCAATCCTAAAGATTCTGAAATCCGGGATAATTTAAACCAGCAAATGGGTGTATTGCGCGATGACAATCATCACGCCTGCGCAACTATCCTGAAACAAAAATTTCATTTTCAGCTCCTGGAAGCGAACGAACTTCAGTATAAGACAGAAGGTTTCGCAATCCAGTCCCGCCCTCCAACTTATTTGGGTTTTATAAGATTCTGGTCGAAATAGTTGGTGGACATGCCCGCATCTAAAACTATTCCCTGGGCATTGATGCCGCTTGAGCGCTCACTCAATAAAAAGACTGCGGCATCGGCAGCCTCCTGTGTGGTGAGGGCTTTTTTTCTCAGGGTAGCTTTTTCAGCATGAAGGAAGGAATCAATGTATCCGGGAATGCCCGCGGAAGCAGAGGTTTTAAGAAGGCCTGGATTGATAGAATTAAACCGAATTTCGGAAAATGCACTGAACGATTTTGCGAGAAAACAAAGGGCTGAATCGAGTGCCGCTTTAGCGGGTGCCATGTAACCGTAATTTTCTGCTGCCATTCGGGTGGTAGAAATGGAAACAGTGACGACGGAAGCTTTCTTATCTAATAAATTTTTCAATGTGTCAGCAAGGGCAATCAGGGAATAACAACTGATGTCAATGGATTGTAAGAAGTCTTTCCTTGAGGTTTCATGAAAAGGTTTCCAACCCTCTGAATAATTGGCAAACGCTATCGAATGCACAAGTCCATGCAGGGTTTTATATTTTTTACCAATGTCATTTTTGAGAGCTTCGATTTCTTCAGGTTTTTCAACATCGCAGATGAAAACAGGTTTTCCTGCTAGAAGTTTGTCGAGAGATTTTTTCCTGTCATGGGAGCGCACACTATAAAGAACATTGGCGCCCTCTTCTTCCAGAGTTTTGGCGATATGCCAGGCGACACTTTTTTTATTGGCAACCCCCGTTACCAAAATATTTTTATTTTCAAAATTAAGGAAACTCATCCGGGATACTTCCTATGCAAAAGCAATTTTCAAGTCGTCCGTTTCATGAAGTTGGACCCGCGGCCCCCCCTGCCAAGAGGCTCATTTTGTTTCCTCTACGAGCATAGCCGTGAACTCAAGCGTTACCGCGGTTTTTCCATTTACGGATGCTTTACCTGACATGTAAGCCGCAGAACTGACCAGATCATTTAATTTAACTTCAATCTGCAATGTGTCGCCAGGGTTGACGGCATGTTTGAGTTTAATGTTATTAACCCGGGTTAAAACGGGAATCCGTCCTTCATTGGAGATTCGCTTACCCATCATGATGGCCCCCGTCTGAAAGATGGATTCGAAGATCAAAACTCCCGGCATGATAGGCCGATCAGGATAGTGTCCCCGGAAAAAAGGCTCTTCCGGATCAATTGATTTTTCTGCCTTGATGCTGTCCTGGGTTTCTTCCGTGACTCTATCCACAAATAAAAAGGGAGGCCGATGTGGAATGTATTGAAGAAAATCCTGAGACATTATTAAAGGCCCCCGGTTACCTCTAACACCGACCCGGTGATGTAGGAAGATTCTTTTGAGGCAAGAAAAAGGACCGGCGTGGCAACATCCCGGGCTGTGCCAAATCGTTTCAATGGAACTTGTTGTTTATAGACATCCCTTTGCTCATCGGGCAGATCTGCGATGAAGTCTGTATCAATAAAACCAGGAGATACGCAATTGACAGTAATTTTTCTGCTCGCCACTTCTTTGGATAAAGATTTTACCAGGGCCACCTGCCCTGCCTTCGACGCCGCATAGTTGGCTTGTCCCGCAAACCCGATTTTACCAATCGGAGAGGTTAAAGTAATGATGCGACCGTATTTTTGCCGCATCATGCATTGGACCGCCAGTTTGCAGACATTAAAGGTCCCCGTTAAATTGGTATCGATAACATTGTTCCAGTCTTCCGTTTTCATCATACCCACTATGGAATCGGCACGGATGCCTGAACTCACAACCACTATTTGAGGAGCCCCGTGTTTTTCTTCGACTTCCTTAAAAAATGTTTCTACTTCATCATACCGGGTGACATCGAATCGGTGAATGTCGAGACATTCTGAATGGGCTGAGTTAGCATCTGAAAAATTTTTTGCTTCTTCTTCATTGCTCCGGTAGGTGGCGATGACTTTGGACCCTGCCTTGAGAAATGCTTCAGAAACAGCTCGGCCGATTCCCCTTGTGCCGCCAGTAACAATAGCTGTTTGCCCTTTAAAATCGAATTCCATGCAACAATATTAAATTAAATTGGGAAAAGAAGGAAGGAAAGAAACTAAATTAGACCGTGACGAGGCTTGGGCTGAGTTCACGCAGAAATTTGTCTGTTTCATTTGCTACGATTACCCCGTAATTTGCAGCACCCAGCCAACCGGACATTATGATACCCACCGAGCCGGCATGAAACAGGCCCTTTATTTGTTTGGGGAGGTCACGACTGACCTGAAGCCCTTCAAATTTAGTTCCGAAGGACGTACCCGAAGGATGCAGTGTATAACGTTTAAAAGTATTGGGAGTTGAAGCTTCCACATGATCGATTTTTTTGCGGATACCCGGAACATATGTATCCAGGGCATCGAGGGTGGTTTGTTCCAAATGGTGTTTATCGTGCAGATATTCTTTTTCGCTGAGATTGGCCCAGTCTTTATACCTTGCATTGGTAGAAGATACGATGGAGTAGCGGTCGGTGCCGGGGCGGATTTCAGGATAATAGAATGAAAAAGTGCGGCTGGTAATATCTTTGCTTAATATTTTTTCTGTACAGTACTCATCCGCCTCAGATGAAAAAAGAAGATCGCCGACATGAGGGATTTTTTCTCCCTTTTTGATTCCCATATAAACCTGGCAGCTGGAATTATTCAGCCGTACATTTTTAACGTCTTTTATATATTCAGGATCAAAATTTTCCTCACCTACCAGTTGCTCAATCGTGGTCACGATATTTGAATTTGAAACTACCGATTTACAGGAAATATCCTGACCGTTGATGCGAACCCCCTGCACGGTTTTATCTTCAACATAAATTTTTTCAACCATACAATGGGTACGAATATCCACTCCATTTTTCAGAAGTTCTTTTTTCATTTCTTTAATCAGGTGGTCGGTACCGCCCTGATAGGTGAAAACACCTTTGTCCATAAAATTCGAGAAGACAATCCCATAGGTAATTGCAGGGTCATCCAGTGTGGAACCGTTTGCATAGGTGATAGGTTCCATAAGGAATCTCCAGACGTCGGTACGCCCGGGGAAAAACTTTTCGAACAACTCGCGCGTGGTCATGACGATGTCGTCATAGAAATTCATTCCACGGGCGGTTTGAAAGAATTCATCAATGACTTCTCTGAGTATGCCGAACCTCTCTTTGAGAATATGGGTAAAATCGATTTTATCGAAAGAGGTGTTTATAGAAAACTGGGGATTGTCGAAGCGAACGTTTTTGAGTTGAATGACCCGGTTGGAGATATCTTTGGACCAGTATTTGCGGAGGGTTTTGATCATTCCGCAAGGAAAACCGTGCAGGGAGATATCCATTATATGTCCTCCCTTGCGTTTGAACCAGGTTGCCATTCCACCCAGGTTGTAATGGTGCTCCGCAAGCAGGACTTTGTGCCCCAGCTTGGCAAGAAGATTGGCAGAGGTCATGCCCGCCAAACCACTCCCTATTACAACGGTATCGTAAGCTGACTGAATGTCTTTTAGCCAGTTTCGTGGCCGCGGTGGTTTAGTCATTCACTTTTCGCAATTCAATTATTTGTTTACGCTTATTTCTGTAAAATATGGAGATTGGCCATTGAGATACCGCTCAAGGTGGCCCCAATAATACCTAAAAACCCCTGGTCCGTTCCACAGATAAATAGATTGTTAATAGGTGTTTTACCGTTTTTAATTTTACGTGGAGACCCATAGACAGCGCCGTTGAGGTGCCCCGTATATTTTTTTATGGTCTTCGGCGTAAACGAGTCTAAAAATACCACATTATCGCGAAAATCGGGAAAAAATGTGAACAGGGACTCCAGGGCCTGGTTTCGCCAATGTTTTTTCGCCGCAACGTAGTCTTTTCGCGATAATGAGTCCCAATGGGCGAAATTTGCCATATTAGTAAGGCGGATCAGGCCTTCTTCCATAGGTTGGGGGTAATCAAAATTGTTGGAGCAGCAGAGAACCCCTGATGTGATGTCGATTATTTCTTTGGGGACCTTATATTCGAATTTAGGCTGGGTAGAGAAAAAAACGATGCTTTTGTCATAACCCAGGTCTCGTGGTTCCCGGTCCACCACAAATAATGACTCCATAAAAGAAACCTGACCGGTTTCCAGCGACTCTTTTTCATTCAATGGGGGCGAACAACAGTTCAAGGTTTCCACATAACCCATGGAAGAGAGGACATTATCTCCTTTTAATTGTTCGCCGTTTTCCAGGGTTACTGATTTGACCGTTCCCTTTTCTGAATTGATGGAAGTGACGCCGGATCCCATTCGCAACTCTCCACCCAGGTCTTTGAATTTGTCTTCCAGCAGGTGCAGTATGTAATTCATGCCTCCCACGGGCTTGGCAAAACCTTCCATAAAGATGCTTTTGAACATGATGACGAACTGGTAGAAATCCATATCGCCTTCACGGGCATTGCCGTAATACATCAACGGGCAATTGAGCATGTCGATTAAAACAGGCTCCTTTATAAAATTCTCCAGTATGGAACGGGAACCCAGAGCTTCACTGGCATCCAGGTTCAGTTCATCGAAGGCGAGAATTTTTTCAACGAGTTTATTGAATCCGTCAATCTCCTTTGGGAACTGTTCGGCCACTTCCTGTCGAAAAAACTCAAATTCATTGGTGAACCGCAAAACGTGTTCTGGAAAACGGATCTCGGACATATGCTGTTGGCAAAGGCGGAAATCATCGTGGCTGAAACGAAGTTGTTTTAGAAGTTTACCGAGGGGGGAGTGGCGCACGCCTTTGGAAGTGAAGTTGGTCATCGCATGCAAGCCGACATCGAATGTCCTGTTCTTGCGGACATAATAGGAGTTTAATCCTCCCAGGACGGTGTGTTTTTCAACGATGCAAACTTTTTTGTTGAACATGGCCAGGCGAATGCCGGCAGCTAATCCGGAAAGCCCGGAACCTATGATAATCGCATCGTATGCCATGGTTCAAATAGTATAGACCAACAGAAACGAATGTGGTTTCAGTATTATATTTTGAATAGAAACGGTTTTTGGGTCAAAAAACGGGAGGGGGAAGAACTAGCTGGCAGCAAGCCTATCTTTTAGAAGGGGTTGCAGGTAAGTGATGCAGCCCGCCAATGTCGCCAGATGCTCATAGTCTTTTTCCGGAACTTCAATATTGAACCGTTTTCTCAGTTCCATGACAATGTCCAGAAAATCCATGGAATCCAGATCAATCTGGTCCCTAAGCTTTGTATTATCGTCAATTGAGCTGATATCCTCGTCGGGAGCGATATCCTCAAGAATGTTCAAAATGATCTGGCGTACTTCGTCAATGGTCATCAGTAATCTCCTTAATAGCCCCGATTTTAATTGAAGATACAGCGGATTTCAAGCCCAAAATCCTTCGGGAATTCCCTGCCTCAATAAGGTTTACGGCATTAAAATGGGCTGCAAGAGAAAGTATAAACCCTAAATGCTAATTTTCCTGAGAATCTATTTCCCCTAATCTCTGTCCAGGGAAGTGGCCTAAACCTGTTCATCTATCCTGCAAATTCGGCCAATAAAATGTTTGGGGGAAGGGAGGTACTTTTCCTGACCGGAGGGGGATCTTCTACGCCGTTCCTTAAAAATCCGCTTGGGACGATTTCTTTAATCTTGAGGAACAGGTGTTTCTCGGGGAACTTTTTTAATTTCATCCAGAAACAGCATTTGAAACCTCAATTTTTTTGCCTATATAAAACCTTACGGCGTAACTTCCTGATAAATTAGCCAAATTACTCGAATTATTTTAAATGTCGAGCCATTGGTAAAGCAAAATCCATGGGTTACTTGCTAGTGGTTTTCCTGGAAGATGCTGATCACTCCCATCAGGGCAATTGCGGTAGCGCTGAACAAATAAAGTACCAGTCCCGTAACGTTATCCCCAAACATCTCCAGCCAATGCCCCTGATTGGAAACGAAACCCCAGTAGAAAGTAAAGAAATAGGATAACAGCAGACCCATTTTATATTTGCCGCTGAACAGACAAAAGAAACACAGCAAAAACATCAAACCGATTCAAAAAATAACAAGGAATTAAAAGTATGAAATAGTTTCAACCGATTAATAACAAATCAAGCAAGAGGAACTTTTCTTAACACTCAAACGAGGGCGCTTTTTGCGCAAAAATTTAAAGGGAAGGGAGCATTATATTCTGTATAAATCCGGGTGAGATTCAAACCACCGCAACGCTTCGGAATAATCTTCCTGGGTATCAATTTCAAAGCAGCCTTCGTCCTTAATATTCCAGGGGTGCAGGGCGGTGTCCTCCGCAAACTCGGTAAATGGAATTTCCCAAAGAACCGGGCGAAAGGCTCCCTCCCTTTTTTCATAAAGTTTTACAAATCGAGGAACGTCTTCCTTGGACAGCATGAAAAACCCGATCGCTTCTCCACCAAATCCAAACCGGGTCCTTTCATCTTCGGTCAAAGCCCGCTTGGTAATGAAAGCGTGAATCGTCCCGGATGCGTTCAGCAAAACTTTTGCGCACTCATCATCATTAATGTCGGCGGTGATCAATGCAAACGAGGAAAGTTTTGCGTTCTCAACATAATCTTTTAAAGCCTTGGGGGGATACAGCACATCGCCATCTAAAATAAGGGTATCGCCGTCGCAATGACGCAACCCCATTACCATTGATAAGGTGTTGCCCGTAGTGAGATATACCGGGTTGTCTATAAAGTGGAGGGGAAACTGCAGGTTTAATCCCAACGCATGATTTTTTACAGCTTCACCATTATGCCCTAATATCAGGTGGACTTTTTGAATGTTTAGATTTTGAAGGCATTTTAAATGCCTGGAGAGAAGCGTTTCTTCGCCAAAAGGCAAAAGCGATTTATGCGGCAGGTCTTGTCTGTCCAACCGCGAACCATAACCCGCAAGTAGTATAATTGCTTCCAAATTAAGCCTGCTTGTCTTTCAAGAGTTGTTAAAGGGAGACAACCCTCTATCTCCTCCCTAATAGAGGATTATTTGGAAAATGCCCAGAAGTGTGACATGGGAGCGTCACTGCGAAATCTTCGGAATTTAAGTAACGTGTCGAGACCATCGGCGGTGCGTTCAACGTTACTGGGCTCGTCTGGAAAATCTCCCCAGCCTTGTTCATTTTTAATGTCCATCAGCCAGCGAACCCCTTTTTCGATAATAGGCGCATACTTCTCTTTCGCATCAAAAGTGTCTGAAACCAGCATCAAATTTCGGCAGGCGTCCATCGTGTGATCGGTGTTTTCGTTGTCCCAGCTACCGTTTTCCGCTTGTTCGGCGATCAGAGAATCAGCTGCTTCGAGACACATCTTTTTAGCAAACTCGATTCCATCCATGAAATAGGCGGGGACAAGAGTGTATTGCATCAAGTGCGCGGTTGTTTCAATCCCGGCTGGATGAAACGTATCGTCTTTCCATAATCCAGAATCTTTTTGCCAATTGGCAATGAACTCGAACCCGCGAATGCGTGCTTTGTTGATTCGATCATCCTTTTTTTTATCTTGAGTGACCTGGTAGATGGTAAGAAAACAGGTAACGGAACAAGTCGTGTCCAAATGCGACCACTCCTCATCCGACCAATGTCCGTCTTCCTCCTGCATGGATAAGACATACTCCAGGGTTCTATCGATGGTGGATTGGATTTCAGGATCCTTAATAACCATATTACCCCGGCATAATTTTAGACCCACAAAGGTAGTGATCCACATGGAGGTCTTTTCAGTATGGGATTCCTTAGACCAGCCGCCATCCGGGTTTTGAACTTTCACACACTCCCTGAACTCCTGTGGCATTTCATGAGTCAGGTCCATATGGAGGATGCACCGCAGGACATGTTCTAAAACTTCCATATCCTGTTCACCCTCAAGCAAACTCCACTCTCCTTTTTTTAATACCAGGTAATCCCATTCACTCTGTATTAAAGGGTTCAATTCATCCATAGAAATTTGTGTCATAATCCAATCTTTCTGCCAGGAAAAATTTATACAGGTAGTGAAATATTACAAAGTTTTATAGGGGGGTCAAGATAAAATGAAGGCTGATTTTGAAGAAATTTTTTTAAAAAAAGGAGGTTTTTTCGGGAATAAAATAAAATCTGTCAATTGACCAGCTTGGAATATTTTTTAGATATCCATCCTTTTTTACCAGGCTGATATTCTACCTGGTACCACTGCCCGGTTTCCTGGAACATGGGAACAATCGCTTTCGTAGGTATTTGAGCGACTATCTGTGCTTTAGTGGAGGGGTCTGCGCGAACCCGAAGAGGCGTGGTTTTTGTGGTTATCTTTACTTTTTTAACGGGTTTTGCAGCAGCCACTTTCTTGGGGCTTGAAGGCTCCTCCATCTCAGGTTTCACTTCTGTCTTTTCCGTCATTTCCTTTTTCATTTCTTTGGCAACGGTTTTTGGCCCTTCAATTAAAGCGGGTTCCGGCTCCATGGGCGGCTCTAATTCCGGAAACTCCTCTTCCATTAGCTTTTCCTCTTTAGGCTCAGCAACAATCTCTATGGTGTCCTCACTGATTACGGTACCCGGCATGGAAGATTTGGGTGTTTCCATCGATTCGGGAACAAAGGGCTCCGCTTCCATAACAGGAGGAGAAACGCTCTCCTTCATCGAAGGGATATCCACCACGGGAGCCTGTTGGGGCTTCATACTTGCGATGATACGACGCGCTTCATCCGAGTTCCGGGGACTGTTGGGATACCGGACAATAAAGGCTTCATAATCTTCCAGGGTGTTAGACCGTTTTACCTGTTCAAAAATTTTATCCTCAAGGGTTTCAATTTCCAATGCCACCTTTTCCCGTTCCGGTTCTACGGAGAGCTCCGAAATGCGTTTTAAGAACTCAATGGCAGAGTCATAATCCTTGTTCTCACGCAACAGCGTTACCTGAAAACGCAGGGTTCTTTTTAGGTTTTCTTTAATTTTTGGATCAAGGGGTTCGAGAGCCAGCCCGGTTTCAAAAGCGGAAAGGGCTTCGGATAATTGATCGTTGGAGTAATGGGCCATCCCCAAATTGTTATAACCTCTAAATGACCTGGGGTTGTTTGCCAGAAAGCGTTTCCAGAGGTCGATTGAAGATTCCATTTTATTGCTTTTCTGCTGCTGCAATGCCCGGGCAAACAAATCCCGTTCCCCTTTAAGAACATGGTCGGGTGGCATTTCATAATAGGGATTTACAGTTCTGGGGGCCGAAGAACAAGACCAGATCCCAAGCAGAAAAGCGCCTGTCAACAAATGGAAAATCGGAATTTTCTTCATAAAATGAATACTACTCTTTTTTATTTTCCCGTCAATAAAACTTGACTTGAATTTATTATTAATTAGTCTTATCTTAACATGATCACTGGGGGCGTTTTTAAACTGAGAGTCCTGTAACGGACGACCCTTTGAACCTGATCTGGATCATACCAGCGAAGGGAAGTGAAGCAAGTTGACGCTGCACTCCCTTGTCTGGCCGGAGTAGCAGCTTTTTTTATGTCCTTTTATTTTCTCCGGCCCGGTATAACTTCTTTATCGGTCAGGTTTTTCAAATGGTTAAATAACCCTGTTCCCTTTTGTTTCAGGAGATTATCTACGTGCAATTGACCATCAATGGTGAAATAAGGGAGATCAAGGAAAGCAAAAACCTGGCAGATCTCGTAAAAGAACTGGACATACAGGCACCTAATTTCGCCATGGCCTTGAACCAGCAAGTGGTCCCCCGGTCCAAATACGATTCCACCAGCATAAAGGAAAATGACAGGGTCGAAATCGTGCACGCAGTGGGCGGCGGAATTTAACTATTGATTAATTGTTCCTTATAAATATTTTCAATTTTACGTTTGGAGAATATGAGTACAGAAAAAGAGTTCATGAAAATCGGCGACAAAACCTTTCATTCGAGGTTGATTGTCGGAACAGGAAAATACAAAGACTTTGATGAAACCCGGCAGGCCATAGAAATTTCAGGAGCGGAAATGGTCACCCTGGCAGTGCGCCGCATTGAGCTGGATAAAAATAAAGACTCCATTCTCAATCACCTGGACCCTCAGAAATACACCTTCCTTCCCAACACCGCGGGGTGTTACACGGTTAAGGACGCCGTGATGACCTGCGAACTGGCAAGAGAAGCGGGCCTCGGAAATATCGTTAAAGTGGAAGTGATCGGCGACGAGAAAACCCTGTTCCCGGATAACGAAGCCACGCTGGAAGCATCTAAACTTTTAATCAAAGACGGCTTCCACGTTCTGCCCTACTGCACCGACGACGTTATCCTCTGCAAAAAACTGGAAGACGCGGGGTGCTCGGCCGTAATGCCCCTGGCCGCTCCCATCGGATCGGGCCTCGGCATACGAAACCCATACAATATTAAATTGATTCTAGAAGCAGTCAGCTGCCCCGTCATCATTGATGCCGGTGTCGGCACCGCTTCCGATGCCAGCCGGGCGATGGAACTGGGTGTCGATGGAATTCTGATGAACACGGCCATCGCCGGTGCCAAAGATCCGTTAAAAATGTCCATGGCTATGAAGATGGCCGTCGAAAGCGGACGCATGGCCTACGAAGCGGGAAGAATACCCAAAAAACTTTATGCCTCGGCGAGCAGTCCGATGGATGGCTTGATCGATCTCTAACCAGGTATGGATATGAGGACATCACAAAACAACGGCCTTGATTTTTTGCATGTCTATCTCATATCCGATTTCAGCCACCATCAGTCAATACCGATCACCGAGCAGGTGGAAAAAGCATTGCAGGGCGGTGTCCGGGCATTACAACTGAGAGAAAAAGACCTGAGCCCGAAAGAGTTGCTGGCGCAGGCTCTCGAAATAAAACCCGTCATCGAAAAGTACGACGCGAAACTGTTCATAAATGATCGCGCCGACATAGCTGAAATTGCCGGGGCAGAAGGGGTTCACCTCACTGAGGCAAGCGTTCCGGCAGGGGAAGTAAAAGACAAGTTTCCGAACCTTATTGTTGGAGTTTCAACTCACGCGAAAGAAGGGGCACTCCTTGCAGAAGCGGAAGGGGCTGATTTCATCACCTTCAGTCCCATTTACGAAACACCATCAAAAATACATTTTGGCCCTCCACAGGGACCCGAAAGGCTCGGTGAAATCGTTAAATCGGTTCACCTGCCCGTACTGGCCCTGGGAGGAATTAAACTGAACCGCGTTCCCGAAGTCCTGGAACTGGGCGCTCATGGAGTCGCCGTCATTTCAGGCATCTGGGACTCAAAGGATATAAAACAGCAGGCATCTAAATATATGCACCACTTTGGAGGAGTAACGTCATGACAACATCTAACGGTAATGGTAACGGACACCGTCACGGAGCCACCGATGAAAAAGTAAATATCTCAACGGATCCGATCTCTGCTAATTCGAAAAAGGTTTATGTTTCGGGAACCATTCATCCCGATATCCGGGTTCCCTTCCGGGAAATTTCCCTCTCCACTTCCATACCGTCAAATGGAAACGGTAATGGCAATGGAAACGGAAACGGTCATCACCCGGATAACGATGAAAGCTCTTTGATCGTTTACGACACATCCGGACCCTACACCGACCCGAATGTAAAAATTGACATTCGTGAAGGACTGGAACCCATCCGCCTGCCGTGGATCATGGGCCGGGGGGATGTTGAATATTACGACGGACGAAAAATCGAACCCAAAGACGACGGCTACCGCGAAGGCGAAAACCCCAACACCGAAAGGTTCCCGAAAACCCGCGACAAGGTTCTGCGCGCGAAACCGGGACAGAACGTAACGCAAATGCATTACGCGAAAAAAGGAATCATCACACCGGAAATGGAATTCATCGCCATCCGCGAAAACCAGAAACGAAAACAATGGGTGGAAGACGCGGAACGGGAAAAACGGCTCACCGGCAACTCTTTCGGCGCCAGCCTGCCTGAAGAGATCACTCCCGAATTCGTTCGCGATGAAGTCGCGAGAGGACGCGCCATCATCCCCGCGAACATCAACCATCCCGAATCAGAACCGATGATCATCGGCAGGAACTTTCTCGTAAAGATCAACGCCAACATCGGCAACTCTGCCGTCACCTCTTCCATAGAAGAAGAAGTTGAAAAAATGGTCTGGGCCAGCCGTTGCGGGTCCGACAACGTGATGGACCTGTCTACCGGAAAGAACATCCACACCACGCGGGAATGGATCTTGAGAAACTCCCCCGTACCCATCGGCACCGTGCCCATCTACCAGGCACTGGAAAAAGTCAACGGAGTCATCGAAGACCTGTCATGGGAAATCTACCGCGACACGCTCATCGAACAATGCGAACAGGGAGTGGACTATTTCACCATCCACGCCGGTGTGCTTCTGCGTTATGTACCAATGACCGCCAAGCGCATAACAGGAATCGTCTCCCGCGGTGGATCGATCCTCGCCAAGTGGTGCCTCGCGCATCATAAAGAAAATTTCCTCTACACCAACTTTGAGGAAATCTGCGAGATCATGAAAACCTACGATGTTTCCTTTTCATTAGGTGACGGACTGAGACCCGGTTCCACCGCGGATGCCAACGACGAAGCACAGTTTGCCGAACTCGAAACCCTCGGTGAGTTGACACAGATCGCCTGGAAACATGAAGTGCAAACCATGATCGAAGGTCCCGGCCATGTTCCCATGCACATGATCAAACATAATATGGAAAAACAACTCGAAGCCTGCGGCGAAGCGCCCTTCTATACATTGGGTCCGTTGACCACCGACATCGCACCGGGTTACGACCACATCACCAGCGGCATCGGCGCCGCCATGATCGGCTGGTACGGAACCGCCATGCTCTGCTACGTCACCCCGAAAGAACACCTGGGACTGCCCAACCGGCAGGACGTTAAGGAAGGCGTTATCACTTACAAAATAGCAGCGCACGCGGCAGACCTCGCCAAGGGCCACCCGGGCGCGCGGGTTCGTGACGACGCGTTGAGCAAAGCCCGATTCGAGTTCCGGTGGGAAGACCAGTTCAACCTCTCGCTCGATCCCGAAAAAGCTTTGGAGTTTCACGACGAGACCCTGCCGAAAGACTCGGCAAAGGCGGCGCATTTCTGTTCCATGTGCGGACCGCATTTCTGTTCCATGAAAATCACGCAGGACGTCCGCGACTACGCACAGCAAAAAGGCCTCGAAGAAAAACAGGCTCTCGAAGAAGGTATGAAAGAAATGTCCGAAACCTTCAAAGCCAAAGGCGGGGAGATATACCACTAGGTGTGTGTTATATCTCCCTCAGTAGAATTCATGCCCCGTAGGGGTAGGGCCCATAGGTCATCACCCGTAAAGCGAACCCTCTTGATTTGGCCTTTTACTTTAGGTTTGCCAACTTTTCGACAAGGCGTTGCCTTGGAGCCAGGCGCTGGGCCAGCGACGAACCACCGATAATAAACTCCCTCTCCCTCAGAGGGGAGAGGGATTAAAGGAAGAATAATTAACGCCCCCTCACCGCGGCTTACGCCTTGCCTCTCCCTCCAGGGGAGAGGAATCTTTTTAAGCAAAGGCTCCATAATTGGCCCCATTGCTCTCCGGGGTTGACCAAATCCTCTGTAAGAATTAGAATATCAACCATCTGTTTTTTCAGGCGCGTAGCTCAGGGGTAGAGTACTTGCTTGACATGCAAGGGGTCGGCGGTTCGAAACCGCCCGTGCCTATTTTTTCAGTGGTTTATGGTCTATAATTAATCGGGCATCATGCCGGAGTGCATGATGTTTTTTTTTAGGGTCTGTTATCCAGAGACAACAATTTTAAACTGTCATTGCGAGGAGTCGATAGACGACGACGCAATCCAGGAAAATCTGGATCGCCACGCTCCTTTCAGTTGCTCGCGATGACGAGCCAGATAAACTATTTTTAATCAATGATACCGAACGAAAATCCAACCGAGCTGGAAACCATCCGCCACAGCTGCGCCCATCTCATGGCGCAGGCCGTTCAGGAACTGTTCCCCGGCACGCAGGTCACCATCGGACCCGTGATCGAAGACGGGTTCTTCTACGACTTCTCCCGCAAGGAAGCCTTCGTTCCCGAAGACCTGGAAAAAATCGAAAAGCGCATGAAAGAACTCGCCGCGGCAGACACGCCCATCGTGCGCAGTGAAATCACCCGCGAAGAGGCGATCAAAAAGTTCGGCGACATGGGCGAAACATTCAAGGTCGAGATCATTGAAGGCATCGACCCCGGTGAACCGATCACCCTCTACACGCAGGGCGAATGGGGCGACCTGTGCGGCGGACCGCATGTGGAATCGACCAAAAAGATCAAGGCGTTCAAACTGTTGCATACATCTTCGGCCTACTGGCGCGGGGATGAGCGGAATCCCGTTCTCCAGCGCATTTACGGCACCGCCTGGAGTACGGAGAAGGAACTGCGTCTCTACCTGAAACGGCTGGAAGAAGCGAAGAAGCGGGACCACCGCAAGCTCGGTAAAGAGCTCGACCTGTTTTCCGTGTCCGACGATATCGGACCCGGACTCATCCTCTGGCATCCGAAGGGCGCGCGCATCCGCCACCTGATGGAAGAGTTCTGGAAGCAGGAACATTTCAAACATGGCTACGAGATGGTCATCTCTCCGCACGCGGCGAAAATAGATTTATGGAAGACCAGCGGTCACACGGAATTTTATAAGGACAATATGTTCTCGAACATGGAAGTGGAAGGCAGGGAATACGTGATGAAGCCGATGAACTGTCCGTTCCATATCCAGATCTACAAGGCCAAGCTGAGAAGCTACCGCGACCTGCCGATCCGCTTCGGGGAACTGGGAACGGTTTACCGCTACGAGCGGTCGGGGGTGTTGCACGGACTGCTGAGGGTACGCGGGTTCACGCAGGACGACGCGCATCTGTTCTGCCGTCCATCCCAGATAGAAGATGAAATCACCAAGGTCCTGGACCTCATCATTTTTATCCTGCAGTCGTTCGGGTTCCACGAGTACAAAATTTACCTGAGCACACGGCCGGAAAAATATGTCGGCTCGGACGAGGGATGGGAGAACGCGACGAAGGCGTTGGAGACCGCGCTCAATAATAAGGGACTGGAGTTTGAAGTCGACCCGGGCGAGGGGGTATTTTACGGTCCCAAGATCGACATCAAGATCAAGGACAGTCTGAACCGGTACTGGCAGGTGTCGACGGTGCAGGTGGATTTTAATCTACCTGAAAAGTTTGACATCAGCTATATTGAAGAAGACGGTCAACGCAAGCAGCCCATCATGCTGCACCGTGCCTTGATGGGGTCGTTGGAGCGGTTTTTCGGGTGCCTGATCGAGCATTATGCAGGGGCGTTTCCGTTATGGCTGGCCCCAGTGCAGGTTATTTTGCTGCCGATCACCGATAAACACGTTGATTATGCCGAAAAAATAGCCCAAGAGCTTGAAGAATCAGGGATTCGCGTAGAAAAAGACTTGCGAAATGAGAAGATTGGGTTCAAAATACGCGAGGCCCAATTACAGAAAATCCCCTATATGATTGTTTTAGGGGACAAAGAAGTGGAAGCTTCCACTCTGGGGGTCCGCCGGAGACGGTCTAAAGAAACGCGGACTCTTGATTTAAAAACGTTTATGGATGAAGTCAAAGAAGCTGTGGAAAACCGTACCATAGATTCTGACGGTTGATTAATTTTTAGAAAAGGAAAGTTTTAAATTAAACAGAAACAACGCGTCAATAAAATGATCCGGGTCAGGGAAGTTTCCGTAATTGGAGATGATGGAGAACCGCTAGGAGTTATACCCACCGACGAAGCCATAAGGATGGCAGAAGATCAGGATTTGGATCTTGTGGAAGTAGCACCCAATTCCAACCCGCCCGTTTGCCGGATCATGGATTACGGCAAACATAAGTATAAAGCCAGTAAAAAGGCACACGAAGCGAAGAAGAACCAGAAAGTGGTTCACGTGAAGGAAGTCAAGTTCCGGCCCAACACCGACCAGCATGATTTCGATTTCAAGATGAAGCATGTGCACCGGTTTTTGGAAAACGGCGATAAGGCAAAGGTCGTTATCTTTTTCAAGGGCCGGGAGATCGTTCATCGCGAGTTTGGGCAGAAGGTTTTAGAGAGGGTCGCGGAACAGACAGAAGATATTGCCATTATCGAACAATCGGCAAAACAGGAAGGCCGTACCCTGGTTATGGTACTGGCCCCTAAAAATACGAAGTCAAAGAAAGGGGCTCCACAAAAATCCTCTAAGCCCGCAGTAGAAAAGGCGGTTGAAGAAGATCAGGAGTCCGGTACCGAAGCCACGGTACCTAACAACGAATCAGCGGAGTGAGCAATGCCAAAAATGAAAACAAACCGGGGGGCTGCCAAAAGGTTTAGAAGAACGGGCAGCGGAAAAATTCGTAAAAATAGCGCTTTCACCAGCCATATTTTGACGACCAAAACCACCAAGCGAAAAAGAAATCTGCGTAAGTCCAGCATCATGGCGGCATCAGATGCGCAACGCATAAAAGCATTAATACCGTATTAACTCTCTAACGGGAGAGGCAACTTTGCAAAGGTTGCCGGGAGATCGGAAAATTTTTGGGCGCATTGCTGAGTAATTGCCCTTTCAGAGTGGGCGAGGCAACGTTCAAGTACATAGTTTGATAAAGGAGAAAATGAAAAATGCCACGTGCAGTTAACGGGACCGTATCCCGGAGAAGACGAAAAAAAATATTAAAGATGGCCAAGGGCTATCGCAGTGTGCGAAGCACCGCGTTTCGTAAAGCCCGTGAAGCCGTTGAACATGGCCTGAGTTACGCTTACCGCGACCGCAAAAATCGCAAGCGCGAGTTCCGCCGACTTTGGATCGCGCGGATCAACGCCGCGGTCCGGGCAGAAGGTATGAGCTACAGCCAGTTCATGTATGGTTTGAAAAAAGCGGATATTCAACTGGACCGCAAAGTTTTATCTGATCTCGCCATTAATAATCAGGAAACCTTTAAATCCCTGACCGAAACCGCCCGCGCGCAACTCGCGTAGGTTTCCAGATTCCGTCGGGGAAGAAAACCTGCCCCTCATTGAGGGGCCGCCTGAATGATAGAAACCATCAACAAACTCCGTCAGGACTTCGATTCCCGCTTGGAGTCCATCTCCGACCCGAAACAACTCGAACAGATTCGTATAGACTTCCTTGGCAAGAAAGGCCAGCTGCAAAGTTTAATGAAGGAGCTGCGCAACGCCTCTCCCGAAGACAAGCCCAAACTTGGAAAAGACATCAACATTCTCAAGCAGCATGTTGAACAGGGAATCAACAGCAAGGGCGCAGGTCTCGGTTCCAAAACCTCTAAAAAATCGGAAGCCACTTTCGACACCACACTGCCGGGAAGGAAAGAGTTGACCGGTTCGTTGCACCCCATCTCCCAGGTTATGGAAGAAATCACTTCCATATTTTTCGGCCTGGGTTTCCAGGTGGAAGAAGGCCCTGAAATTGAAACGGACTACTATAATTTTGAGGCGTTGAACATTCCCAAGGACCATCCCGCAAGAGACATGCAGGACACCTTCTATATAGAAGATGAAACGGTATTGCGGACGCACACCTCTCCCGTTCAGATTCACGTCATGGAAAATCGCGAGCCTCCCCTGCGCATCATTGCGCCGGGAAAAGTTTACCGTTGCGATTCCGATGTTTCGCATACGCCCATGTTCCACCAGATCGAAGGCTTGATGGTGGATAAAGATGTGTCGTTCAGCCATTTGAAAGGGATCATGGATATTTTTCTGCATGAGGTTTTCGGCAAGGATACGAAAATCCGTTTCCGTCCCAGTTTCTTTCCTTTCACCTGCCCGAGTGCGGAAGTGGATATTCAATGTGTGATGTGCAGCGGTAAAGGTTGTCGTGTCTGTTCGCAAACCGGTTGGCTGGAAATTTTAGGAGCGGGCATGGTGGACCCGGCTGTTTTTCAATTCGTCAACTACGATCCGGAAAAGTGGACGGGGTTTGCTTTCGGTCTCGGCATAGAACGCATTGCCATGCTCAAGTTCGGCATCAACGACATCCGCCTTTTTTTCGAAAACGATCTTCGATTCCTCAAACAATTCCCAGCCTGAGGCTGGAGACAAAAAGTCCATTCTCACGACAGCCGGGAGAAATCATCAGGCTGGTTTTCCGTCTCCAAAATTATGAAACAATCTTCCCGAATATTTGATTTGCTGGTGGGGCTCGGTTTGCTGGGCATTTCGGGTCTGGGGTTGCTTTATTTCCTCATCAACGAACGATTTGAGTGGATTCCCGAGTTCGCGCTAGAGCTGGCGCGTGATCCTCAAATTCTGAAAAGGCCCAAGGCGGAAAAATGTTCCGAGTGTCACAAGAATATTTTTGAGGCATGGAAGGAAAGCCGGCATTCCATTTCATGGACCAGCGAAACTTTTATAGAAGCCTCCGAGAATCGCAGCAAGGAAAAATGTCTTCCCTGTCATATCCCGCAGTCGGTCCAGGGTGAAAAACCCGAACCGCGGATGGACCTTCGCGATGAAGGGATCTATTGTGTGTCCTGCCATTTCATCGACAATAAAATGAATGGGCCTTATGACCTGCTGGCACCCCCGCACCCCACCTACCGCAATCCCGATTACGTACGTTCCGGTTTTTGCGGGTCCTGTCATCAGAAAACATTCAAGGAATGGAAGGCGACCAAGGTAGAAGACACCTGCCAGGACTGCCACATGCCCCGCAAAAAGGGCCGGCTGACACAGAAGAAAGGACTGAATTTATTGCATAAAAAAAGGTGGGTGGGCGACCACCGTTTTTTACATGGTAAAATAACGGAAAAGGATGTGATTCTCGAAACAGGTTGGGAGGAAAAATTTTTTAGCCTCAGTCTTAAAAATAACACCATACCGCATTTCGTTCCAACCGCCGATAATGGAGACCCAAGGCTTTATCTTTACATCCAGTTTTTTAACGATGAAGAGGAAGAGGTTGACAGTGCAAAAGAAATCATCGCGCCTCAACAGGAAACGGCATTGCCCTACAATAAAAAAATAAATTTCCGGTATCGTCTTTTTGATCCGGTATCAAAAGCGGTTGTAGAATTAAAATACCAGCCGGCGTGGTCAAAAGATAAACAACCCGTTTTTTCAAAAGCGGTGACCAGATAAAATTCATTTAAGGAGTTGATTGATGAAACCTTTTCGAGTTCTTTTTATTGCCCTTGCATTTGCCGGTTTGGCAGTTCCCATCCAGGCTAAGGACATGGTGGTCAAAGAGCCGCCGGAGTCTTTGAGCAAATATTATCCGCCGCAAAGCAAACAGCCCAAATGGATTCAGCAAATGCATAAAATGAGCACCCATTTTGGCGGGGTGTTTGTCAATCTCAAGGAAAAGGATTTTGAAAACGTAGACAAACACGCGAATAAATTAGTGGAGGAATATAAAAAGACTTCGGAGATGGTTCCGGAATGGGAAGACTATTTTGATGTCAAAGCTGCAGAGGAATTTGCCGCCGCCGCCAAGACCCACGATATTGCAAAGGCAGGTAAAGCCTCAGGAGGTCTCGGAAGGACCTGTGGAAAATGCCATGCGGAGAACGAGGTATCGGTCTGGGCAAAGTTTCATTGGCCCAGCTTTCATAAGATAAAAGTAACAGATCCGATAAGTGAAAAGGAAATTGAGTTTGATGAATACATGGGGTCTATTTCCTCGTCATTTAAAGGGGTGACCGTTAATTTTAGTGAGGGCCAGTATGGGCGGGCCGCAAAAGCTCTAAAAATTTTCAAGTCCCGATTCATGGAATTGAAATCGACCTGTTCCAAATGCCACGCGATGCAGGATGTTAAGCGGTTTTATGTGGGGTCGGATGCGGATACGGCCTTTGCCGGTATGAGCCGGGAACTCAATGCCGATAAACCCAACCCCGGGAAATTCTGGAAAAATATCGGTCTGCTGGGAAAAACGGGATGCAAGCATTGTCACCTGGTGCATCGAACCAACTCGTTCATACAGGAAATGTGGGAGAAACCCGAGTAGGCAAGGCGCTTTGATTACAGCAGTCCCTTTATTTTTTGCAGGTCTTTTGTTTTCGCAGATTTTTAAATATAGAAAAGAGCCCACCCTTTCCCTGGTTTATAATTTAATGGGGGCCATTTGTGGTGGCTTATTCGAATACAGCTCAATGCTTTTCGGAACTAAATATCTATCTATACTGGCTCTGGTTATATACATTATTACTTTTCTGGTTCACGGACGTGAAGAAAGTCCCGGCTAATGCGAGCAAAACTTATATTCATTTTTATTTTAATAATAATTTGCCTTCCTCAATTGGGCTACTCGCAGCAATTGGACAGTGGTGAATTTTTGCCGTCCTCCCTGGTGAGTCGGGAAACGGCAGAGAAACAGTTGAACAGGGTTTACAAGCTGGCCGGGAGGTTCAAAACTTTTCATTGTGGTTGCGCTTTTGACAAAATCCAGCAGGTATCTCCAAATATCTGCGAGAGAGGAAGTAAAAATCTTTTAAAGAATAAAGATTTGCGAACCCTGGAATGGGTGGCCATGATGCCAGAGCATGTATTTGGAAAACCTCTCAAGTGCTGGACCAAAAATTTATGTGTCCGTTCCGATGGAATAAAAGTGGAGGGAGCTCGGTGTTGTTCTGAAGTTTCTCCAAAATATAAAAAAATGGAATCGGACATGCACAATATTTTTCCGGCCATTAATAGGCCTCTTTCAATGGAAGGCTCCGCCCTTTACGGGGGCATGTGGGAATATGAATTCTGCCCGGGGGAAAAACCTGCTAAAAGCATTAGAGGAAATATTGCCCGCGCTTATTTATACATGTCCTACCAATACAAAATTTCCTTGCGCGAAGACCAGGAGGATATGTTGAGGAAATGGCATTTTGAGGATCCCCCCGATGATTGGGAAGAAATTCGTAATGACAGGATTGAAGCCATACAGGGAAACCGAAACCCTTTTATAGATCATCCAGAATGGGTCGAGCGGGTTGCAGATTTTTAA
>WAIB01000035.1 GCA_009873655.1 Nitrospinota bacterium | reverse complement strand
TCCCCAATCCTTAAATTATTCACCCAAATCCAAGCGGGGAAAAGGGTGCTGGATTTTACCCATCATTTGGTAAACATTTTGGTAAACATAATAAAAAATGGGCTACAGCCTAAACTGTAACCCATTGAATTTATTGGTGAGCCGTGAAGGAATCGAACCTTCAACCTACTGATTAAGAGTCAGTTGCTCTGCCAGTTGAGCTAACGGCCCACTTTGAATTTTTGGCTGGGAACTTCAATCTATTCTACTTAAACCCCCGCGATCCCGCAAGGCAGTCAGCCCCCCATCACCCAGGAGATCGCATGGTATTGCATCGCGCTGATCGTCGCGGATAGCCCTCCCAGCAACAGGGATAAAAACAAAAACCGGTACGCCTTTTCCTTATCTTCACGCATTTCAACGATATCTATCAAAAACGCCACAAACATCAGGGCGAAAAAAAACAGTTTCGCCACATCCGGCAACACATCCTCTTTCAAAGCCTCTGCCTGTTGGACCAGCATTTTTTCACGCAGGAAACCCACCCCATACAATGCCATCAACAGAACGGACCAGACCTTGAGCAACAACTCCCTCGTTTGTTCAATATTGTAACTGGCCATGGTGGATTTTTTCCCGACTCCCTCAAATAATTTGCATCTTCAATAACCCCAAGTCATCTAAATAACTACATTATTATATATACACAGCCATATAGTTGTTTTTGGATTGTTTTGGGGATATTTTCCCTGTTTGCACGTTGTGGTATAATTTTACCCTAATATCGATCACCCCTATTCTTTTTCTTATTGAAAACCCGCGGGTTTTAGACGGGTTATTCGGACAGACTTGGGAAAAGTATTTTTCCAATTTATAACTTTTTTTAGAGGTAAGCAAATCATGGCAATCAGATTAGGAGACACCGCGCCGGATTTTACGGCAGACACCACCGAAGGAACCATCGAATTCCATAAATACCTTGGGGACGGATGGGGAATCCTGTTTTCGCATCCCAAAGACTATACCCCGGTATGCACCACCGAACTGGGTCGAGTGGCCAACCTGAAAAGTGAATTCGATAAAAGAAACGTAAAAGTTCTCGCACTGAGTGTAGACCCTGTTGACGACCACAAAGGCTGGATCAATGATATCAATGAAACACAAAGCTGCTCGGTCAACTATCCGATCATTGCTGACCCAGATAAAAAAATCGCGGAACTGTACGATATGATTCACCCTAACGCCTTGAATAATCTGACGGTTCGGTCCGTATTTATCATTGGTCCTGATAAAACCGTAAAGCTAACCCTCACTTATCCCGCTTCCACCGGAAGAAATTTTGACGAGATCCTTCGTGTTATCGATTCTCTTCAACTCACTGCAAATTACCAGGTTGCAACTCCGGTAGACTGGAAGCACGGCGACGACTGTGTGGTCGTACCCGCCATCAAAACAGAAGATATTCCGGCGAAATTTCCAAAAGGCCATAAAGTCATCAAGCCTTATTTGCGCACAACACCGCAGCCGGACTTATAAAATTACTGCCTGATGCAGGCGGCGGTCACCCCCCCTGCATCAGGCTTTTTTTGCCTTTTAAAAATGGAACAAGATAAAGGTTTAGGCCAGATTTCATCCCTCATCAAATTGCTGACGGACCGGGATGAATTTGTGAGGAGTCGCGTTCGCGATCAACTGGTCGAATTGGGTGAAGACGCCCTGCCCTTTTTGGAAATAGCCACCCGTGGCGAAGACGAAGCGCTGCGCATCCAGGCTCAATTGGTAATCCAGAATATCCTTCCAAATAAACTCGCTGAAAAATTCAGACAATTGGCCCGCAAAGGGCTGGGGCAGGATGTTGACCTGGAGGCGGGAATGATGCTCATCATGGAATTTGGGTATCCAGAATCCGACCCGGAAATATGCCGTCAAAAACTGGATGACCTGGCACAAAAACTTTCAGAGAATTTAGATGCAGATGCGAATCCTCAGGAGATTGTGGCTGAATTCACTCGTTTTCTTTTCCAGGAAAATGGGTTCAAAGGTAACAAGGAAAACTACCATAATCCCGACAACAGCTTCATAAATAAGGTGCTGGAAAACCATACCGGATTGCCCATCACCCTTTCGGCCCTGTGTGTCCTGTTGGCAAAAAGGCTGGACCTCCCCATTGTCGGTGTGGGCATGCCCGGACACTATATCGTGAAATACAGTCTGCCAATAGAACCGATCTATTTTGACCCCTTCCATCTGGGTCGAGTTTTGACAAAAAACGAATGCGTGAAGATCGTGGAGCAAATGGGTTACCCATTTGAAGAACATTTTTTGTCGCAGTCCACCCAAAGGGAAACGCTCGTAAGAATGCTCAACAACCTGGTACAGGTTTACAAAAACTCCAACGATATAAAAAAAGCCGAAATCCTGTCGGGATATGTAAAAATTCTGTTGAACCCCTCAAGGAATCAGCCTTCAGAAAGAACCCGCTAGTAATATCCGAACATGACTCAAATCGTTCTTATAACAGGAGCAGGAACCGGGATTGGACGGTCCATCGCGCTCACTCTTGCTGAGCAAGGGTTTTCATTGATTCTCTGTGGACGCAATCTGGACAATCTCGAAAAAACCAAAAGCCAATTGAAAAACCCGGAGAATCATTCGACCCACTCCTGCGATATAAGAAAAAAAGGGGACGTAAAATCCGCTTTAGAAGAAAACAACATTACATCCTTGTACGGTCTTGTTGCCAACGCGGGAATCGGAGGGGAAAATACCTACGGAGAAAAAGACCGATGGAATGAAGTCATTGAAACGAATCTTACGGGAACTTACCAAACGGTACAGGAGTGTCTGCCTTTCTTGAAAAAGGATGAGGCTCCTTATAAAAAGATAGTGATCCTTTCATCCATCCTGGCAAGACTGGGTGTACCCGGCTACTCTGCCTATTGTGCTTCCAAGGCCGGTTTGCTCGGCCTCACCCGTTCCCTGGCTGCCGAACACAGCGGAAATAAAATTCTGATCAACGCCCTTTGTCCCGGGTGGGTCAATACCGATATGGCCCAGGAGGGAATTGATGGATTCGCTGAAGCTTTAAGTATCACCCGGGAGCAAGCGTACCGGGAAGCCATGAAACAAGTTCCTTTGGGAAAAATGTCAGAACCCGAAGAAATCGCCCAATTCGTGGGCTACCTGCTTTCCGAACAACAAACCTCACTGACCGGACAAACCATCGACATCAATAACGGCGCCCTCATGCCCTAGCCGGGCCACGCCCCGTGGGAACAGGTCAATGCTCTTAAAACTAAAAGAGATCTTACAGCTTTTTACTATAAAAAGAAAAAGATCACGTCCCATCATTATCCAGTACCAGACGATACCTGGCCTTTCCCTGGCGAAGATGTTCCATGTCATCGTTCACCTTGCTCATGGGAAAATGATCGGTAACCGGGTTGATATCATGTCGTGAAGAAAACCCAGGCGTTTTTCGAATCGTTGCCGGGCTCACCACCGGTGACGCACCCACTGAACGCTGACCAAACAACATGGGAATGAGATTCAAGTCCAGCGGATCAGGAACCCGCCTGGTTTTAAACGACTTCCGGGTTAGACGGTTCTACCGTCCCAGCAGATCCATCACCGGGAACCGGTGCTTCTGGTGGAAGCTCAACATTGTCGGGTCCAAAATACTCTCCCAACCGCTGACGGATGAAATCCATAAGATCGTTCAAAGAACGAAGAATGGGATCTGTTTCGGGAATACTGGCTGCTTCTGCTTCAAAGACAGCATCAAAAGTGGCCTGTACCAGTGCTGGAAAATCACGAATGCCCTCGGTTTCCAATGCATCGGATGAATTGCTCAAGGCCGCTTCAACATCTTCAGGGGAAAAACCCTCTTCCGGCAATTGTGTGCCCGTTCTGGTTGCGAATGCAGCTACGATCGTGCGCTCCAAAGAAAGTTCCACTTCCTGGATCACCCCAAGATTAGCTGCTAATACATCACCAGAGCTCTCAAAGTCAAATCCCCCATTTGCAAAAAATTCCTTCGCAATGGGTGAAATTTCCCTGGCGAGTTTATTGATTGCCGCCAGTTCCTCTTCATTTAAATCTCCCTGTACAGAGATTGAGTAACTGGATGCGGCTCTGGCAACCGTGCTGATTTCCTGGTAGGAACCAGATTCTTGGGATTGAGTTTGTGTGCGCGACTCTTGAAGGGACTGCTCACTCGAAAACGAAAGATTCACCAGATCCCCTTCCTGGGTTCTAATGTTCAATTCGCTTGAAACGGAGGCGCTCACGGCGGCAGCACTGCTGCGTTGCTCCCTGGGCCCTCCTTGCAAATTCAATTCTGTTATATCAAGAGTCATGATAAAGATTCGTTCAGATTGCTAATAAGCTTTTTTCCCTCCAAATAATTTATCGGCAAAGTTTACAGTAAACATAAGAAAAAAAAGCCTGAACTTTCCACAAGCAAAACCTATTGTTTTTATGGGCTTTATTTTATTTTTCCGGATAGGATTGTTTATTATTAATTTATGATAGGCTTTTTTAAAAGGCAGCACTTCTGAATCCTGTATGGGCCGTAAAGATTTTTGACAAAAATATTCGATGTTCCGTTCCCCAAAATTTAAAGCCTTTTTGAAAAATCAGACCCGATAATTCTAATGAGCGACACACTGATACAAGACATAATTTTTAAAATCTTGAAAATAGCCTCGGATAATTCCGATTTAAAATCCGACCAGCAGTTCAATCTTGCCGAAGAAGGCACCAGGGCAATGTTTGCTCAGTTAATAAACGAAATTACCGCTTCTTCTTCCGGGGCTGGCTCAGACGGGGATAAAGCAAGAACAAAAAGAAGGATGAAAAAGAAAGATCTGAATCAGAGGAAAAAACATGTGGGCAGGTTTTTCCTACGGTTAATGGAAAAAAATATCAGAAAGCCCGGTTTGCCCGATTGCCTTTTTCCCGTTTTCGCAAAGTCTGTCCATGTAACCATTGGGGAAGAAAATTACGAAGCCATGTCGGCAAAAATCAGCCGTCTCCTGGAATTTGGGGAAAAAAAGGGATACGACTACGACCAAATTCTGGACAGTAAACCCGGGAAGTCAATTGCCGGAGAGATTCTGGCTCTTTATAAAAATGAAATGGGATCCGGTAGTTTTGAGAAGCTGCAGAAAAACAGCCTCGATGAAACCCTTGTTAAAAATATTCCTAACATCGAAAACGGAGCCGACCTGAATATTGAAGACACCGTGAGTCTGGCTTATTCAGAATTCAACAAATTTCTTACCAGTAAAGTTTCTTAAGCTCTCCACCTTTTAATCGGAATACAAATCTTTAAATGCCGGGTTGATTTTGTCTTTTTCCGAAAGAACCGGTTTTGATGTCGGCCATTCAATTCCAATATCGGGATCATTCCACATAATTCCTTTTTCTTTTTCTGCAGAATAGTACTCCGATACCTTGTATAAAAACTCGGCCGTTTCGCTGAGAACACAAAACCCATGCGCAAAACCCACGGGAATATAAATTTGAAGATAATTGGAATCCGACAAAGTATAACCCCTCCACTGCCCATAGGTGGAAGAGTCTTTTCGAATATCAACCACCACATCGAATACTTCGCCCCGGATTACGCGCACCAGTTTGGATTGCTCTGGCGCAACCCGATAGTGTAGACCTCGAATGGTATTTTTTTGGGAAACCGACTGGTTATCCTGGACAAACTCCTCCTTTATCCCCATTTCCTGATATCTGTCTTTTTGGAAACTTTCAAAAAATCTGCCTCGGGGATCTGTATGCACTTCAGGTGTGATCAATAAAACCCCTTCCAAATCCGATTTTTCAACTTTAAAAGCCATGCCTGATATCCGGGTTACAAAAGTTAAGATGGTAATGGTGGGAAACCCCAGTCAAGGAAGGAGATTATATAACGCAAAGGGCTGAATTGGCAATCCGGCAAATTTATTCACCTTTATTCCCGGCGAAGGGCTGCGATTTTAAATCCTAGAATAATTCGAGGTTACCCTGAAAATTTGTTAATATCTGCCTTTATAAAAATTAAACCCAAGAGCTTCGATGAAAATAATACCCGCGGTGGACATAAAAAACGGCAAGTGTGTACGGCTTTCCCAGGGAAAAGCGGACCAGGAAACAATATATTCTGACCATCCTCAGGAAATGGCAGACCATTGGGATGAAGAAGGTGCACAACTTATTCACGTGGTGGACCTGGATGGAGCCTTTGAAGGCTCGCCCAAAAACTCAAAGATCGTAAAAGAAATTATTTACAGCAGTTCTGTTGACATTCAGGTTGGAGGGGGTATTAGAACTCTTTCCGCAATAGAAGAATATGTCAACGCCGGGGTCTACCGGATCATTCTCGGAACCATTGCCCAAAAAGAACCCGAATTCGTAGAACAGGCATGTAAAAAATTCCCGGGAAAAATAATTGTGGGTATTGATGCCAGGGACGGTTTGGTTGCGGTGAAGGGCTGGGTTGAAGTTTCTGATCAGAAGGCGACCGACCTTGCAGTTAAAATGCGGGGATACGGCATTGCCGGGTTTATCTTTACGGATATAAGCCGCGACGGGATGCTCCAGGGTCCCAACCTGGAAAGCATAAAGGAATTTGCCGAAGCCGCCCAATTACCGGTGATCGCCTCAGGTGGAGTCAGTCGTCTTGAAGATATTAAAAACCTGATGAAACTTGAATCTTCCGGCGTAGAAGGAGTCATTATTGGAAAAGCACTTTATGACAAAACCCTGTCCTACAGGGACGCTAAAAATCTCGTTCAACAACCATGCTGATTAAGCGCATCATACCTTGTCTTGATGTTAAAGACGGCCGCGTGGTCAAGGGAGTTAATTTTGTCAATTTGCGTGACGCCGGTGATCCCGTTGAAATTGCCGAGGCCTATGAGAAAGAGGGGGCCGATGAACTCACCTTTCTGGACATCACGGCTTCCCATGAAAATCGCAACATCATACTTGATGTCGTAGCCCGCACCGCTGAAAAAGTATTTATGCCCCTTACGGTAGGGGGCGGTGTTCGGGATCTGGATGACATTCGAAACCTGTTAAAAGCCGGGGCTGACAAGGTGGCTATCAACTCCGCGGCAGTTAAAAATCCGGAATTTGTCCAAAAAGCGGCGGAACGTTTTGGAAGCCAATGCATTGTCGTCGCGATTGACGCAAAGCAGAGAAAATCTTCAACGGATACCCCTTCCATTCCGAGTTGGGCCGATGAACATCCGGATTTATTGTTAACGGGAAATGATGCCGGTCCGACCTGGGAGGTCTATATCCACGGGGGAAGAAAAGCCACAAATATAGATGCCGTTAAATGGGCGAAGCAAATGCAAACCTATGGAGCCGGAGAAATTCTTCTGACCAGCATGGATCGAGACGGCACCAAATCAGGTTATGACCTGGATTTGAATCGTTCTGTTTCCCAATCCGTGACCATCCCGGTAATCGCCTCAGGGGGTGCCGGCACCCTTGAACATTTATATAAAGGAATCACCGATGGCAAAGCAGATGCAGTGCTGGCTGCTTCCATTTTTCATTTCAAAGAATTCACTATTGACGGAACCAAACACTATTTAAAAGAAAAAGGGGTTTGTATTCGTCTTACTTGACCCCACCGTTTTTCAACTCAAGAGTTTTTTTCGAAGAATCCAGAGTAGCTTGTGTTTCCATAGGCAATGTCCAGATTTCCTTACCATGACCTATCGGGCAATGGGAGAGGATGGGAATTTTAGAATCCGGAAACAGGTCGGCAAGAATATTCTCCAATTTTCCTTCCCCGGATTTTTGGGGTCTGCAGTTTACCATTTCACCGAAAACGATCCCGCGGACCCCCTTAAACTTTCCTGCTGCCATCAACTGCCACAACATTCCATCCAGTTTATACAGGGGCTCATTCACATCTTCTATGAACAATATCCGGTTGCGGGTTTGTATTTCCCAGGGAGTTCCGAGAGAGCGACATAGCAGGGTGAGACAGCCTCCGGTTATTTTTCCCGTTGCAGAGCCTCTGGAAAAAATCCTGGCTTTTCGGCAACGAAGCAGGGTTGGTTTTCCCATTAAAATATTTTTGAATTGTGCACGCGAGGATTTCATTGGAGCCCGACCAAAGCTTCCGGCAATCATGGGTCCATGAAACCCCGGCACACCGGCTTTGAGGTAAAGATAATGTAGCAGCACCGTAATATCACTGGATCCCACAAAAATTTTTGCATTGTTTCGAATTACTTTTGCGTCTAAATGATCAAGAATCCGATTCGCTCCATATCCCCCCCTTGCACAAAAGACGGCTTTTATTTCCCGGTTTCGGACCATATCCATAACATCTTTTGCCCGCTGCGAGTCCGTTCCCGCCAGATACCGCGACCGCTCATAGACGAAATTTCCCAGAACAGGCTCAAACCCCATTTCAGAAATCACATCCAATCCCTTTTCCAACTGCTCCCTGTTAACCGGTCCTGCAGGAGCTACTATACCCACTTTGTGGCCGGGGTGAAGTTTTGGGGGTCGGATCAACGAGTGTGATTTTTTCGACATTACAAATAACTTTCAAAAGGTTACAATACCTGCTCCCAAATCATATCAATTTCAGAAACAATGGTTGCAGCAATTATTCAAGCAAGAATGGGGTCTTCACGTTTTCCAGGAAAAAGTGCCCGCCTTCTTTCAGGACATTCCATTCTTGAGCATATCATTATTCGATTGCAACAGGTCCCTGAAATTGATCTTATTCAATTAGCAACCACGAGGGCAAAATCTGAAGCCCCTCTCATTGAAATCGCCAAAAACCACGGTGTTGCTGTTTTTCAGGGGGATGAGAAAAATGTTCTGGAAAGATTCATTCAGGCAGGAGAAACCATCAAAGCCCAACATATTGTCCGCGTCTGTGGCGACAACCCTATTATAGACATTTCTCTTCTGCGATCTTTGATACATGCTCATATCGATTCGAATGCCGATTACACGATATGTGGGGATTCCATTCCATTAGGAACGGGTTCCGAAGTCGTTCGTTTAGAAGCCCTGAAAGAAATCAGCAAACAAGCTGAAGATTCCAGATATCGAGAACATGTGACCACCTGGTTTTATGACCATTTTGATAAATTTGAGATTTCCCGGGTCGACGCCCCTCCTTATTTGAAAAATTGTCCCTTTCGGTTGACGGTAGACACACCCGAAGATTTCGCTCTAATGGAAAAGATTTTCTCACAGCACAAATCCCCCTCCCCTATTGATTTAAAAGAAGTTATAAATTTTCTGGAATCCCATCCTGAAATAGCCTCTATAAACGCCCAAATCGATCAAATTGACTGGCGCACAAAAAAACAATAATTTTTTAACTTTTTTTAAAGTTCTAAGCTTTTGAGCCGATAACCGTAATTGAGTAGGGAAGTGCCCTGAAAAAGGGACTAAAAAATTCCTTACCATCCTTAGGAGAAAAAATTTAAGGAAGCGGTGGAAAGCTGAAAGGAAGCCACCCTAAAAAAATATCCTTCAGGGGCAGCAGTACCAGTTAAAAAAAATTTAATCGCAGCAAATATCTAACTCATGGTGGAGGATTAGGGATATGCCAGTAAGAATTTTCAACAACATAGCCTCAGTAAATGCTCAAAGGATTTTGGGCTCCAACAACGATCGTCTCGCGAAGTCGGTTGAGCGAATATCATCAGGTATTCGGATCAACAAAGCTGCCGATGATGCAGCAGGTCTCGCTATTTCGGAAGCCTTGCGTTCAGATATCAGGTCGCTGAGACAGGCTGTTCGAAACGCAAATGACGGAATTTCCCTAATCAACGTAGCTGAAGGTGCGCTGAACGAACAAGCCAGTATTCTCATTCGGCTTAGAGAATTGTCTTCTCAGGCTGCAACCGGCACAGTAGGTTCGACGGAGCGACAAACCATTCAATTGGAGTTCAGTGCTCTCAGAAGTGAGATTGATCGGATTGCTGCAACCACCCAGTTTAATGGTCAAGGACTGGTAGACGGGTCACTAGCATCGGGTGTAGCAAGCGCAAACCAGGTTCTTATCCAGGTGGGAATCGACAGCGGCGCTAACAGTCGAATCAATTTAAATTCAGAAATAGCTCTTGCGGCCGTAACGGCCTCAAGTCTATCAATTAATACTCTTAGTATAACAAGTGCTGATGGTGCATTGACCGCATTAGATTCTATCAACACAGCTATCTCTACGGTTACGCAGGGTAGAGGTAAAGTGGGTGCTGTGCAAAACAGGCTGGCACGATCTGTCGCAAACCTTTCTGTTACAATTGAAAACCTGGCAGCCGCCGAATCTTCTATTCGCGACGCGGACATCGCTGAAGAAATTGCAACCCTGACTCGAAATCAGATCCTGGTTCAATCTTCAACGGCTATGGTGGGACAGGCAAATCTGATTCCACAGTCTATTTTGCAGTTACTGGCTTAATCGTATTATTCATCGATCTAACCAGCTTATTGCGAGGAGCCCGTAATGGATCAGAAAACTGTAGCCAAGGGACCGCTTAAAATTGATAGCGAAGACCTTACCCAGAAAAACTTAGAACACGATTTTTTTCAATTCAGCACTCGAGCAACGGATCTCAAAAATCTGGACCAGGCCGTTCATAATATCGGCTTGGGAATTGAGTTACTGGAAATAGCAGACGATGGCTATCAAAAAATTGAAAATCATTTAGATGAAATCAAGCAACTGGTTATTCCGCAACTTGCTTCAAATATTGATGTTGCCCGGCGTTCAGCACTAGTCGCTAAAATTTCTCTTAAGAAAAAAGAACTGGACCAGGTCGCAGAATCGATCCAGTTCAAAGGAAAAAAAATTCTTGATGGATCCTTATCTGCATCAAGAGATCCCGACCAACATTTATATTTGATAGCGGGCGTAACGGGGTCCCCTGAAACCCGGGTTAACTTTAATACCGGTCTAAATATACCCAAAATTTCTTCGAAGACACTGGGTTTAGGCTCGGGCTTCTGTAGCAATCCCGAAGAGGACTTCAAAATTGTAATGGGGCTTGAAAATGCTTTGGGCATCACCCACCGTTTAAAACAGCGGTCGTTCGCAATGAGAAATCTTCTCCAAAAAACCAGGAAAAGCCTTAATATTGCAATAGAAAACCATAAGGCAGCAGTATCGGCCCCTGACTCTCAGATGATGGCCAAAGAATTCCTTCGGACCATTAATAACAATTGCTTCAATCAATAGGAAATTATCATGCCAAATAGCATTGCCAATAATATATTATCGCAAACCGCGCAAAGGTTTCTGGGAATCAATAATGAAAAAGTAGGAAGATCCATTGAAAACGTCGCCTTTGGGACTAGGATCAATAAAGGATCCGATGATGTAACAGGTCTGGTTATTTCGGAGTCGCTCCGATCCGATATACGGACACTTAGGCAGGCAGAGCGAAATGTCAACGATGGTATTTCTTTGATCAATGTCATAGAAGGAGCACTAAATGTCCAGTCAAACATATTGATTCGCCTGAACGAATTAGCCTCACAATCCACCTCAAGTACTGTTGGAAAATTGGAACGCCAGACATTGCAGCTTGAATTTTCCGTTTTAATAGAAGAATTAAATCGCATTTCTGATACTACCGAATTTAAAGGAAGAAAGAGTATTGACGGTTCTCTGGATAGTGCGTTGCAAATCTCTTCACATATTTCCATTCAAATAGGATTGGACAGTAATATTGAAAGCCGAATCAACCTAAATGAAGAGTTGGATCTTTCAGCAAGCAATTCCACAGAACTGGGGTTGGCCGATATTTCAATTGCTACTACAGAAGATGCCTCCAATGCTATTGATGTAATTAAAGATAGTTTTAACACGATTTCAAAAACCCGGGGAAATGTAGGAGCCGTGCAAAACAGGTTGCTCCGGATTCTAGGCAACTTGGAAACAACCATTAAAAACCTTTCCCAAGCTGAGTCAACGATTAGAGATGCAGACATCGCTGAAGAGCTGGCCTTACTAACCCGCAACCAAATATTATCCAATGCCGCCGTATCCATGATGGGACAAACCAATTTTTCCGGACAAAATCTACTAAATCTTCTCCAATAACGTTTAAAAACCGCCTGTTTTTTCAACCCGAAGCTCTAACCAGAAAAAATCTGTATTTAAAAGGGTTAAAAAATCGGTTTCATTCCGAGCCGGTACTTATCCCCCGCAATTCCGCGCTTCATTACCAAAAATAAAATTTTAAACTAAAGATCTCTAGAGTTTTTCCGATAGGCCTCATTGAGCATGTTTGTAACCTGTATCAAGAAACAAAAAATTAAACAGGAGGAAACATAATTTTAAAGGTGCAGAAACGGTTTCTTCACCTATGGGTTAATAGCTTGGAGGCTTTTTTTAGTATGGAGGCTAAAAAAATAACCCGCAATTTAAATCATGGAGGATTACAATGCCAGTTCGAATCTTTAATAACATCGCATCAATTAACGCCCAAAGGATCTTGGGCAGCAATAACGATCGTCTCGCAAAGTCGGTTGAGCGAATATCATCAGGTATCCGGATTAACAGAGCTGCCGATGATGCAGCAGGTCTCGCTATTTCGGAAGCCTTGCGTTCAGATATCAGGTCGCTGAGACAGGCTGTTCGAAACGCAAATGACGGAATTTCCCTAATCAACGTAGCTGAAGGTGCGCTAAACGAACAAGCCAGTATTCTAATTCGGCTTAGAGAATTGGCTTCCCAGGCAGCAACCGGCACAGTAGGATCGACGGAACGCCAAACTGTACAGTTGGAGTTTGATGCGCTTCGTCTTGAAATTGACCGTATTTCTGCAACCACTGAATTTAACGGACAGAACCTGGTTGATGGATCATTAGCTTCCGGTGTTACTTCAGCCAACCAGATTCTAATCCAGGTTGGTATCGACAGTGGGTCAAACAGTAGAATTAACCTCAACGAACAGATCAACCTCGCTGCGGTTACGGCCACAAGCCTTTCCATTGACTCCTTGAGTGTAACCTCGGCAGCAGGTGCCTTGACAGCCCTGGACTCTATTAATGCTGCTATTTCTACTGTTACACAGGGTCGAGGTAAGGTCGGTGCAGTACAGAACAGGCTGACAAGAACTATTTCTAACCTGTCGATCTCTGTAGAAAACCTGCAAGCTGCGGAATCTGCTATTCGAGACGCAGACATCGCTGAAGAAGTAGCGCTGTTAACTCGAAACCAGATTCTGGTACAGGCTTCGACCGCCATGGTTGGACAAGCGAACCTGATCCCGCAGTCTGTTTTACAGCTCCTCGGTTAATTTATTACTCTGAGGGGGTAAAAATGGATCGAAAGCATTATTAAAATTAATCATTTAATAGGAGGTTATAAATATGGAAATCCATATTTCCTCCTTGTCAGGCAGGTTAAAAAGTCCCGGCCAGCTGGGGCAAACCTCCAGACCTGAAAGGGAGACTTTTGAAGGCGAGATTAATAGGGATATGGTCAAAACAAGGCAATCCTCTGTTTTTCCAAGCTCAGAAACACAGGTAGAAATAAACACTCTGGATAAAAACAAGATTGATTACCAGGTCAACCACGAAACGAATGAAGTCGTAATCCGTTTGGTAGACAGTGAATCAGGTGAGGTGATTCGACAGATTCCTGGCGAAGAGTTTCTCCGATTGACCAATCGTATCGCAGAGTTCAACCAGAAATACCTGGATCAATCTGTTTAAACCAAAGGTTAGATTTACAATAAACTGGCTTCTCCAACCGATCCTTTTGGACCGGCAATGCGTCCCTGTTACATTTGGGGACGCATTTTTTTTTGCCTGAACTGAAATTCCCATTAAAGCTTTAAACATAAAGACTTAAAGAATTCCCTTCCCCATTTCACTGCTCACTTCTTCTTTTCATCTAAAACAAACTATAAAGTATTTTTTTTTAATTCCCGATACAGACCCTAAGTTTGATTTTCCTGGAGGGGATAAATCGAACTGGCATTGAAATATCTAGTAAAACAAATCAGGAAAGACAAAACGTTTCACTACTTCAAATTTCAGCAAGGATGCTGAAACTGAGGAATTCTATGTTCCTAATTATCAAGGAGGATAATAAACATGCCCATCAGAATTTTTAACAACATTCCGTCATTGAATGCCCAAAGAATTCTTGGAGTAAACAATGACCGTCTTGCACAATCGGTAGAAAGGATTTCATCAGGAATCCGAATCAACCGCGGCGCAGACGATGCAGCGGGCCTGGCCATCTCGGAAGCATTGAGATCTGACATTCGAGCACTCCGCCAGGCAGTGAGAAACGCAAACGATGGTATCTCTCTTATCAATGTGACAGAGGGTGCGCTAAACGAACAATCCGGAATTCTAATCCGACTCCGAGAACTGGCCTCACAAGCGGCGACCGGTACCGTGGGGTCTACCGAACGCCAAACCATCCAACTAGAATTCGATTCGCTAAGACTGGAAATTGACCGTATTGCTAGCACTACTGAGTTTAACGGACAAAAGTTGGTAGACGGATCTCTAGCTTCGAGTGTTACTTCTTCGAATCAAATACTCATTCAGGTTGGCATCAATAGTACTGCAGACAGTCGTATCAACCTCAATGAACAGATAGATTTAAGTGCAGTTACTTCCTCGAGTTTATCTCTCTCCAATTTGAGTTTGACACAAGCTGGCGCGGCATTGAGTGCATTGGATCAAATGAATGCATCCATATCTCAAGTCACACAAGGTAGAGGTAAAATCGGTGCAGTACAAAACCGATTGGTAAGAACCATTTCGAATCTTTCTATTAGTATTGAGAACCTGCAAGCAGCTGAATCAGCTATCCGTGATGCGGACATCGCTGAAGAAGTAGCCCTGCTGACACGAAATCAGATTCTGGTACAGGCTTCAACAGCTATGGTCGGTCAGGCCAACCTGATACCGCAATCAGTGCTTCAGCTTCTCCAGTAATTGAAAGTTTGATTTCGGGTCAAATTTATGGACGAGTTTAAAAGCAAGGAAGCTTAAACTAAAATTAAAAAAGACCAGACCTTTTCAAGGAGGAAAAGAATATGGGTGGATTGGTAATAAATACAAACCTATCTTCATTGAACTCGCAAAGAGTTCTTGAAAATTCAAATAGACAACTTGGGAAATCGATTAATCGCATCTCAAGTGGAATAAAAATCGAAGGAGCAACAGATGGTGTTGGAGAGTTGGCTCTATCTGAAAGTTTAAGGTCAGATATTGCCGCTCTGAAACAAGGTTCTAGAAATGTGAAAAATGGAACCGCATTGCTTAATATGGCCGAAGGAGCCTTGAATGAAATATCCGGCATATTGTTACGCCTCAGATCCTTGGCTTCACAATCTGCTAATGGAACCTTGGCAGAAACAGAAAGACAAGCTGTAAACCTTGAGTTTCAAGCATCCTTAAGAGAAATAGACAGGATTGTAGGTACCACTGAGTTTAACGGAACCTTCCTCCTGAATGGAACTTTATCAAAAACTGCTGAGGAACATATTGTATTACAAGCAGGAGTGGACTCTTCTTCCAGGAATCAAATTGATCTGAATGATTTAGCTAATTTAAATGACGTTAGCACATCTTCTTTAAATTTAAATAATTCTGAAATTACCACTCAAGGCTCTGCATTTTTAGCTCTAAATGATTTAACCCAGGCTATTGATACCATGCTCGACGCCAGGGGTAGACTTGGAACGGCGCAGATAAGAAGCCTGCATGCCATGGACGCCTTAAATGCACAGATCGAAAATCTAACAGATGCAGTCTCAACCATCCGCGATGTCGATCTAGCAGAAGAGTTAACAACTTTGACCAAAAACCAGTTATTGGTTCAAGCTGGCGTAGCCATGGTCGGGCAAGCAAACATAAACCCCCAGGCAGCATTGACTTTGCTGGAAGGGGTTTAATAATAATTAACTAACTAAATTATTCCGGGTTGCCGGAGCAAATTTTAAAATTCAGGAGAATAAAAATGTCATTAACAATTTTTCCGAAGGCGTTTTCTGTAAGTTTCTCGCCTCAATTCAATAACGCAACACCCAAACCGCAAGGGTCCGCCGATCCGCCCCAGGTGCATACTTTTGGCAACGTGGATGGCGATTATACTGAGCTCTCTACTGTAAAAATCATTTCTGACGACAATGATGTTTCGACAGAAAATCAGCAGTTTTCAAATCCGGACCATAAAACACGAATTCGAATTGATCCCGAATCCCAAAAAGTGATTATTGAAGTTATTGATGACAAAACCGGAAAGGAAGTACTCCAAATACCAGGAGAGCAGCAATTACGTTTAAACGAGGGCATCACTGAATACAACAAAATTGCATTCAGACAAAACAGCGAAGCCAATGTTAGCCAGGACAATTCTGAACTCCAGGAGCAGAACCGTTCTGAATAAAAGATTCAAACTATGAATTCCGGGATCTTTTTTAACAGATCTCGGAATACAAAAGCACCTCTGTAGATACAGAGGTGCTTTTTTATTTTCCAGGTTCTTTTCCACATATTCCCGAAAATTTTCAATGCTATAATAATATTGCCTGCAAAATTTGGTTTTGCCTGCACTCACCTTTACCTTGCGCAAATGAAAACTTATAAAATCGGAATCATTGGCTGCGGTCGAATCGGGAGCCTGTTGGAAGAAGACCCGCTACGCGGCAAGCCCTGTACTCATTCAGGCGGTTTTTCAGCACTTTCAAATGTAAAATTAACTGCAGGATGCGACATCGACGAAACCCGATTAAAAAAATTCGGAAAACAATGGAATATAAAAAATCTTTACACCGATTACCACGAAATGCTTTCGGAAAATGAACTGGATGTCCTTTGTATCGCCACATGGACAAATCAACACGCTTCCATGGCGTTGGATGGAATTCGTGCCGGCGTAAAGGGAATCTTTTGTGAAAAACCCATTGATGTTGATCTCAAACTTGCGAGAAAACTTGTTCAAACCTGTGAGAGAAAAAATATTCCGCTGCTCATAAATCATGAAAGAAGGTGGGATGCCTACTACCAGAGGGCACATAAATTAATCCAGGCTGGAAAAATCGGAAAAATAAAAACCATTATTGGCAATACTTTGAGCTGGAAACCCAGTGCTTTGCCCGTATCGGAATATGGGGGAGGCCCCCTGTTTCATGATGGAACCCATTTAATCGACCTGTTTTTATATTTTGGCGGTCCCATAGAATGGGTTTCCGGGAACGAAACACGTCCGAAAGGAATACAATATATAGAAGAAATGGCCTGCGCCATGATCGGATTCAAAAGTGGAGCCATGGGTTTTATCGAAGGCGGAGGAGCCCGGAATTATTTTAATTTTGAGTTGGATATTCAAGGTTCCGAGGGCCGTATTCTAATTGGAAATTCAGGAAGGCAATTATTTGTCACAAGGAAAAGCAAAAGGTTTAAAGGATTTCAGGAGTTGGAGGAAATTGCTTTTCCCGAACCCAAACGCTATGAAACTCCTTTTATCGGGGGTGCCAGGAATATGATAAAAAGCATCCAAAACGGAAAGCCGGATTCCTCCTCTGGAAAAGACGCACTAAAGGCTTTGGAAATCATTTACACAATTTACAAATCAGCGCAACAGAATGGGAAACGTTTGAAAGCCAAATGAAAACAAAATTTATTTTCATGGGTGCTCTCACAGGTTTTGCATTACTTCTTTTTCTAACGTTGCTGAAAATATATTTTAAAGGCAAAGAAGAACTATTCATAGCGGATGAGTTATTCAAGAAAAAAAATCTTTCTCAGGCAATAGTTCATCTCGAACGTTCCATACAGTGGCATATTCCCGGATCTGAAATCTCAGAGCTTGCAGCAGAAAAACTTTGGAATATCACCCTTTCCTACGAAACTGAAAACAAGGTCGAGGATGCTTTAAAAAGCTGCCGTCTTCTGCGGGGAGCATTTTTTTCTACTCGCAGTATCTGGACTCCTGGAAAAAAATGGATAAACCTTTGCAACGAAAAAATCGCACACTTGATGGCTGTTAAATCAGGGCCTGCGGAAGTGGACGGGGTTTCTTTTGAAAAGAGAAAAAGTAAATATCGTCAAAAACTGCAGACGGACAGACCTCCTTCCATCTCGGGGTCGTTACTGACCGAAATCGGTTTTTTCGGCTGGGTCACATGCGCTATATTATTTCTACTAAAGGCGATCACCCCAACCGCAGGTTTAAAACCCAAGCCGGCACTTATTTTTTCCACAGCCTTCTTCCTGTTTTATGGAATTTGGATTCTTGGCATGTTCAAGGCCTGAATGACATATTTAAAACCAGACTTAACTTTTTAAAATTCCAACGGATCCGGGGCGCCAACACTTTTAATAAAGGGAAAAAATTAAAAATTTTTAATTGCAAACCGCGAATTTATTATGCTAATTTTTTCTTATTCAGTTTTCCTTTGATTTTCCCTATTCGATATTTCTGCATTAACAATAAAAGAGTTGATTTTCAGATATCCCAGGCTGGTAATGGAGCATCAGAATGATTGAGGTTGAAAACCTTACCCGATATTACGGGTCTCGCCGAGCTATAAATAATATTTCATTTCAAATCGAAAAAGGTGAGGTGGTCGGTTTTCTGGGACCCAATGGCGCAGGAAAAAGCACAACAATGAATATCATTTCCTGCATTCTCCCGGCTTCGAGTGGAAGCGCAAAAATAAAAGGTTTCGACACCTTTGAACAATCTCTTGAGATAAGAAGAATCATTGGCTATCTTCCGGAAACCCCTCCCCTTTACCCGGACATGATTGTCAGGGATTATTTAAAATTCGCAGCCGGGGTAAGGGGTGTTGAGGCTAGAAATATATCCCCCTCTATCGACAGGGTCATTGAAAAGTGCTCCCTGAAAGATGTCGGTCACCGGATTATCGGCCGCCTTTCAAAAGGTTACCAGCAAAGAGTGGGCTTGGCCCAGGCCATGGTCCATAATCCTGAAATTCTGATACTGGATGAACCGACCATAGGTTTGGACCCTATACAAATAATTGAAATCAGAAAACTGATTCAGGAACTGGCTGCAGAACATACCATCATTCTCAGCTCACATATCCTCCCCGAAATCACCCAAATCTGCAAGCGGGTGATCATCATAAACGAAGGCGAAATTGCAGCCGTAGACTCATTGGAGGGATTGACGGCTACCCTTAGAAAGAGTGAACGTCTCTCCTTAACAGTCAGAAACCCTGAAGGAAACGTTTTAGAAAAATTAAATGGTTTGGACCAGGTGGTTTCCGCAGTGACCGGTGAAGAAAACCAGTTTTTAATTGAATGTATATTGAGATCAAATCTTCAGGATGAAATCGCCAGGCTGGCCCTTGAAAACAACTGGGGAATCGTAGAACTCAAACCCGTTTCAATGACACTTGAAGATATTTTTCTAAAGCTCACTCTCGAAGAAAAGGAACCTGCCGCATGAAAAACAGCTGGATCATAGCCAAAAGAGACCTGGGCTCATTCTTCAACTCTGCCATTTTTTATGTGGTTACCACCGTATTTTTGATTGTCTACAGTTATATATTCATTAACATCCTGAGTTTTTTCAGCATGCAGAGCATGCAGTCAGGGCAATTTCAGCAATTGGGCATGGCTCTAAACATAAATGAAATGGTCATTGAACCCAGTTTTCAGAATATGGCGGTGATTTTACTTTTAATAATTCCCATTGTTACCATGCGAAGTTTTGCGGAAGAAAAAAAATCAAAAACCTTTCGCCTTCTTCTTTCTTCGCCTGTACATCTTAAGGAAATCATCTTTGGAAAATTCCTTGCCTGCATGATAGTCATAGCGCTGATGATTTTTTTATCCAGTTACTCCATAGGCTTTTTATTCGTTATTGGAGAACCGGACCCCGGCCCTGTATTAACAGGTTATCTAGGCGTATTACTCATGGCGGGCTGTTATGTCTCTGTTGGCGTGTTTGCCTCCTCTTTGACGGAAAACCAGATTGTAGCCGCGGTAATCACATTCGGCTTTTCACTTTTTATGTGGGTCATCGGCTGGGGCGCCCAGGCGGCCGATTCTGCAACAGGGCAAGTGCTCCAATATCTTTCGATTATCGAGCATATGGACCGTTTTTTAAAAGGCATGATAGAAACCAGCGACCTGGCCTATTACCTTTCCTTTATTATTTTCGGGCTCTTCCTTTGTCACCGTGCCCTGGATTCGAATCGCTGGAGGTAAGAGTATGGAAAAATTTGCACCGATATCAGGTTGGCTAACGTTAGTATTTGGATTTGCTGCGTTATTTTTCTATATCGTTCTTCCAGATTTAAAACCCCTTATTCTTTCATTAGCCGCCCTTTCTATTTCAAATGGAGCCTTTTTTCTGTTCGCCGAGGGGACGAGTATAAAAAAATTCTTTTCTTCACGTGCGGGGCAACACGGAACCAATACCGTCATCTTGACTTCCGTATTTCTGGGAATCCTTATATTTACCAATCTTCTCATTTACCGCCACAAAAACCGTTTTGATTTCACGGAAGGGAACCTGTTTACCCTGGCGCCTCAAACAAAAAAGTTTGTGGCGGATCTTCCACGCGAAGTCAAGTTAACAGCCTTTTACCAGATTGAAACTGCCGAGAAAGCCGCGTTTACAAATTTAATCGCAGGATATCTTGAAGAAACGGAAAAAATCGAAGTAACCTATGTCGATCCCGACAAAAACCCGGCTGTTACAAAACAATATGGCGTCACCACATATGGCACCATTGTTTTGGAAAGCGGCTCCAAGGAAACAAAAATTCAAAGCGCTACCGAGGAAAATTTAACCAACGCGCTTTTAAAGGTCACTCGCGATGAACAAAAGGTCATCTATTTCCTTGAAGGCCATGGCGAGAACCAGATCGACAGCGAAGAAAATGAAGGTTATCAAACCGCAAAAAAAAATCTGGAACAAGATGGATTTATAGTCAAACCTTTACTTCTTCTCCAAACCGGAGACGTTCCTGAAGACGCTTCCGCATTAGTGATAGCCGGGCCAAGAAAACCCATTCAAAAAGAAGAACAAGATGCCCTGCAGTCCTATCTGGAAAAAGGCGGTGCTGTCATGGTGCTCGCCGACCCTAAAGCAAAGCATGGAATGGAACCCTTTCTTAAAAACTGGGGTGTTGAGCTGGGCGGAAATATTGTTATCGAATCGGTCACAGCAATTACCTCATCGAAAATTGAAACCGTCGAATTGCTTAAGACAAGTGCAAACAGCTGGGGAGAGTCCGACTTTGAATCAGGAACCGTAAAGTTTAATGAAGAGTCCGACATCAAGGGTCCTGTTCCTGTCGCAGTAGTCGCAACAAAAATTCTGGAATCAAAAAAAGCGGCTGAAGAAAGTAAAAACCCTAAGGATGAAAAAAGGCAACTCAAAGCAACCCTGGTTGTCATTGGCGATTCCGATTTTTCCAACAACCGGTACACCAACTTTTCCGGAAACGGGGATTTTTTCCTCAATACCGTTTCCTGGCTGGCAGAAGAAGAAAACCTGATTTCGATTCGTCCGAAAGAAAAGAAAAATACGCCGATTCATTTAACAAGCTCATGGGGAAGCGCTATTTTTTTATTGGGCCTGTTGGTTTTCACGGGAATCGTAGCTGGAACCGGAATTCGCATCTGGTGGAGGAGAAGAGGTTTATGAAGTTTAAAGGAACGGCCTGGATGTTGGTCGTCTTCCTCATCCTTGGAATTTATTACTTCCTGGTTGACCTGCCTGCTGAAAAAAAGAAAGCCCATGAAAAAGAGATCGCAGGAAAGGTTTTTTACTTTAAACCAGCCGATGTCATGGAGTTCTCTTTAATCAAAGCAGATCAGACAATCACCCTCCAGCAAACCCCGGAAAGCACATGGCGCCTTATCCGGCCTTTAAAAACCCAGGGAGACAACCCGGAATCAGAATCCTTTCTATCTGAAATTGAAAACCTAGAAAAATCCCGTGTTGTTGAAAACAACCCGAAAGACCTTGATCAATACGGCCTGAAAACCCCCGCTGTAAAAATTCATTTCAAGTTCAAAGATGGCAAGGAAGAGACTTTACTCTTCGGCCATGAAAGCCCCATGGGCGGCAAAATTTATCTCAAGCTGGAGGGAGATGCCAAAGTACTGCTGGCTGCCGCCTCAAAAGCGAAATTAGAAAAATCGGTCTACGACTTCAGAGATAAAACTATTTTGAATTTCAGTTCCGGTTCCATCAACCAGATTCAAATCAAACGGAAAAAAAATCCTTTGCATTTAATCCGGAAGAAAGAGGAGTGGCTGGTATCGGGGGAAGTCAAGGCAAAAGCAGACAAAGATTCTGTACAGGCTTTTTTGCGTGCTATTCAGTTTTCGCGCATCAAGGAATTTGAAAGTGAAAATCCGGACTCCCTTGAACCCTATGGGCTGAACCATCCTATCAAGACCCTTGTACTGGAAGATGAAAACAAAAAGACATATTCGATCGATCTTGGAAACATAAAACCAGGTTCCGGAACCTTTGCTAAAAAAGAAGGTGAGCCCGGTGTTTTTCTGGTCGATGCCAAATTTCGCGGCGCTCTTGACAAAAAGAACGTCGACTTCCTCAATAAAACATTAGTGGAATTCGAAGAAAAAGAGGTAACGGGGATAAAAATTCAAACAGAAAAAGAAACCATCCACGCAATTCGCGAAGACAGGGATAATTGGAAAATCAAAAATCCCCTGAAAACCGAAGCCGACATGGCGACGGTCAGGAGCCTGCTGTTCGACTTAAAAGAAGCAAAACTGTCAGAATTTATCAAACTGTCATTGGATGCACCTGATTCGTTTGGGCTCGACAAACCGAAACGTTCTTTTTCGTTAATTCGGTCCAATGGGAAATCGATAAGCATTCATTTTGGCAACAGCACTATTGATGACAAAGAGGTTTTCGCCCAACGAACCGGCGAGTCCACCGTGTTCTCGATTTCAAAGGAAACAACAAAAAAATTGTTCCGCACCTTCCATGAATTGCGCAATAAGAAACTTTTTAATTTTAAAACCGACGATGCCAACCAAATTGTCATAAAAACATCGAAGACCCTCTTTGAACTGCAAAAGTCAGGCTCAAATTGGAACCTGGTCAAGCCCGAAGAAATAGAGATAAAAGAGTTTCTGGCAAAAGACCTGCTTTGGACAATGAAAGGAATGGAATTCGAGTCCGTTTTTGAATCGGGTGCCCCGCCGGAGTCAACAGGGCTGACCCCCCCTGCCTACACGGTCCGTATTTGGAATGACGAGCAAAAAATGGCAGAACTTATGGTTGGCAACGTGGATCCAGCCAGCAAACAATACTATGCCCAAATTGGAGAAGAAAATGGGTATTATCGGATCAAAAAGAAGTATCTGGACTCGATTCCCCTGGACTTGAACAGCTTCAAAGTACAATAATAACACCCGACCACCCTCAATTCCATTCCTCCAAACACACCCCATATGTTGTAATAATTGAATTTCAGGCATACTTCATATGGGGTCAACAAGAAAAAGACCGAAAAAAGCAAGTTTTTTAACACATATAACATATTATAAAATAAGGCTTTATTCGTTTTTTAGCAATTATTTTCAAATTACCTCTTGACAGATACTATATGTAGTGGTACTTTTTGCGGAGCATACAATATAAAGCGATGAATAGATTTACATGGGCGTTGACTTACAGCCCCATTTGCAGTCTGGTTTTTTGGAAGGCTAAAGAAATTGAGAGATAGTTTGACAGATCTTCCAGCGGCGGGTTACTAGAAAAGAGGATTCCATTGTAATGAATGAGATGCATCCCGAATTTAAACTGTTAACAGCAACCAGTGGGATGTATAGTAGTCTCAAATCCCTTCCCAAACCCCCAAACGTTTTTAACGCCAGCCGAACTCTGCGATGCATCTCGGCAGATGATATCTATCCAATTGGCGTCAAGTGGAGTCCCTTTTTGTCCCCGGGTAAATCCCGGAAGAAAGTAGCCCGCCTCCTTTCTTAAAAGGAAGCGCCCCGCCCTTACCGGAGCAGAACCTCGTTTCTCTCCTTGTCAAGGACGGTTGCAGTAATAGAAACTTAATGAACTAACTATCCGGGAAAAGGCGGGGCGTTCACCCTCTTTCCCGGTTTTTCTTTTTTGCCCCCATTTTTCCCGCGCCTGATATAATCCGCTTTTTAACCTTCAAACGGAAACATAATAATGAAGGAAAATGAAACCAGTCCCATTGTCCGGGTTTCCGGCGGCTCCGTCCCACAATACGCCCATGATGGAGACGCGGGAGCGGACATCACGGCCTCCGAAAAAACGATCATTCCCGCAAGAGAAAAGTCCCTGATCCCGACCGGTATCCGTCTTGAAATTCCGGAAGGGCATGTCGGGCTCATTTGGCCGAGAAGCGGATTGGCCGTTAAAAAAGGGATCGATTGCGGTGCAGGTGTCATCGACTCGCATTACCGGGGTGAGGTTAAAGTCCTTCTCTTCAATCATTCCGATAACGAATTTCATATCGAACCGGGGGACCGCATAGCGCAAATTTTGATCCAGAAAGTCGAACGGGTTCAATTTATTCCAGCAGACGAGTTGAGCGAAACCGCCCGCAGTGAAGGAGGGTTCGGGTCGACTGGAAAATAAAATGCAGATCACCGTAAACCAGTCCCGTTTAATTTTAGAACAGGGAGACATCACCGAAAGCAATGCCCAGGCAATCGTCAACGCTGCCAATTCGGATCTGATATTGGGAGCAGGAGTGGCAGGGGCCATCCGCAAAAAGGGAGGTCCGGAAATTCAAAAAGAATGCGACCGTATCGGGCATTGCCCCGTGGGGGATGCCGTCATCACCCCTGCCGGGAATTTAAAATGCCAGTACGTGATCCATGCAGTGGGTCCCCGGTGGGGAGAAGGAGAAGAAACCGCCAAACTCAAAAACGCCCTCCTCAACAGCCTGAAACG
>WAIB01000034.1 GCA_009873655.1 Nitrospinota bacterium | reverse complement strand
ACCGTGAACCGCGCAGTTGACTGGAAACCCATATCTGTTAAAAACGGGAAGCGACCTGCGCCCACAGGCATGTCAAAATTAGGCGCCTTTCTGGGGGATGGTGTTGTGGTCGGCGCAGGAAATATGATTCAACCAGGTACGGTGGTGCAATCAGGAAAAATTATTCCTGCATGCTATTCCGTAACTCATAAATAGCGGACTAATATGTGCGGAATCAGCGGAGTCGTTGGACTGAAAAATATATCTGAACTTCTTTTTGAGGGTATCAGAAACCTGGAATACCGTGGGTATGATTCCTGCGGTGTCGCTTTAATGAACAAAACCCATCTTGTTATTAAAAAAGACATAGGTGGCGTAGAGGATTTTTACAGGAAACATAATGTTCTTCAGCAAAAAAGCAATATTGGAATAGCCCATACCCGATGGGCTACACACGGGAAGGTAACTCAGGGAAACACCCACCCCTTCACTTCCAGTGATGGAAATTTTGCGGTTGTTCATAATGGGATCATTTCAAATTACAGGCCACTAAGAGACTCCCTTCAAAAAGAAGGTTATAAATTTTCTTCCGAAACGGATACCGAGGTAATCGCACACCTTTTAGAGAAGTTTTTCAAAAGGGGGCGAAATCCGGAAAAGGCATTGATAAAAACCCTCAATCTGATTGAAGGAACTTTTGCTCTGGCTTTTATCTGTACTTAACTTCCTGGCCAGATTTTTTGTGTCAAGCGCGAATCTCCGTTGATGTTGGGGATAGGCGATGAAATTAAATTCGTTGGCTCCGACTTCAATGCATTTATAGATCATACAAAAAACGCGGTCATTCTTGATGATGGGGAATATGCCATTCTTTCCCGTGACTCCTACGTTGTTAAAAGTATTCTCAATGAAGAAGAAGTTGCGAAACCTATTACCAAGATTGAATGGGATAGTGAAACATCCAAAAAGGGCGGCTATCCTCACTATATGCTCAAAGAAATATATGAGCAGCCGCAAACCATATCCAACGCCCTCGATTTGGAACCTTCCGGACTCGATGATGTTGTTGAGATGTTCGAGAAAGCAGAGTCTTCGTACTTCCTTGGGGTAGGCACTACCTTCTATGTTGCTAAATATGCGCAATACATTTTTTCTGAACTGGCACAGAAGTATATCCCGCCGATCAGTTCGGATGAGTTTTTAACCCTGGCAAATGTAAATAAAAAAACCCTGGTGTTTGCAATGTCTCAATCAGGGGAGACTTTTGACACCCTTTCGGCTTTGAAATATTCGCAATCGAAAGGCGCAAAAACCGCTGCGATTGTGAATGTGATGGGGTCTTCCATGGCGAGAATGGTGGATGAGGTTGTTTTGCAAGGGTCTGGGCCGGAAATCTGCGTTATAAGCACCAAGGCGGCTTTGTCTCAAATGGTGGTTCTTACATTGTCAGCCATGAAACTGGGGCTGAAGAGAAAAGTCATTTCAAAAAAAACATATCAGGAAAATCTGCAGTCCTTGAAGGAGCTTCCTGCGATCATCCAGGGAATTTTAAACGAGAGGTCGGGTTTTATTCATCGTATTGCAAACAAATATTGCAAAAACAAAAACTGGTTGTACCTGGGGCGCGGAATATATTATCCGATCGCTTTGGAAGCAGCTTTAAAAATGAAAGAAGTCGCCTATGTACATGCTGAAGGAATGCCAGGGGGGTTTCTGAAACACGGTACTCTGGCGATGATCGATGATGAAATTTCCTCCATCGTTTTCGTTCCCCCAAAAGAGAAAAAGGATTTATACCAATCGACATTGCATAGCATTGAAGAGATCCGTGCCCGGTCGGGTTTCGTCCTGGGAATCCATTTCACGGAGCAGGGGAAAAACCAGGATTTGTTTAGCGAAGAATTGATTCTTCCCAATGTTCCGCCACTGATTGCTCCATTGATTCAACTTGTTATTGGCCAGTTGTTTGCTTATTTTACTGCCACCTCCCTTAAGAGAAATGTGGACAAGCCTCGTTCTCTTGCAAAATCGGTTACCGTAGGTTAAACCCGGCTGCCTCTAAAGGGCCTTTTGCAGGCTCAGTCCCTTTAATTTCAGGGCAAGAATTGCCTTTTGGGAGCTTTCCGGGTTTTCGGAGAATTCCATTAGAAATATTCTGTTGCCAGTTCTCTTGAGCGTCTGCTAAATTACCCCTTCCTGATTTTTCATTTCATTTAAATTAAGGTTTACCTATGTCTGAAAGAACTACAAAGGAAGTATTAACCATTGCGGGCTCAGATTCAGGAGGAGGAGCGGGAATTCAAGCAGACCTGAAAACTTTTTCGGCCCTCGGTGTTTTTGGAAAAACGATTATCACCTCTATCACCTCTCAAAATAGTTTTGGTGTGCAATCTACTCATGATTTGCCAGCTAAGGTGATTGAAGAACAATTCCAGGCCATATTAGATGATAAAAAATGCCAGGCCGTAAAAACCGGGATGCTTGGCAATGAGGAAGCGGTTCTTTTGATTGCAAAAATGATTAAGAAAGGCCGGTTTAAAAATATCATTATTGACCCCGTTGTTTCTTCTTCCTCTGGAAAGCGCTTGTTGACAGAAAGCGGGGTGAAAATGCTTAAAGAATATTTGCTGCCCATTGCAGATCTGGTTACCCCAAACCTGAAAGAAGCTGAACTTCTTTCGGGGATTAAAATTAAAAATCAGGCAGACAGAAAGAGAGCTGCTCGTAACATATTAAAATCCGGAGTAGGAGCCGTTTTGATTACGGGTGGACATCTCAAAGGAAACCCTGAAGATTTATTGTTGGATGAAAAAGGGTATCAGGTATTTGTATCGGATCGTTTGTCTAAAGCGGATGTCCACGGAACCGGATGTGTTTTTTCTGCTGCAATAGCTGCGAAACTGGCCCGGGGAATAAATTTGAGACAAGCAGTTCAAGGAGCCAAGGTTTTTATTGGCGATGCCATTCTTGGCAGCGTTGCACCTGGAAAGGGGAATGCTTGTGCTGATCCTTTTGCCGCAATACACCGTGAAAAGGAAAAAGTGCAATTGGTTTGTGATTTGAGAAATGCGTTGGAAATTTTTAAGAAAGAACGGATTGGAAATTTAGTTCCCGAAGTTCAAACGAATATCGGGTTGGGTTTGAGTAATTCCAAAACGCATGGCGATGTTCTCGCTATTCCAGGGCGTGTAATAAAAAATGGGGAGGATATTTTCACTGGAGCTGAACCTCAATTCGGTGCCTCCCGTCATGTGGCTAACATCTTATTGACTGTGATGCAGCATGACCCTGAAAAAAAGGCGGTGATGAATATTAAATATACCGATTCCTTGCTGGATATTTGCAAAAAGTTGAAATATAAAATTGCTTCTTTTGACCGGGCTAAAGAACCAAAGAAGATCCGGGTCCGTGAAGGGTCTTCGCTGGAATGGGGAACTGAAAAGGCAATAGCCGGTTATGGTTCTGTTCCTGATATTATTTATGATCTGGGAGGAATAAGGAAAGAAGAAATGATTCGGGTGATTGCCGAAGATATGGACTCTTTAGTGAAAAAAGTTTTGGCCATCCATCGTTTGTGCAAAAAAGAGGGGTGATTGCGGACTTACAGCAGGGTTTTGTCTACTAAAATCTCCGCCCCGGCTTTGAGGATTTCAACCCACTCCTGAAATGCCTGTCGACCTTTTTCTGCTTTTATTTTATCTGCTATTTGTTTGATCTGTTTGCTGTCCGGCGTCCCAGCCTTCTCAATATCGGCTAATTTGTAAAGGTAAAAACGGTTGCGAACTTTTGCTGAGCTGAACTCTCCCGGTTTCATGGAGAAGGCCTTCTCTTTTATTTCACTTATATTGCCGATACCGGGTATGGACTCGGATTTGCTGAAAAAGGGCGTGTTGCGTATGCTTAGGTCATAACCCTTTGTGGTTTTTTCCAGGTCCTTTTTCTTCTCTAAACTTTCTTTTAATTCATCGAATTTTTTCAGGGTGGCAGATTCGTCGTTGCTTTCTTTGAGCGCATCTTCAACTTTTTCCTTAACTTCGCCCAGGCCAGGAATATATTTTGGCTTTTCTTCTATAACTTTCAGCACATAAGAAACTTCCGGTGTCATGATGGGTTCACCCACCTTATTGATCTCAAGGCTAAATGCGGTGTTGAAGAATTCAGGTTGGTTTCCGATTTCAGGAATAAGATGTTCTTTTCTGGAAAAAAAACCGGTTTCCGCAGTTTGCAGCTGATGGTTTTCAGCCGCCTTGTCCAGATTTCCCTCCTGCTTGGCTTCATTATGGATACGCTTGATAATTCTTTTTACACGCTGTCGGGCTTTGATTCCCTTCAAGGTTTTGATTATTTCTTCTTTTACCTCGGTAAGGGGTTTTATTCTTTGCTCCTTGACATCTTCCAGCTTGATAATGTGGTAACCAAAGGGACTTAAAACGGGTTCGCTGATTTCCCCTGGTTTTAATTTATCAAGGGCTTTTTCAAAAGCAGAGACCATGGTTCCCTTGGGAAATTCTCCCAAACTGCCGCCATTGGCCCCAGAGGCGGGATCGTCAGAATGTTTTTTGGCCACTTCCCCAAAATCCGCACCTTTATTGATCCTCTCAAGAAGTTCCATGGACTTTTGCTTTGCTTCTTCATCAGCTTTTTTCTGTTTTTCTTTTTCTGGAAAATCCCCTTCAATGTCCGAGGGTTTTAAATGTGTGAGGATGTGGCTGGCTTTGTATTTTTTCTTAACGTTAAAATCGGCTATTTTGGTTTGATAGTAATCCTCAATATCTTCTTCTCTGGGTTCTATTTGAGACTCAAGATTCTTGGGTTCGACTTTTACATATTTCACGCGGATTTGAGGGGGAACTTCAAACCGGGCTTTGTTAGCCTGAAAAAAGGTCTGTAAGTCCTGATCCGTGATTTTTAATTCCGATTCAAAGTGGTCACTGGTGAACCGGACATATTCCAACTTAACCTTGTCTTCCTGATTGCTGAACTCTTCTAAAATTTCAGATTTTGAAGCTTTGGAATTGGTGCGAAACATTTTTTCGAGTTTATCAAGTAAGAGAGTCTCCCGTTGGCCTTCTTCAAATTCTCCAGGGGTGAGCCTTTGGGACTTTATATAGTTTCTGTAAGCAGTCTCGCTGAAATTTTTGTTGTCCTGGAATAATGGGAAATTTTTGATTTGGGATACTACCTCTTCGTCACTCACCTGAATATTTTGATTTTTTGCTTCAAGTAAAAGAATTTTTTTCTGGATCAAGGCTTCCAGGGCCTGGTTTTTTAAATCCAACTGCTTTATCAAGTCATTGGAAAACTGGTTTCTGAACTGTTGCCGGTAAAAATCTACAATATTGTTGAAAGTCCTTTCATATTCCCCTTGCAGGATCTTCTGGCCATTTACAGAAGCGAGGACCCCTCCGCCCGAATTGGCTGACCCTCCCATGCCCCATGAATAAAATATGGTGCCAATGAAAGCGAAAATAATTAACCAAAGGATGGCTTTAATCATCCATGAATCAGCGTGTTCGCGTATTATACTTAACATTAAACCATCCCAGACATGTTCGTTAATAAAGCCCTTTATACTATAAAAGGCCAAAGAGAATCGCAAGGCATAATACGTTCCTGCCGGTACGAATGAATGAACTCCTGTGAATTTTTTTTAGAAACACACCGGGATAGCCCAACCCAATACCGGGGCTTTTATCTTGCAATTCCTTTAACCCCTTGTTATAAATTAAGTTGAGGAAAAACAATTAGTTACATAATTTAACCCTAACTTGAAAAGGTAGCCGGAGTGTTGAATTTATTCTGGGATTTGTTTTCGAACGATTTAGCGATTGATTTGGGTACAGCCAATACTTTGGTCAATGTTAAAGGGCAGGGAATCGTTTTAAGAGAACCTTCCGTAGTGGCTATAAACAGCAATACCAAAGAGGTTCAGGCTGTAGGCGAAGAAGCAAAGCAAATGCTGGGAAGAGCTCCGGGCAGTATTACTGCCATTCGACCGATGAAAGATGGGGTTATTGCGCATTTTGAAGTTACAGAAAAAATGATCGGTAATTTTATTACCAAGGTTCACAATAACCGAAAAACTCTGGTACGGCCCAGGGTGGTCATTGCGGTTCCATCGGGAATCACACAGGTAGAAAAAAGGGCGGTAAGAGATTCTGCGGAATCAGCAGGTGCACGGGAAGTTTTCCTGATTGAGGAACCCATGGCAGCGGCCATTGGTGTCGACCTTCCTGTGCAGGAGCCTACGGGAAACATGATCATTGATATTGGAGGCGGGACAACGGAAGTGGCCATTATCTCAATGTCAGGAATTGTTTTCAGCCGGTCGGTACGGATTGCCGGAGACGAAATGGATGAGGCCATCGTAAACTATATAAAGAAAAAGTATAATCTTTTAATTGGTGAACGAACCGCGGAAGAAGTTAAAATTCATATTGGATCCGCGTATCCCTTAAAAAAACGAATGACCATGGAAGTTAAAGGCAGAGACCTGGTCGCCGGTATTCCCAAGACCCTGATTATTTCCGATGAAGAAATTCGAGAGGCACTTACCGAAACTTTTGGGACTATTGTAGAAGCCGTGAAAATTGCACTCGAACGCACGCCTCCGGAATTGGCGGCTGATATTGTGGATAAAGGAGTCGTGGTCGCTGGAGGAGGGTCGCTGATAAAAGGATTGGATATTTTGCTTAAAGAAGCCACAGGCCTGCCGATTACTTTGGCGGTGGATCCTCTTTCGGCTGTAGCTTTAGGTGCCGGCAAAGTTCTGGCTGAACCCAAGTTACTGAGAAAGGTTACCATCTAGCAGTGCCCAACAAGGGATCCAAAGGAAGAAAAAATATTATTCTAGTTTTCTCCATTTTGCTGTTTTCCCTCGCCCTGATGACCATCAACGCCAAGCAGCAAAAAGGATTGTCCTTCCTCGATTCATTGGCCGGTATTATTCTTTCCCCTTTCCAAAATTTTTTCACCAGTAGCGTGCAGGCCGTTTCAGATGGATTTGACCATTACTTTGACCTTGTAGACGTCTCCAAGGAAAACGAACGGCTCAAGTTGGAAGTGGAGAGGCTCGCAAATGAAAAAAACGAGCTTATTGAAAGAATTGCTCGACAGAAACGGGTTGCCGGCCTGATGGCCTTCCAGGATAACCGGAAAAAAGAGTCGCTGGTTGCTTCCGTTATTGGCAGAGACGCAACCCAATGGTCCAAAGTAGTGGTGGTCGACAAAGGCTCCCTGCATGGTGTTAAAAAGCATCTTGCGGTGGTAACCAACTCGGGTGTTATAGGTCAGATTATTCATGCGGGACCCGCTTCATCCAAAGTTTTGTTAACGATAGATTCCCGCAGTGCTGTGGATGCTCTTTTTCAGGATAGCCGCGTTTCGGGGGTTGTGATTGGTACAGGTGAGGAGGAATGTATAATCAAATACGTTCCGAACACAGCCGAAATAAAAGTGGGCGACCGGGTTTTGTCTTCCGGATTGGGTGGAATTTTTCCCAAAGGACTTTTTATTGGGACCGTTTCACAGGTGATTAAAAAAAAACAAGGGTTGTTTCAGGAAATAACTCTCGCTCCCAGTTCGGATTTGTCTAAATTGGAAGAAGTCCTTATTTTTCTTTCTGATGGGTAGTATGTATTACCTCTCTAAAATTCTAATTGTAGTAATTTTATTTTCTATTCAAACCACCTGGCTTGATTTGTTCTCCGTGGGAGGGGTGGTGCCTGACCTTGCTTTAATTTGGGTGGTTTACTGTGGTGTGCGGTTCTCAAAGACCACGGGGGTAGGATCGGGGATAGCAACAGGAATATTGCAGGATAGCCTCTCTGGTGGGTTGTTGGGAGTCAATACCCTGTCCAAAAGTTTTATTGGTTTATTTTTTTCGGCTCTTAAAGATAAAATTTTTGTGGAAGGGGTTATACCTGTTGCCTTTTTCCTGATCTTATCTTCCTTGTTTGACGGTTTGGTGTTTTATTTTTCCATGAATACGGTTTTGCAGGGTGAAGTTTCCTCAAGCTTTTTATATCAATCCCTGCCGGTGTATAGTTTTTATAATGGAATGATAGGACCTGTTTTATTTTTGGTCCTGAACCGGTTCCAGGACTGGTTGAAACCAAAAAATTCCGGATATGGCATGGGTTAAATAAATATGTTTCGTTACGGTACAGAAACAAATGATGCGATTAAAAAAAAGATTCGTGTTTTTGCGATTCTTGTCATTTTCTCGTTTCTATGTTTGTCCATGCGAATTTGGTATCTCCAGATTTTAAAATGGCAATATTTAACCGGGTTATCAGAAAATAATCGAATTAGAATGGTAAGCCTTCCTGCTTACAGGGGGACCATCAAGGATAGAAACGGAGAAACCCTTGTAAGCATCCGCCCTTCTTTTAATCTTTATATAACTCCTGAAGACGCCAGAGATTCAGAATCATCATTGAACTTTCTAGAGAAAAAAATAAATTTTGAGCGTGATAAATTAAAAATAAACATGAAGAGGGAGAAGTCTTTCAAAGATATTTTGATAAAAGCCGATATCTCCCGAGATCAAGTCGCATTTGTTGAGGAAAATAATATGCGTCTTCCGGGAATAAAAATTAAAGCGGAGCCACTTAGAAATTATGTTTATAAGGATCTAATGTCTCACGTTCTTGGTTATTTGGGAGAGATTTCAAAATCGAAACTGGAAAGCTCGAATAACCCGTATTACAGCCAGGGAGATTTTGTAGGGAAAAATGGTCTGGAAAATGTGTTTGAATCCATTTTACGAGGGAGAAAAGGGCACAAGGAAGTGGAAGCCGATGTTTCTGGTAGAGAGCTTAAAACCTTGCGTAAACTCCCCTCTGAAAGCGGAAATAACCTGGTTCTGACTTTGGATGTGAGGATTCAGGAAGAGTTGGAAAAAGCCATGTCCAGCACTCCTGAGGAAATAAAAAATGGATCGGTTGTTGCGATGAAGGTCCAGACAGGAGAGATCCTCGCCATCACCAGTAAACCTTCATTTGACCCGAACGAGTTTGCCGCAGGAATTACCCCGGAAAACTGGAAAAAACTGGTCAACGATGAGATGCATCCTCTGCAAAATCGTTCTATCCATAGTCAATATCCCCCGGGTTCCACCTATAAAATTGCTGTCGCTTATGCCGCTCTGGAAGAAGGGGTGATAGACCCTCAAACAACTATTTATTGTCCAGGACATTTCAGGCTGGGCCGGGGCCGGTATAGATGCTGGAAAAAACGAGGACACGGTGCGGTAAATTTGCACGATGCCCTGGTCCAATCCTGTGACGTGTTTTTCTATACGGTGGGCCACAGGTTGGGAATTGATACTTTGGCGCGTTATGCGAAAAAATTTGGTTTCGGGTTTCCGACTGGGTTGGGTTTGAGTCGAGAAAAAAGAGGACTTGTGCCAAGCACTCAATGGAAACTTAAAAATCGGAAGCAGCCCTGGCTGTTGGGTGAAACCATATCTGCTTCTATTGGTCAGGGCTATAATCTTGTCACCCCCTTGCAGCAGGCAAATATGATAGCTTCTGTCGCGAATGGAGGAATGCTGCTCAAGCCTTATCTGGTTAAACGGATTGAAGAGCCAGGGGGAAAAACGATAAAAGAATTTTTCCCTGAGATCAAAGGAAAAATTTCAGGTAATTCAGAAAGTTTGGAAATTGTTCGAAAAGCCTTGCGCGATGTTGTGAACGGACCCAAAGGGACCGGGAAAAGATCGCGATTGAAAGATGTTGTTGTTTCCGGGAAAACGGGTACCGTGCAAGTGGTTCGAATGAAATCCAATGATGAATTAGACAAGAAAGATGAGATCCCCTATAAGTACCGGGACCATGCCTGGTTTGTTGCGTTTGCTCCTTATGAGAAGCCGGAAATTGCTGTAGCCGTTTTGGTCGAGCACGGAGGACATGGAGGAACTGCCGCAGCACCCATTGCACAAAAAATATTTAAAAAATATTTTCAGCTGTATCCACCCGATCCCGCCGCTTAACTCTCTTTTTTAAATTCTGCATAGCGAATTTCCAGCCCGCGAGGATGGTTTTTTCTTGAATAAATGCTCAAAATTCAGTACTTTAACAGCTAACCTTTTATTGAGAATATAGCGAAAACGGATCGGGTCTTTTTTTAGGGGTCTCGCTCTCAGAAAAATGGGATTGATGCCGAAGAATAATAAAAGCCTGATTAGAGGAATGACAGCAGATGGCGTTTAAAAAAGAAGAACTTCCCCTGTTAATGGGGCAAAAGGTTACGATTAAAGTCCGGGGCGAAACTTTCACGGTTGTCGTTCGTGGCTGGTTCAAGGGGCAATACATCATTCTGGATCTTCCCAAGGTGGGAGTAGAGGATTTCAGGATTGCACCGCAGACGGGAGTCCAGATTCATTTCACAAAGGAAGGGTTATTCGTAAATTTCAAATCCACTTCCATCCTGTCTTTTGTTCAGGCTATTACCCTTCTGATAATAGAATATCCCCGTACATTTGATACCCATAATTTACGCAAACACGAAAGATTCAAGACCAATTTCCCAGTTCGTTACAGTTATGTAATGGGAGGGCAAAAATTTGAACACTCTGGGATCGTTAGGGACTTCAGTCTGGGTGGAATTTTATTCACCCATGAGCAACAAATTTCGAAGGAGGTCGATTTAACTTTGGATTTTGAAGTTCCTAAATGCGGGCCCATCCAGAACCAGGTGGTGGAAATCAGGAATGTCCGCGTAAATCCCAAAAGCGAATCGGCCCATTATGTAACAGGTATCAAGTGGCGTAATATACCGCCGGAAGGGGATGCGATCATTACCCAATTTGTTAAAATGCGCGTTATGGACCGCAGGAGTGAGAACCGTTAATTCATCCGGCAATAATTTTTAAATCTTTCGCTCTCATTTTTTTTATTCTATCCCTTAATTCCGCGGCCTTTTCAAATTCCAGATTTTTTGCTGCCGACAACATTTGCTTTTCGAGTTTGTTGATCAACTCCAGTACAGGAACCCCTGATTCATAAACCTCTTCTTCTTCCGCTACTTCAAACTCCATTTCATTTGATTCTTTATGCTCCATGATATGCTGAATGGATTTTTTGATCGAGGACGGGGTGATATTATTTTCCTCGTTGTATTTTAACTGGATCTGACGTCTTCGACTCATCTCGTCAATTGCTTCCTGCATGGATCGGGTAATGGTATCGGCATAAAATATTACCTTCCCATCCAGGTTTCTCGCTGCCCTTCCCGAAGTCTGGATCAGGGAAGGGGTCGACCTCAAAAACCCCTCTTTGTCTGCATCTAAAATAGCGACCAGGGAAACTTCAGGAATGTCCAGCCCTTCCCTGAGCAGGTTGATACCTATTAACGCGTCAAACTCACCCAATCGAAGTTCACGAATGATCTGTGTTCTTTCCAGGGTGACAATGTCGGAATGCAAATATTTGACCTTCAGTCCCATTTCTGAAAGATGTTCCGTAAGGTCTTCTGAAAACCGTTTGGTCAATGTGGTGACAAGAGTGCGCTGATTTTTTTCCGCCCGAATTTGAATCTGGTTAAAAAGGTCATCAACCTGGCTGGCCACGGGTTTGATTTCGATTTCCGGGTCCACCAGCCCCGTAGGGCGTGCGATGAGTTCCGTTACCTTGTCTCCGCATTTTCCCAGTTCATGGGGACCCGGTGTTGCTGAAACATAAATGATATCTCTGACATGTTTTTCGAATTCTTCAAATTTGAGGGGCCTGTTGTCGAAAGCAGAAGGCAGACGGAAGCCATAACGTACCAGGCTTTCTTTTCGAGAACGGTCCCCGTTATACATGCCTCGCAATTGGGGTAGCGTCACATGGCTTTCGTCTATGATGAACAGCGAGTCTTCCGGAAAATAATCCAAAAGGGTGGGGCCCGGTTCCCCGGGTTCGCGGCCCATCAGGTGACGGGAGTAATTTTCTATACCCTGGCAATAGCCTACCTCTTTTATCATTTCCAAATCGAATAAGGTTCTTTGGTCAATTCGCTGAGCTTCGATTAACAGGTTCTGGCTTTCAAAATAGGCGATTCGTTCAATCAGTTCCTTGCGAATGTTTACCATGGCCTGTTGCAGGGGTTCCTGAGGGGTCACATAATGGCTGGCCGGATAAATGGCAATTCTATCCAGTTCGGCAATGGGTTTCCGGGTGAGTGGATCAAAGGATGAAATTCGATCGATCTCATCACCGAAAAACTCAATGCGAATCGCTTCATTTCTTTCGTATACAGGAAGAATTTCCAATACGTCCCCACGAACTCGAAAGGTGCCACGCTGAAAATCGATATCATTTCTTTTGTACTGAATCTCAACAAGCTTTGAAAGGGCATAATCGCGTTCCATTTGTTTTCCCTGTTCAAAAAACAACAGCATGCCGTGGTAGGCTTCTGGAGAACCCAGCCCATAAATACAGGAAACACTGGCGACGATGATCACATCCCGACGTTCGAAAAGGGAATGGGTTGCTGAATGTCTCATCTTATCGATTTCGTCGTTTATCGAGGCGTCTTTTTCGATGTAGGTATCGGTCTGGGCCAGATAGGCTTCTGGCTGATAGTAATCGTAATAGCTGACAAAATAACCCACCGCGTTTTCAGGAAAAAAAGTTTTGAATTCGTTATAAAGTTGCGCCGCAAGGGTTTTATTATGCGCCAGAACCAAAGTGGGTTTTTGCACCTTCTGAATCACATTGGCTATGGTGTAGGTTTTGCCCGAGCCGGTGACTCCCAAAAGCGTTTGCGAACTGGGGCTGGTTTTCAGGCCTTCCACGAGTTGCTCGATGGCTTGGGGTTGGTCTCCCGCAGGACTGTACTCAGCTTTCAGTTGGAAGGGTTGCATGTGGTCTCGATTAAAAGAGCAAAAATTTTCCAGGAACAGATTTTATCATGTTCAGAAATTGCCAGAAATTATGTTAAATTATAAGCTTCTAAATTCCAAGGGCCGATCCCATCGTTTTTTCGAATTCCAGATTTAAACTCTAGAAAAGTCCCTTATTTGTTCACAAGTTAATTGGGCGAAAGCCCGCAGGAGATGATTTTTTGGAAAATCAGGAAGATATTGTAAAAACCATTCAACTGAATAATAGTGAGATCACTCTCATTGGGACAGCTCATGTATCGCAATTGAGTGTTGATATGGTTGAAGAGCATATAGCTACCGGAGAATATGATTGTGTCGCAGTGGAATTATGCAACCCGCGTTTGGAAAATATCACCAACCAATCCTGGTGGAAAAACCTCGACATCTACCAGGTTTTCAAGAAAAAGAAAGCGGGATTGTTATTGATCAACCTGGCCTTGACGGCTTACCAAAAGCGATTGGCCGAAAGAATAGGGGTGGAGGCCGGTAAAGAAATGATCCGTGCCGTGGAACTGGCAAGGGAAAAGGGAATTCGCCTTGAAGTGATCGACCGGAATATCTCCACCACTTTGCACAGGTTGGTTACCGAAGTTTCTTTCTGGCAGAAATTAAAAATAGTCGGGGGACTGATCGTCGGTGTTTTTGTGGGCGAAGAGATCAGTGAAGACCAGATTGAGGGTTTGAAACGGGGAGACATGTTGCATGCGGTGGTCAGTGAATTTGGGGAGGAGTTGCCTGAAATTAAAAGGGTATTGATCGACGAGCGCGATGAATACATGGTAGGCCGGTTGGCACAGATTTCACAGGCTTTTCACCCGCCTAAAAAAATCCTCGCCTTGGTAGGAGCGGGACACCTGATGGGCATGATGTCGAATCTGGAGTCTCCCCCTGATTCGGAGCATTTGGAGGAACTCGATAAGAAACCCCCTCCCAGTAAGATCGGACTTTATATAGGTTGGGGAATTTGTATATTTATCCTCAGCATGTTTTTTGTGGGATTTAGGCAATCTCCGGAGTTGGGAGGACAATTGGTGGCCACCTGGGTTTTACTCAACGGAGGTTTGTCCGCATTGGGCACTGCCTTGGCGTTGGGCCATCCGGTTTCCATAATCGCAGCATTTATTGCCGCGCCTCTTACCTCTTTAAATCCCACCATCGGTGCGGGGATGGTCGTGGGCCTTGTCGAGTCGTATTTGCGAAAGCCCAAGGTGAGTGACTTTGAAACCCTGAGAGAAGACATTACCCATTATTCTTTATGGTGGAAGAACAGGGTTGCCAGGCTTTTATTGATTTTCTTTTTTTCCAGTTTTGGTTCCATGATAGGTACCTATGCCGCAGGAGCCTCCATCGTGACTCAAATTTTTGGTTGATCCCATGAGAGTCGCCGTCACGCCTCCCTCTTTCTGCAGGTCTGAATCTCTCAGGTCACAACTCTCCAGTCTGTTTCCGGACACGGTTTATAGCGAAAAAAATAATTATTTGTCAGAATCGGAATTGGTCGAATTTCTCATAGGCGCCGAGGCAGCCATTATCGGCAGAGACCCTGTGACCCAGTCTGCTCTCGATGCCCTCCCGGAACTGAAGATGATTTCCAAGTATGGAGTCGGACTCGATAACCTCGACCTGGACGCGATCCGTAAAAAGGGAGTTGAGTTGGCGGTGACTGCGGGAACGAATAAAAGGTCTGTTGCTGAGCTGACTTTGAGTTTCATGGTTGGGCTTTGCCATAATATTTTTATTTCCGCAGAAAGGATGAAGAAAGGCGAATGGATTCGTGAAGGCGGTCAGGACCTTTCTGGAAAAACCATCGGGATCATAGGTTGTGGTAATGTTGGCAAAGAGGTCATCAAATTATTAAAACCTTTTGGCTGTAAAATTTTAATCAATGATATTGAAGATAGAAGCAGGTATTGCCGTGAGCATGACGTGAGTGAATCATCCTTCGATGACTTAATAAAAACCTCGGATATCGTTTCTTTACATGTGCCTCTTACCAATTTGACAAAAAATATGATGGATGAAAATGCATTACGGGCCATGAAAAAAAATGCTTTTCTGATCAATACCAGTCGAGGGCCTGTAGTTAACCCGTCCGATCTTCATCGAGCCCTTGTTTCCGGGGAAATTCTGGGTGCTGCACTTGATGTTTTTTGTTCGGAACCCCCCGGTGATATGGAGTTTCTCAAATTACCCAACCTGATGGTTACGCCTCATATTGGGGGCAATAGTGTCGAAGCGGTCGAGGCCATGGGAAAAGGGGCCATCGATAACCTCGCAAAATTTTTCAACCGGTAAATTATGGAAGGCTATTCACAGGAAGATTGGCAGAGGCATTACGATGAAGATGATCTGGGCTGGGACCTGGGTCAGGTAGCTCCCCCTTTTGTGAGCTTGTTGGAGTCGAATACCATTTTCCCCTGCAAAACTCTTGTTCCCGGTTGTGGTCGAGGCCATGAAGTGATTTTTCTTGCTGAAAACGGATTCGATGTGACGGCTGTAGACTATTCCATCGGTGCGGTGAATCATCTGAATTCCGCTGTTTCAGAGCGACAATTAAATACCAGGGTCCTTAATCTGGATTTTTTTGAATTGGATTCCACTCACAATGGTCTTTATGATCTTTTAATCGAGCAAACATTTTTTTGCGCCATTTCCCCGTCTCAAAGGTCTTTATATGTTGAAACCGTTGCAAGGGCTTTGAAAAAAGGGGGGATGATCGCAGGATTGTTCTACCATACCGGGCAGGAGGGAGGGCCGCCTTTCAATACGACCCGGGAGGATATCATCGAACATTTTTCAGGTTCCTTTGAAATACGTGAACTGGCCCAGGCTGAGAACTCTGCTGAACAAAGAAAAGATAAAGAGTGGCTGGCTATTCTTGTTAAAAAGTAAAAGAGCTTTGTCCCGCCGGGTTCAGTAAAGAGGCCTGGTTGTTTTTGGGTGAGTTTATAGCTGTGGAGATTTCATAATATTCCAGTTCTTTCTCGAGGGAGCCGGAAAAAAGCGAAGTTAAAGATTTAGGATCGGCGGTAAGCCAGGTTTCGTAGCTGTCTGGGTGCAGGATAACCGGCATTCGTGAATGCAGGGGGGATAAAGTTTTATTTGCCTCGGTGGTGATAATGGTAAATGTATTTATTGGTTCCTCCCCCGAGTCCCAGGGAGACCATAATCCCGCAAACGCAAACAGGGCCTGATTTCTCATTCTGATAAAATAGGGTTTTTTTTCTTTCCACTCTATGAACCCATCCGCTGGAACGAGGCAACGTTTTTTTTTGAAAGAGTCACGGAAACTGGGTTTTTCATGGAGGGTCTCGGAACGGGCGTTTATCAGTTTATTTCCCATACTTCCGTCCTTGGACCAGGACGGAATAAGCCCCCATTTCATTCCCGCCAGGTTCAGTTGATTCGATGAATGGGTGATGATTGCAGACAGTTGACTCGGTGCGATATTGAAACTGGGAAAATGTTTCAGGCTTATGCGAACCGGCTTGAAATGCGACTCAATGGTTTTGATGGATTTAGTGAGTGTATACCTTCCGCACATTTTTTTAAGACCTGGTTTTAAGTAAAACCATTTTATGAGTGAGTGTTAATTGTAGTATATTTATTGTGAAAAAAATTTCCAACCAAAACGCATAATACAAAACATTGGTAAATTAATTATATGAAAACGAATAAGAAAGTTCATTCTGGAATTTTTCGTGATGGGGGTGCCGGCAACCACGCCAAACGGCGTTATCGAGATAGAAGACGTAAGCTGATGGAAAGGGAGGGGTCGCTGATGGCTGTAACAGGGGTTCCTTATGGCCCGGGGGGTAAAACGGTATGGGCCTATTCCCACAGCCCGACTTATCAGGAACCCTCGATGATGTATTTAACCGGTATAAACCAAAATAACGTCATTTTACTGCTGGACCCAAAATCCAAAGTTTCAAAGGAAATATTGTTTGTGGGTCGAAAAGACCGGATCATGGAGTTTTGGGAGGGAGTACGTTTTGGTGTCGGAGATAGGGAGAGTTTAAAGGAAGTTCAATCGGTCACGGGCATAAAAGATGTCAGGGATATCGGGGAGTTCAAAGATGTCCTTAAAGAAAGATTCTTTGCAAATAAAAAAAAGGCGCTGGGAACGTTCTGGTATGAGGGCATTCGAAAAGGAAGAAAAACCAGTATAACGACGGACCATAATTACGATTTCAAACAGAAGCTGGCGGGTTGGCTGAGAGAATGGAAAGCACCCAAAGGCGCATTAAGAAATATTATGGCCAATCACTTCGACCTGCGGTTGCCCCTGGATAAGTACGATATTCAAAATGCCCGAAAAGCTCAGGAAATTACCGGCGAAGGATTCAAGGCAATGCTGAAGAATTTTGGCGAATTTAAAAATGAATGCCAGGTACAGGGGTTCCTGGAAGGCAAAATGCTGATGAACACTCCTTACGGACTCAGTTATCCTTCCATTGTGGCCTCAGGGGTAAACGCCACCATCCTCCACTACATGAAAAACGATGATCCCATCAGTAAAAATGAAATGATGTTGATCGATTTTGGTGTGCGTTGGATGACCATGCACGCGGATATCACGCGGACGTTTCCCGTTTCCGGGAAATTCAACCCCATGCAGAAAATGCTCTATGAAATTGTTTTAAGGGGCCAACGTGAAGTGGAAAAAACGGCACGGGCGGGGATAACAGTTGAAGAGTTGAATGAGGTCTGCTGGGAAGTTATCAATAATGAACTTGAGAAAAAGTTCCGCGGATCGGGAGGTAAATGTAAACTCAGGTACGAAAACAGACCTCATGGGGTCAGCCATTTGATGGGGGAACAGGAACACGACGGAGACCCCTTCCGAAATTATGCGACTCAACCGATGCAGGCGGGGTGGATGATAAGTAATGAACCGGGTCTTTACGGAGATTTTAAAATTCGACTGAATGGAAAGACTTATGATGAAACCATAGGAATTCGAATAGAAGACAACCTGGTCATGACCCCAAAAAGCTGTATGAACCTATCCCGTAATATTCCTAAAAGTGTGAAAGATATAGAGAGGCTGATGGCTGGTAATTAAATTTCTTTTAGCTCGGCGAGAACTTCTTCAATATGGTTTTTTACTTTCACCTTGGGGAAGATTTTCCTGACAGTTCCCTTTTTGTCTATCAAGAACGTGGTACGCACAATCCCCATAAATGTTTTTCCGTATAGTTTTTTTTCTTGCCAGACTCCATATTTCTGTACGAGCTTTTTTTCCGTATCAGCGAGTAAGGTGAAAGGCAGGTCGTATTTTTCAATAAACTTCTGGTGCCTTTCCTGGGAATCGATGCTGACCCCGAGAATTACCGTGTTTTTGAATTTTTTCTGCTGGTCCCTGAAGTCACAGGCCTGAGTGGTGCAGCCTGGAGTCATATCCTTGGGGTAAAAATAAAGGACCACATTTTTTTTGCCTTTAAAGGAACTGAGTTTGATTTTCTTTCCGTCTTGGTCCAGAGCCGTAAAGTCCGGCGCCTTATTTCCTTCTTTTATTTCTGCCATATCCTTTGTTAATTTGGAAGTTTTGCCAGTAGTTCGTTGATGTTTTTATGCAGCGTGTTGAGAGTTTCCATTAACTGTTCCTTTTTCCTTCGATCACCGCCTCTATTGAAGATCACTCTTGTATCCCCGAGGAGGTTCAGAATTTGGGAATGCAGGCTGGCAGTAGGGATTTTTCCTTCGCTGCATAAATTTTCAAAGATCGAGATCAGACGTTGGAGTTTCCCGTCGATCTGTAAACCCAGGATGGATTCTGACCGAAGGTTTTTGGATTTTTCCAGGTAGCCCCAGACCCCTCCTTTATCCTGAATGACCCCCTGGCTGTTCTGTAATTCTTTAAAGCCTTCCTTGCAAATATCAGCAGCAAAGGCAGTATTTCCCGGAATAAGGATAAATACAAAAAGAGCTGAGAAAAGTAACTTTTTATGAAAATTGAATTTGTGCATTTTTCACCGCCTGTTGGAGGGCTAGTAATGGAAATGTTTTCATTAGACAAGACACCAGGAGCAATGTCAATCTAAGATTTAATTGATGATATGTGGTTGGGGTCAATTCATAAGCTTTTGATATGCTTCAAGGCCGCGCAACCTTTCAAATACGGGGTCTGAAGCAATCATTTGCTTTGAGTTTGGATTGAGTTTGATTGCCATGTCTACATTTTTTAATCCACCACCCAGGTCTCCTTTCATTACGTAGGATCTTGCAAGGAGCAAGCGATGGGCGAGAATATTTTCGTGGTTGGGATGAATAACAAGTAACCGTTCTAAAATAGAAATGGCCCGATTGTATTTTTCAATTTTAAAATTTACGGTGGCCATATTTAAAAGAGTGGTGAGATTTGAAGGTTCCATTCTTAAAATCATCGAATAGATTCCCAGTGCCCGCTGGTACATTCCAAAATGTGCGAAAATCTCACCTTTCCGGTTCATGGCCTTTCCTGGATTGATAAACAATTCATTGGGATTCAAGGGTAACTCATCAATGGTCAGGTTTGTTTCAGTCAATTCTGACAAGGTTAACTTGGCGATGCCTTGCGGGTCTCCAAGGTCTCTGGCTTTTTCATAATAACCCTTTGCCTCACCCATTTTTCCCCGGAGAACCGCAATATCCCCCCACTCCTGGTAGCTGCGGCTTTTTAACTGGTTACTGGCATTGGCTGATTGGATTATGTCAGAAACTGTTTTTTCCGCATCCTCCAACCTTAAAAACAAGCTGTACATTCCTACAAGAATTTCCTGAATTTTCAAGTCACTTGGGTTCAGCCTGGCCGCGGTTTCGATTTCGATCAGGGCTAAGCCATATTCCTTGTTCTGGTAGAGAGACTTCGATCTGCTCAAATGATATTGAGAGGCATCTGTTTTCTTAGGTAATTTATGTATTGAGTCCGTATTGACAACTTCCCTCAGCAGCTTGGCTGATTCCGTTTTGGGATGAGGAGCTCTCATGTCCAGGATTTTGTGGATATAGGTATTAGCCAGTTCTTTTTTATTTTGAGTGGCATATAAATAGGCCAGCTGATATGCGGCTTCAATGTTTTTTTCATCAAGCGAGAGAGCTTCTTTAAAGGCGCTTTCTGCTTCGTTATTTTTATTCAGGTATATAAAAATCAAACCTTTTTCATAGGGGTAAGTTGTGTTTTTCGGGTCCAGGGTTTCTGCCTGGGATAACTCTTTGAGAGCAACCTCAGCATTACCTATGGCAATTAAGGTCAAGGCATATTCATAATGCGCCAGGGGATTTTGATGGTGCTGCTGGGAGGAAATGATACAGGCCCTTTCAGAAATTTTAGCATTTCCAAGTTTTCTGTGAATTTGACAAAAGGCGAAATGTAAAGCCGGGTGTTGGCGTTCCATTTTAAACCCCATCAGCAAGCTGTCCAGGGCTTCCTTGGACTTCCCCATCTCATGAAGCACGATGGCTTTAAGGATGACGGGTGTGGCCTCTTTAGGGAGTTCCTTTATTTTCTTATCCAGTGCTGCAAGGGCGGCATGGTATTTTTTTTGATCTACCAGATTCTGCACTTTGGGATAATCAGGGTCCTTCCTTTCATCGGATACGGAAAGTTCCCAGTGAGCTATGTCGGGGCTGGGGTAAGTTGCCCAGGCCGGATCAGTGGAAAAATGAATGAGTGAAAAAAATACGAAAAAAATTACGAAATGTGCCATATCAGTTTTGCTACCCAGGAAAAATTATTAATTGTTCAAATGTTTTCTAACCGCTCGTGTGGCTTTTCTCGAACGGGACTTTTTATTTCCGCTAAAAACATCCCCTGTGTTGAAAACCACCCCGAAAGCGTTGTGCCTGCCATTTTCATCAGCGGACCACAATGAACCGCTGCCTTTTTTGCCGAATAAGGGGTCAGTATGAATCTTCATTTCCCGGCCTACTTGTGCACTGTTTAACTTGTCCGCATCAAAAAGAGTCTTTAATTCACGGGTGGTAGGATATTGCCAGTCAAAATAATTCGCAAAACCTGATTCATTCAGTTGTTGGATAAAAGCTTTTGCCTCATACCAGTTAAGCCAATGGCCTGAATGCAGGTAGGAATCGTTTTTCATCCACATTAGCCCCGTCTTTGAATCGGTAATCGTTCCATCCCTGTTATCTATAAACCGCGGAGAATTTAAAGAAACCGATTCTGCAAATTTTGTATCCATTAATGACAACCCTAAAAGAACGAGAATTGTCATGATCAAAGTGGGGATCTTGAGTTTCATAATAAAACAAATCTGTTCTTACATTTTGGATATTTTTTCTTTAAGGAGTTTGTTCACCGCTCCGGGATTGGCTTTCCCTTTACTGGTTTTCATTACCTGGCCCACAAGAAATCCCAGAACCTTTTCCTTGCCTCCTTTATATTCCTCCACCTGGCTCGGATTGGCTTGCAATACCCCTTCCACCATTTCATCAATGGCTTTATCATCGGTTATTTGTTTGAGACCTTTTTCTTCTACAATAACACTTGCCTCTTTCCCGGTCTGGTACATTTCCTCAAAAACAGATTTGGCGATGTTGCCGCTAATAACTCCCTCATCAATTAATTTGAGCAGGTTCACGAGGGCCTCGGGGGAAAGGGGACATTCGCCGATTTCCTGATTGCTTTTGTTCAATTCCCGCAACAGATCTCCCATAATCCAGTTGCTGATGATTTTGGGTTTGGCAAATAATGAAGTGCATTTTTCAAAATAATCAGCGAGTTCCCTGGAGGAGGTCAGGACCCCTGCATCGTATTCGGGCAGGCCGTATTCTTTGGCGAATCTTTCTCTCTTCTGTTCAGGAAGTTCGGGAATCGTCTTTTTAATCTCTTCAACCCAGGCTTCTTCAAGAACGACGGGAACCAGGTCGGGATCAGGAAAATAGCGGTAATCGTGCGCTTCCTCCTTGCTTCTCATAGAAAAGGTTTCCCCTTTATCAGAATCATAAAGCCGGGTTTCCTGAATGACCTTGTCGCCTTGTTCCAGAATTCGGGTTTGCCGGTCCACTTCATATTCGATTGCTTTTTGGACAAATTTGAAGGAGTTTAAATTTTTCAATTCGGTTCGGGTGCCAAACTCCTTTTGTCCTTCCGGGCGGAGCGAGATGTTGGCATCGCAGCGCAGGCTTCCTTCTTCCATGTTGCAATCGCTTACCTCCGCGTATTGAAGAATAGATTTCAATTCTCCAAGATAAGCCCGGGCTTCCTGGGCAGACCTTAAATCCGGTTCACTGACCACTTCGCAAAGGGGGACCCCGGTGCGGTTAAAGTCCACATAGCTTTTTCCCGGGCTCCCCAGGTTTTCCCCATGAATCAGCTTCCCGGCATCTTCCTCCATATGGATTCGGGTTAAACCAATTCGTTTTTTGGTTCCGTCAATATTGATATTGATATATCCGTTGATCCCTAAAGGTTCTTCAAATTGGGATATCTGATATCCCTTGGGCAAGTCGGGATAGAAATAATTTTTTCGTGCAAAACGATTCATAGGCGCAATCGTGCAATGCGTGGCCAGGCAGGCCTTCATGGCTGATTCCAGAAACTGTTTGTTTAAAACAGGAAGCACCCCCGGCATTCCCAGGCAAATCGGGCAGGTATTGGCGTTGGGCGGCATGCCGAATTCGGTGGAGCATGAACAGAAAATTTTTGTTTTTGTATTGATTTGGACGTGAACCTCAAGTCCAATTACAGTTTCATATTTCATCAGTGTGCTGTAAAGCCTCCATCGACCGGGAGTACGGTTCCGGTGACAAAAGATGATTCATCACTTGCCAGGTAAAGGCAGGCATTTGCGACATCCTCCGCCCTGCCGAACCTGCCTATGGGGTATTCCTTGCTCCATTCCTTCATTAAATCCGCGTCTTTCATCAAGTCTTCGGTCATCTCCGTTTCAATCAACCCGGGGCAGATGGAATTGGACCGAATGCCCGACGGGCCATATTCAACAGCGATGGATCGGCTGAATTGGTTTAACGCACCTTTTGAAACATTATAGGCTGCCACCTGGGGCACCGCTATGAGTCCCAGAATTGAACTGATATGAATGATGCTGCCTTTTTTCTGGGCCAGCATTACCGGCAAAACCCGCCGCGTGAGCTGAAAGACGGATCGAATATTAATATCCATCATTTCATCCCATTGTGAATCCGAAATTTCGTGTAGAGGAGCTCCGTTAAAAAGGCCGGCGTTATTTACCAGAATATCAATTCCTTTAAAATGATGCAGGGTTTCATTTATGAGTTTGTCGAGGTCGTCATTATTTGTCATGTCGCCTTGAACAAATTTTGCCGGGCCATTTAAGTCGTCCACGGCTTTTTCGAGTTTTTCCTTGCGCCGCCCGAATATAATGACCTTCGCACCCTCTTGGTGAAACACGCGTGCGGTTGCCAATCCGATTCCGGATCCGCCTCCTGTAATGATTGCGGTTTTATCTTTTAATCTCATTGTTCAAGTTTTAAAATAAATGTAACAAATTGTATAATGTCCAAATCACCTGACAGAAATTTTCTGTCTTTACCCTGACCATAACAATTTTGCCGGTTGAACAGTATCTGTTGGCCCGGAAGTGTGACAAATATGAGATACGTTTATTATGGGTTTGGAGGTTTTATTGGTTTTGTTTGTGGTATCGCATTAAACCTTATTTTTTATATGTTAGATCAGTCTGGGATAAAATTTGCTGACTATCTTATCAAAAACTTCAATTTCTTTGGGAAATATATTCTGCAGTTGATCGACGCTTTGCCACTGCTTGGAGCTGTGCTGGGGGTCTTGTTGGTGAAATATCTGTTTGGCCGTGAATTGGAAGAGGAAAGGGATGAACCCCGGTAGGTTTTAGTGAAATAGGTCTCCTTGAAAGAGCAGGTTAATGATAAAATAGGCATTGGAAATGTGCTTAAGGATAAGGGATGAATAAGAAATTCAATGACAATATATTAAAGGCCATGGAAGCTGCTGAAGAGGCGGTGAAAGTTTGCAAGCAAGCCATGATTGACGCAAACGATGAAAGTTGCCGTGCCATGTACTCCGCAATTCAAAAAGACTGTGAAAAGCATATTCAGATGCTCAAAAGTGAAATTGAGCTTCATAAAGTTCAGAAAAAGTGGGAAGAATAAATGCGTATTTTAATTGTTGAAGATGAAAAAAAAGTTGCCGCATTTATTAAAAAAGGCTTGGAAGAAGAAACCTATGCAGTAGATATAGCTATGGATGGTGAAGAAGGGCTTCATTTGGGGGAACAAAACCAGTATGACTTGATCATACTCGATTTGATGCTGCCTAAGATAAATGGTTTGGATATCTTATCCAGCCTGCGGTCCAAAAATATTGACACCCCGATTCTTCTCCTTACAGCAAAAGATGCTGTGGAAGACAAGGTCAAAGGGTTAAACCAGGGGGCTGATGATTATCTGACAAAGCCTTTTGCCTTTTCCGAACTTTTGGCGAGAATCCGTGTCCTTTTGCGCAGAGGAAAAGCGGAATCCAAAACCACATTGGAAATCGCCGATCTCACGCTGGACCTTGTCAGTCACAAGGTCAGGAGAGGGGACGAGGAAATCGAGCTCACCGGAAAAGAATACAGCCTGCTTGAATATTTTATGCGCAATCAGGAAAAGGTACTTACGAGAACCATGATTGCCGAACACGTTTGGGACTATAATTTTGATACTTTTACCAACGTCATTGATGTTTACGTCAATCATCTCAGGAAAAAAATCGATAAGAATTTCTCTACCAAACTCTTGCATACCTTACGGGGGGTTGGATATGTGATGAAGGTATAACCATGGCCTTCAAATCCATTCGCTCAAGATTGACTGCATGGTATGTAATATTGTTAGCCCTCATCCTCATTTTATTCAGCATCCTTCTAAACTATTTCCTGTCAAAAAGACTTTATGAAAGTGTAGATAATTCTCTGACTGTATCTGCCACGGTGGTTGCTACTTCAGCGACTATGAGAGTGTCAAACTCGCCCTTGCAGGGGTTGAACCAGTTCTTTGACCAGTTTATGAGAGAGGGAAACCTGAATAAATTTTACAGGATTTATGATGGTTCAGGCCAGGTGGGGTCGCGTTCCAGCAACATTACCGCCTCTCAATTTCCCCTGTCCCAAAGCGCGTATGCTGAGGCCCTGGAGGGGAGGAACAGTTACGAGACTTTCAAGGTGGGGGGGAAACACCCCATCCGGGTAATTACCATGCCTGTGATCATGGATGATAAGCTGGTCAACCTGGTTCAAGTAGGAACTTCTCTGGAAGCCGTTCAGGAAACCTTGAGGAATTGGAGA
>WAIB01000033.1 GCA_009873655.1 Nitrospinota bacterium | reverse complement strand
CAAAATTTCCAACTTTATCCTTTGAAACTCTGTACGTGTGGATATTTCAACCCCAGAGAAAGGGGGCTGGTGATCTTCTTGCCGACTGGTTTAAAAATGCATTTCCAAAAGCAAATTGGAAATATTTTGGAATTACTCTATTTGGATTGAGGGAAACTATTTGGGAAAACTCTGAGACTGATGTTAGCAAAATTGACTCCGCCAGAGTTTCTACGCAGAGTTACGGGTAAAAGGTTACGCTGTAGACAGGAGTAGAAATGGCAAACCAGTGATAGGCCTGAAATTAAAATGACAAGCCATCCCAATCATCCCATTTTAGCCCTTTCAGAAAAAACCTATATAAGGAAGCTTATAAAACAGTTTTTTGAAATAGCAATTTGGGGATGATTGGGATGCTTCACTTCATCTTGTTCCTACCCCTACTCAAACCGGAACAGTTCCATCAGCGAACCGCTAAGCTCGGGCAAACAGGCCAACCTCTCTTAATTAAACTCCAACATACTCCCGTTATTCCAAACTTAACTTGACTGAAGATTAACTGCTCTTGTAAAAAGCTAACTCATTAATATTTTTATATAATTATTTTATAGCTATAAGAAAAACTGAAGATTATAACTTTAGCAGCACTGAACGAGACTTAAGAAAGTATTACAGTTAAATTCAGAAATTTGTAGGTCGGTTGAAGTTGATTAAATATATTTTTGCAGGTTATATATTAAATATTTTCTTTATTAGCCCGTAAGGAAATTTATCAAATAGGTAAAGAGGCAGTATATTCCCTTAGCTCAATTAGAACGGAAGTCTCCCCCCCCCATCATCAACTAAAGGATTCTTTTTAGCTGAATACACAGACAAATCAGATAATATGTCAGGAATTAGGTTCGTGATGATTGATAAAACTAATAAAAAAATAATCAAAAGGAGGCCTCTTGAATGTCTATTCCCGAGACCTCCTAAATTGATTCTATGGTTTTTAATAAAAACAAAAAAGAATCAGAATTATTCCTTCTAACAAAAACCTACCGCATAGATAATCGATCATCTATTTCTTTTGAAGCAGATTTATCTTCTTCAGAAGTTTGAGATGCGGTTTTTACACCTTTTTTTGTAGCCTTACCAAGTGGCAAGATAGATCGATCACCTGAAGGTAGAACCTTGAAGTATCCCCACTGACCTGCTTGTTGATAAGGTGTTCGAGCATTCAACCAGAGATACGTACCAGGGTTCTTGTACGTTCCACCAGCATTGAAGAAGGCTTGAATGTACTCACCTCCACCAAATTCTTCAACGTCAATCATATCCGAGCCTTCTTGATTCAGATGACGTCGCCACTGGTGTCCGTCCAGATTGAACATCTGATTCTGCTCGTTATGAGCACCAAAGATGTTTATCATTACCTTGTCACCTGCATGTGCTTTAAGAGTCGGTGTCGCGGGATCTGAATCTGCTGCAACACAAGCCGTGAACATGTTACCTAGTTCACAACCCTCGTCCTCTCTATAAATCCAAGGCTCAAGGCGATAATTAACACCTGTCAGACCCGCAACATTTTGCAGGTAAGGCATGAAAGAGGTTCCAATGATATTGTCTTCATCCTGAAAGTACAATGCAAAGTCCCGATAGTTTTCGAGATTGGCATTTTCAGGATAGGACTTGTCAATAATAACGTCAGCTTTCCATGAATTACCCAACGAGATGTCCTTTCCTGTTTCAGGATCTCGATAAATGGAGCCTTTTGGCCCAATGATAATTCCACCGAACATACCATCACGAACATTTGTTGTCAGATTACCGAAGTCCCAAAGTAACGCACCATTAACTTTATAATCTGGATGCGCATAAAACTCGTAATCTTTCGACTTACCTGGTGCCACCGTCTGGTCTCCAGGGTTATTCCCAACATTAACCCCTTGAGATTTTAGAGGATCGAACGCAATATTATTAGCATGCAATGAAGCATTGCCATTTTTCAAGCGGTTGGTCAATTTGACTTTGACACAATCGCCTATGTTGACACGCAAGGTCAGTGGATGAGGCATATGACCATCTGATGCAGTCTGTTTGGCTTCTCCTTCGAGAGCAAATATTTTGCCAGTAGCATTGGCAAGCTGTAATTTACGTTCGAAGTCGACTTCGATCTCATCTTCAGTATTAGCGTTGAACTTCAACTCTTTATCAATAGCTACCACACTGAATCTTTTAACGGGCGCTCCCTTTGGACAAAGAACTTTTTTAACTTTATCTTTAAAGTCTTCATTACCCGGAAGTACTTTCAGGTCTTTTTGCAACTCATCGTGAACGCGAATAATACCCCACTCGCCTTCAGATAACTTAGAAGTCCTACCGTCATAGTATAGATAATCGCCTGCCATTCCCTGGTAACCACCTGCTGTGGTTGCAAGATCATAACGTTCAGCGATACCTATATGCAGTGCGTTGGTAACACGAGAATCTTCATCGTAACGCTCAGGACGATAACCATGCCCCGACACAACAAAGGTATGAGTTTCGTTCATCATTCCGTGAAGAATGCGAAACACAACATGATCACCAACATAAGCACGTAACATGGGCGTAGATGGTTCGCCATGAATTTTACTAGAAAATAACTTAGAAGGATCACTGTTATTAGCTAGTCTAGCTGATAAAGATGCAGCCTTAAAATTGAACCCACCTCCAGTTGTGTGCGTTCCACCGTTTAAATGAGGAAAGGCTGCTTCCAGCATTGTCGAAGGCATCTGGAAAGAAATGGACTGCCCCGCAGCGATTGCATTTTCACGTGATAATCCCGGCGGGTTGCCATCAGTAACTAACTGTGCGGTATGTGGAACAGTATCATGAAGTTGAGCAACGAGTTCACGAAAACTTCCATTTCGACCATAGGCAAAAGGCTCTGTTCCATGGATATCTGCTACTGGACCGCTACGAATTTCTTCACCAGTTGTCGGATCATGATACGTGGAACCCCATGGCTCAACTATAGTAGAACCAATTCCACCATGCGGCCATGTGGTTGCACCGAACGCATGGTCATGCCAGAAAACCAAACCGAGATCAACATCTACCCACCAGCGATAACGCACATACTCGGTGGTAACAATATGACCCGCTGCATGTGCATGAGTCATACCTTCAGTGAACTCGATGGTGTATTTATCATCTTTAGCGGGTCCTTTGTTTGGATCAGGTGTGATCTTTTTGATCCAACGTGCGTCTTTACCATTTGGAACTTCGATACCAACAATGATATCGGCACCCACATGGTAGGTTGGGGAACCCTTTGCCATCTGAATTTCAATTTTGGTATCCCCTGGTTTCGTTGCCTTCAACAACTTGGCATTCATCGGAACCGGCATACCAACATGATGGCCGTCTTTCATCTTCTTCGTGAACTGCTTGTAAGACCTCATGGACTGATCATAGGAAAATCCCGAAATAACTCCGTCTGAGGCCTGGTTGTCAAATTGAAAGAAATGAGGATGAATATTGAGCTTGGACATTTGGAAGTTTGTAAAATCATCATCATCCCATTCACTAGACAGTAAAATATCTACACAATCATAGACATTAGCACGAATGACCAAAGGAATCGCTTTCTTTGGATCTGCCTTGACTTCTGCCATGTCTTCATCAATGACATAAATCAAGCCATATTTATCGATGACAGGTGGTGTTTTTCCAACTGCCGGCGAAAGCTCGATTGGGGTATTGATAAAATGTAAATTGTATTGCTTGCGTCCAGCCCCTGCAGGACAAAGGCTCCATCGACCCTGCTCTCCTGGTTTGGCCCCGCCCGTATTCTCCATACTTGCGCCACTTCGAGCACTGCCAGATTCTGTTTTCGTAATAACATCAGGATCGGTTTGCATATGGAACGGTTCCAACCAAGGAGCCCCTCCATGATTACGCGCAAATGGAACACGCTTGCCAAAATGCGGTGTCATATGTGGCCATGCCAACTTACCGTGCTGATCGAATTGCAACGGATGACGTTTACCTGGACGTGGAGAAATATACTTAGGGACTTTAACCGTTGTTTCACGTTCCGACAATGCTTGATTGCCTTTCCAAGAGTAATCCCATACAGAACCGTCATAAGAAAGGATCTGGCCTTTTTCATCATCGGTGTGACCCGGTTTCCCTTGTGGAGGAAGCATATACTTAACCCAGTCTTTAACATTTACAACTGGCGTATCTTTGGACCAATCGCTTTTTCCTTGTCCAATAACTTTAAACTTCTTGCCAAACCAGTTCATGGTTTTACCAACTAACTTGTCTGAAGTTTGTCCTTTAGGAATTCTCCCTGCACGATCTGGAAGCTCTTTCAAAGGACGCATGACATCAGTACTTCCTAAAGGATAGTTTCCCGTCTGCAATGTATTGTATACACGCCAGTAACCCCACATCCCAGCTACATAGTGATGTGCGACATGGCAATGAAACAGGAAATCCCCTGCCAAACGCTGACAAAGCCCTGACCCACACTCCGTTTCAAGATCAAGTGCTTCAGAAGGGCCAATAACTTCTACGTCAACGCGGTCAGTGGTAGTTCGAACAACTGGATACTTAACTGGACCGTCATAAGCTGCAGTAGTCAAGTTTAAAAGTTGAGGTTCACGTTGTGGAGAGCGTGTCCATCGAATGGAACCACCATGTGGATGGTGTGAATGAAAAACTTCCCCACCACCATGAATCAGACGGAATTTTGCGGGATCTCCCAGGTAAGAACGAGGAATCGTAGTTGGCGCATCAGCAAATGTATAGGAGCTATAAGACAACGACTCATCTTCATAGTGGAACCTTTTCTCTTGCTGCGCTAAATTATTAATACCAAACGGTTCAGAACGAAAATTCATAGCACGTGCTGAAGGGCGATATGCATCCGTATTGGGATCACGTTGCGGAATCATTTCTCCATGACGATTCAAAGGTCTAAATGATTCATCACCAATTTCATGGTAGAACAAGGCAAATTCACGGAAGTCTTTTGCATCGTCGTTTACGATCATGGCCATCCAACCGTTCTCTAACGGGCCACCTGTCCATGGATCGAGATAGCGAGAACCTCTTGGCTCTACGATGAAAGCCCCGATCAAACCAAGTGCGGAAGGATCACGACCCGCATGATTTTGAATTGTATGACTACCTTCCTGTTCATCGACGGGAATATACCATTCAAATTCCTGCGTTTCACCAGACGCAACAATCGCACCCGGAGTGGCTGCTGTATTGGGCTGTCCAGAAGAACTAATGATCATCGCGGAGCCACTGATTTGAAAACCAGCATCTTCATCTTCCAAACGATTGGTAAATTTTACGCGAATACAATCACCTTGATTACCACGTATGGTCATCGGCTGAATGGCATCCCCCTGCAAACCAGTAGAAACCATACCAGGATCAAGTTCGCTTTCATCTTCACGGGCCTTAGCATTGGCTTTCTCTTCAACACGAACTCTTTTGATGTCCTTATCCAGAACATACATGTACCCCGGATAGTAATCCCCCCACTGGTTTAAGGTGACTTCAACATTAATAGCCGATACCTCATACTTCTTTGTAGGAACACTACTTGGGCAATGCGCACCTTTATATACTTTAGCCGAAGCCTCTGTGGGTCCAAGGAGATAGCTTTGTCCCAATTGATGGGCCGACCACGAATCATGAAACATCCCACCGGAGGAAGCCGGACTGGCATGTTCATTTAATTTGGACTTTAGTTGATCCATGACCCTTCTCATGTTGTTGTCTAGTTTTTCCTGGCTGCCTTCCAACCCACTCATCAAATCTTCATGGTTTAGCTGGTTTTCCAGCTTATCCAACCATGCAGGTTTATCCACCGACTTGTTGCCCGTATTATGTCCTCCATGAGAATGGTCTGTAGAAAGCGCATTTGCCTGCGCGGTTAATACCAACACAAGGGTCAGAACCAAAAATACCTTTTCACCCGCACCATCTGCTAAGTTTTTAATACTATTCCACATTAGAGAACCCTCCTGATATATATAAGAAAAATTTTTCCATAATCTTGTAGATTCAATCAAATTCAGACAGAGTAAGCCAAAAATCTAGTTTAGCCAGCTATCGCCAATTAATGGATAGATACAAAAAAAAAATATTTATTCTCAAAAACTGAGGAATTCCTAAAAAAAAATTAGGACTTGCAAATAAAGTCAATGCAAACCCTTCGTAGATTTCCGTATTTAGGCAGGAAAAAAGATGAGATTAGGTTATTTAAATCAAAGATATAAGTTATGGAAGGTAAAAATTAAATTTTTATTCTTTATTCATGTAAAATTTTTTCGATTTCAGAACTTATGGCATCAGAACGTAACAGCTCTTTTTTAAGATGAACTTTTGCACGTGCAATGCGGGACATCACTGTGCCTATCGGAATATTCATACATTCGGATATTTCCTTATATGATAATTCTTCAAAAAAGAATTTAGTCAGTGGGAGGCGAATTTTTTCATCGAGTGTGTTTAAAACATCGCTGATGTTATTTTTGAGCTCAGCCCTTAAAAACTCTGCTTCGATATTATGCTCACCGCTTAATCTATCGCAAAGTGAGTCAAACTCGATTTCTCTTCGTTTTTTGGTTTTTTCTATATCTCTTAAAAATAGGTTTCTCAATATAGAAAACATCCAATACTTGGTTTTCTCCTGATCTTTGAGTTGATCAAAATGTTTAATTGCTGAAAATAGAGTCTCCTGGACTAAGTCTTGTGCATTTTCAGCGTTACCGCACATACGAATTGCAGATTTATAAAGAATGGGGACATGAGGCAACAAATGTTTTTCAAAGCAATCCTTTTCGTTTTTCTTACCAAGACTGCCTTTAAAGTGATTTAAAAATTCCATTGCATCAATTACAGTTATTCAAATGATATTATTCGTTTAAGAACAATTTTTTTATTTACAACCGACAATGTAAAAGCTGCCATCTGAGAAGTTTTTAACATTATGTGGAATAATATACAAAAAGAGGTATCATTAAAAATGAATATGTGTAAAATTTATGTAACCTGAGGATAAACCTATAAAAATCAAGTATTGCGTTTTTCACCAAATTATAGGAAATGGCAATGATAATAAGTAATTCAGAACTGCTTGAATTGTCAATTAAAATTGAACGCGAAGGGGAGAAGTTTTATAAAGAACTTGCTGACCACGTTAAAGATTCCATAGTAAAAGATTTTTTAATTCATATGGCCAAAGAAGAGGCATCACATGAAAATCAATTTAAAAAGATTCTTGAGGAAACAGATAATTTTGGCTGGGAAAATGATGAAATTTTAAAAGTTTTGACTGAAGAAAAGTTTCAAACAGATATCTTCCCAAAAATTGGTGATACTCTAGGTAAATTATCACAATTTGAAGATATCGAAAAAGCATTCGATTTCGCAATTGAATCTGAAAAAGTTTCCGCAGAGTTTTACCATATACTGGGGAGTGCCTGCAAAGATATTGAATTAAAAACAAAATTATTGCAGTTAGAAAAAGCCGAACTAGATCACTGCGATAAGGTTAAGTACCTTAAAAAGCGGATTCAAGGAAAATTTAATTAGTTGCCTAAAATTGAAAGATCACATTCCTTCCATATTATTTTCTAAACTATCCTAGTTTCATTTTTAGCCAGATAAAACTTCCAACATTTCTAATCAAAAATTAGTTAGAAATAACGCCTTATCTCATCAAGAAACACCCCGCACAAATTAACATCAACAAACAGCATGAATAAATAATTTTTATTCCTTCAGACAAGGGAATATTTTTTTAAAGTCACGTCTCTTACAACATGAGACGTGCATGTTGGTTTGCCTTCATGCTTTGGAAGACTCACCCCACTTTCTACCTCCTGGCGGTGAGTCTTCCTTTATTGAGGCTACAAAACACCAAATTAAATATTAGGAGGAAATATTGAAAATGAAATACCTGGTACAAATAAATTTAATGATTTTATTTTATATTTTCACTAATTCTGTCACGGCCTTCGGTTTGAATCTCGAGGGTTCTTTAAAAGAAGGGAAGTTTAAGCGGTATGTTCCTCCTTTAGCCCAGCCTTATTTCAACGAATCTCCTTATATAACCACTGAAGCTCGCCTAGTTTATCTTTACAATGAAATCCCAAAGGGTTTTGCGACAGGTGGAGGAAGCATTAACATATTTGCAGCCCAGGTACGATTGGCATTGACCGAACGATTGGGTTTTATTGCAACAAAAGACGGATATACAATTTTACATTTTGACAATGTTCTCCCAGATTCTACTGGTTTTGAAAATATCTCTTTTGGATTGAAATATGCTTTGTTCCAAAAACCCGAGGAGGAAAAAATAATTTCTATTGGAATTAGATATGAACCTCCAACAGGTAGTTTATCTACAGGAGGCATTAATTTGCAAGGAAAGGGAGACGGCTTTTTAGACTATTTTTTAACGGGAGCAAAGTCAAAAAATAAATGGGGTTTTCAAGGTAGCCTGGGTATTCAACAAGCATTGGACACAGATTACAACAGCTCCTTTTTTCACTGGCATGCGCACCTAGACTATGAAATGTTTAAAAATTTATTTCCACTTATTGAATTAAATGGTCTAACAGCTGTTGATGATGGGAACCGAACAGAAATATCGGACTTCGAAGGAAATGATGCGGCAAATTTTGGGAGCACATCATCTAAACATGTTGTATCAGGAACAGCAGGGTTTCGATACAGATTTACAAAGAATACAATACTTGGATTAGGCTATGAAACAGCTCTAACAGAACAAAAAGACCTTCTGGAGTACAGGACAAATTTAGATCTTGCGTTTCACTTTTAATAAACCTGAAAAACGAATAAAAATCTTTGCATAAATTAATTCTGCTATTTTTTAGTAATTACCATGCTATGAAAAGAAAACACCGGAAAAGAAACCCTCCAAATATAAAGCTCAACATACGCTATCTAATAAAAAAATAAGGTTGGCATGGATAAATACCCAAAACTATTTATCAAAACTTCACTAGCTTACTTGTTAATCGGCGTTTTGGTTGGAGTGGTAATAAGCATTAATCCAATTACTGGAGTTAGATATGGTTTTATACATATACACTCAAACTTATTAGGTTTTATGGTCATGATGATCGCAGGTGTGTCCTATCATGTGCTGCCTCGCTTTGCATCTCGTGAATTACCATGGCCAATGGGAATTAAACTTCATTACTATTTACAGAATGTCGGCTTGCTGGGTATGATCTGTACTTATTTGGCAGGTTATAGGGAAACAATTTTTTTCCTTTTGTTTGGAGGGATCGCTGCAGTTTCACTTATGATTATGGTTTATAACTTGTTTTTTATTTTTCTTCCTCCATCCAATAATGACAAAATAAGAAATGATAAACATACTCCTCCTAATTGCCAAGAAGACTGTTGTCCTGAAACAAAATAGGTTTTTGAAATTGCCATCAAAATAAAACCTTGAAGAAGAAACCTTGTTAAAATCAACCACCATTCCTAGAAAAAGACTTGATAGTATTTCTCCAAGCAAGCAAGAGTTGGATAAAGTTTCGATAAATCTCAAATCTCATAACCTTCTAAACCAACTTCTTCGGGAAAATCCAGATTTAGATGAAATAATGAAAATCTCAAAAAATGAATTTGAAGCTCTTGAGAGGGTGAAAACTTGGATCATGAGAGTTCTCAATAAAAGCCCTGAAGCATTAGAGTTTTATAAAAAAGATGCGGCAAATCAAAAAGGACTGGAGTCTATCAAATGGTCGGATTATGCCTCAATTAGGTTGCTGGACTATATCAATAATGCTGGTAGGGGTTTTGAAGACCTAAATTTAAGAGGTGAGACTGCAATCAATAACCCCATTAAGATGGTTTGGTTAGCAGCAAAACATGGGACCGGCGGCGCTAAACCTTATTTTTTTGAGGATATGATTTATTTATTCAGGCAACTGAACGGGAAATCGAATCGTCAGCTTCCAACCAAAATTATGATAAAGAAATGGATGGACCGTTGGCCCTCTGGCCTTGATACTCGTATCGTTCAATTGAGAGAAAAGAACAAAGAGCGGATACTTAGAATTATCATTGCCCGAATAGAAAGTGGGGAAATTTCTAGTAGAAGTTTCAATTTTAAGCCTGGGCTCTCACCTTATGAAAAATATTCAACCGCAATAAAATGGTGGGATGAAAGTCGTTTTCATATCAACTTTGCTATACGCTCCCCTAACCTATTAAATGAAATGCTTGAATATTCGCTCGATCCCAGCACAATGAAAACCTTAAAAAATGCAGAAAATGAGGGGATACCATTTTTTATAAACCCATATTATTTATCTTTAATTAATCTTAAGGTTCCAGGTTTTGCTATTGGAGCGGATTTGGCTATTAGGGATTATGTAATTTATAGCAAGCAACTCGTTGAAGAATTCGGCAATATAGTGGCTTGGGAAAAAGAAGATAAAGTTGAACCCGGAAAACCCAACGCGGCAGGTTGGCTATTACCCACGCAAAACAACGTTCATAGGCGATATCCCGAGGTCGCCATTTTGATTCCGGATACTGTAGGCAGAGCCTGTGGGGGTTTATGCCAATCCTGTCAAAGAATGTACGATTTTCAAAATGGACACCTTAATTTTAATTTAAAAAACCTTCAACCTAATAAATCCTGGCCTGAAAAATTGAAATGCTTGATGGATTACTTTGAAAATGATTCGCAACTCCGGGACATATTAATTACAGGGGGTGACGCCCTGATGAGTTCAGATAAATCTCTTCACGAGATATTAGAGGCCATTTACGAAATGGCGATTCGGAAGCAAAAGGCCAATGAGTCCAGAAAGGAAGGCGAAAAATATGCCGAAATCGTGCGAGTTAGGCTGGGGACACGCCTTCCAGTCTATATCCCCCAACGTATCACGGACGACCTTGTAAAAATTCTTGCAACTTTCAAATCCAAGGCATCGAAAATCGGTATCAAACAATTCTTCATCCAAACTCATTTTATATCCCCGTTGGAGGTCACGCCAGAAGCCAGAGAAGGAATAAGAAAACTTATAGCCGCCGGTTGGACGGTAACTAACCAGCAGGTATTAACCTCAGCATCTTCACGAAGAGGTCATACTGCTAAACTTAGGAATACCTTGAATAAAATTGGAGTTCTTGGGTACTACACTTTTTCAACAAAAGGGTATATGGAAAACCAACATAACTTTGCCACCAATGCGCGGGCTGTTCAAGAACAAGTAGAAGAAAAGGTTATTGGTCTTCTCCCTGAAAATTTTTATTCAAAATTTCTCCAATCTCCATTCACGGTTGAAAATATGGTGAAGAATATAGAGAAAATAATGTACTCAGCCGATTTGCCATTTCTATCTACCGATCGAAACATTCTTAATTTACCAGGTATAGGAAAAAGCCTATCATTTAGAGTGATTGGAATTACGCGTTATGGCCGGCGAATTTTAGAATTCGACCATGATGCGAACAGGCGACATAGTCCCATTATCAACAAAATGGGGAAAGTGGTTATCATTGAATCCAAATCTATTAGTGAATACCTAAATGATCTTGAAGAAATGGGTGAAGATGTCTCAGAATATGCTAGCATCTGGGGATACTCTATTGGAAAAACAGAACCTAGAATGCCAATATATGAATATCCTGAATATGGGTTCAAGATTACATCGAATTTTACAAATTTAAAATCTGATTCTCTCAACTAATATTTTTCGGTTCTGGAAACACGGATGAAGAGTTTTTCACTGGTATATTCTAATTCTTGCCCAAATTATAAAGCTGCAAAACAATTACTAGAGGAGTTGGGATTAGCATTTGAAGAAATTAACCAAGATAATTTGCATGAAGGGTGTTGTGGGAAAAATCTAATATCGCCGACACTACTAGCAGATGACGACATTATTATTTTTGGCGGAGAGACTACGTCAGGGAAAAGGGCATGTTCTGAAGCCCTTCCTGACAAAGAAGAGCTAAAGATCCTGATTAACGGACTAGCTTAACTTTCCTTCTTTACCACCACCCTACCTTTATTAATTTCTAAACAACTTTCATTTCATTGCCACGTTAAGTTCATGCAGATGTGAATGCAGGATACAGCCTTGTTGAATTACTGCATGAGATAGAGGAACGGGAGGCTAAGCATGAGGAGTGCTGACTGCTTATGGCAATGGTGAAGGCGTAAAGTTTATTAGTATTTTTGCGTGATGGTTACTACTTCCGCTTCCGATCCAAAGCAAACATTACCAAGAAGAGTATAAATTGGGCACCTTAATTAGTATTAATCTACCTAGAGCACATAAGTAGGCTTTAAACTTCATTTTGCAACTCCTTAAACAAAGCAAAGCACATTCCTACCATTAATAAAGCAAAAGGAAAACCGGATACAATGGCTGCGGTTTGTAAAGCATCCAATCCACCCGCCAATAATAGAACCGATGCAATCACCCCTTCTGTTACCGCCCAAAAAATTCTCTGATTCTTAGGGGGATCCTGATCTCCACCAGCAGTCAGTATGTCTATAACCAAACTTCCAGAATCGGATGATGTAATAAAAAAAGTTACTATTATTAATGTAGATAAGGCTGCTGTAATCTGATCCAAGGGAAGATATTCGAGGGTTTTAAACAAAGCCGTGCTTAAATTTGTGGAAACTGCAACTGAAATAGGAGCCCCTTGAGTTTTTTCCAAATAAAGAGCTGTGCCCCCAAATACACTCAACCAGATAAATGTTGCAATAGTAGGTGCCAGCAACCCTCCCAGGATAAATTCCCGAATTGTTCTTCCCCTTGAAATTCTCGCGATGAATAAACCAACAAATGGAGCCCAGGCGATCCACCACCCCCAATAAAAAATAGTCCAACTTGACTGCCAACCCTCAGTCGCCACCCATTCACTCCAGTAACTGAAATAAACAATATTGCTGATGTAATTTTTCAAGCTCTCACCAAATGTTTTCAGAATATAAAAGGAAGGGCCAATTAAAAATACGAAAAAAATCAGGATTAAACTTAGCCATATATTAAAATGACTCAAGCGGCTGATCCCTTTTTTAAGACCGAGAACAACCGAAGTAGTAGCACATGCCGTGATCAGGCCAATCAATACAATTTGTGTTAATGGAGTTTCAGGACACCCGCCAAGAAAATTGAGTCCCGAATTGACCTGCATGGCCCCCAACCCTAAAGAGGTCGCGACTCCAAACATGGTACCGACAACAGCGAAAATATCGATGAAATTCCCCCATGGCCCATAAATCTTATTTCCAAGTAACGGATAAAAAGAAGATCGAATCGCGAGAGGGAGTCCTTTTCGATAGGAAAAAAATGCGAGTGATAATCCAACCACCATAAAAATCGCCCAGGCATGCAATCCCCAATGAAAAAAAGTGATTTCCATAGCCTGTTTTATGGGAGCCGGTGCCTCGGCACCTTGTATGGGGGGAGAGCTATAATGCTTTATGGGTTCCGCAATACTCCAAAATACCAGACCAATTCCCATTCCAGCGCTGAACAACATGGCAAACCAGGTGGTATAACCGAATTCAGGTCTCTCATCATCTTTTCCAAGTCTGATACTTCCAAAACGACTGAATAATAGGAATAAAACAAATGCCAAAAACAAAACGGTACAGAAGGTAAACACCCAGCTCACGTTTTTTACAATGGAATGCTGAAGGAAATTAAAAAATGCTTTGGAGGAATCGGTAAATACCGTCGCCACAAGAATAAAAACCAACATGATCATTGCAGAAACCACAAATACAGGTGGGTTGGTCTTTTCAAAAAAAAGAATCGGGCGGGTTTTTATTTCATGTTTCACTGAAAAAATAATTCTTTCAAAATTTTTTTAAATAAAATAATTTTTTAACCGTATCACTTAAACCTATCAAATCACAAATGATACGCCGATATTTTTTTAAATTAAAGAAGCTGGAACCTTGAAAATACCGCTATTTTGCTATATTTTTAGATTCTACAAAAAATTTATTCAAGGGTTTAACCCTTTTTAAAAATCCAAATAGTTTTTTGGCCGTTATAATTTATTCTAAAATAGGGGGAATGATTGCGTCTGATTGCTATTCCTGAAATTAATTAATCCTACATTTCCCATTTAAAAGGCATGTATCGCAACATCAAATGGGCAATTTCGATTAAATATTTCTTTACACGAGAAAAATCATGATAAAAAAAACCAATCAGAACTATGGCGAAGACCCTCTTGCCGTGCGCGAGTCGGATAAATACCAAGAAGAATACGTTCATCCCTTCGTTGACAAATGGGATGAGCTCATTGACTGGGACGGACGCGCCGAGGCCGAAGGGGGTTTCTTTATCAAAAAGCTCCGTGAACATGGTGTCAAAAAAGTTTTGGATGTAGCCACCGGCACCGGCTTTCATTCCCTGCAGTTGCTACGCGCCGGTTTTGAAGTCACAAGTGTAGATGGTAGCCCCGTCATGCTTGCCAAGGCATTTGAAAACGCCCGAAAGCAAGGATACATCCTCCAAACCATACAAGCAGACTGGCGCTTCTTAAACCGGAGTGTACATGACCTCTATGATGCCGTGGTTTGCCTTGGGAATTCGTTTACGCATTTGCACGATGAAAACGATCGCCGCAAGACCCTGGCCGAATACTATGCCACCCTTCGGCATGACGGTATTTTGGTGCTCGATCAACGCAACTATGATGCCATCCTCGACAAGCAAATCGAGCCAAGCCACAACTATTACTATTGTGGTGACAATGTTTCCGCTGTCCCAGAACATGTCGACGAAACCCTGGCCCGTTTTCGTTATAAATTTTCCGATGGCTCAAAGTTTCACCTCAACATGTTCCCATTACGCAAAAACTATGTCCAGCGTCTCATGAAGGAAGTGGGCTTCCAGTGTGTCAAGACCTTCGGGGACTTCCATGAAACCTATCGCAATAAAGAGCCTGACTTTTTTATACATGTCGCTGAGAAAAAGTATATCCAGGGAGACCATGACCATGAGTGACAGCTATTCTTCCGTGGTAAAAACCGCGCAGGAATACTACGACAGCGATGATGCCGATAATTTTTACTATCACGTATGGGGTGGTGAAGACATTCACGTGGGTCTCTATGAAATCCCGGATGAAGACATCGCCAACGCCTCGCAACGCACCGTAGCCACCATGGCAGCACAGTGTGCGCCAACCCTCACACCACAAACAAAGATTATCGATTTGGGTTCCGGATACGGCGGCTCGGCACGTTGGCTGACAAAGAAACACAACTGTCATGCCATGTGCCTTAACCTGAGCGAAACACAGAACAGACGGAATCGCCTCATGAACGATGACCAGGGCCTGGCAGACCGCATCGAAGTTGTGGAAGGTAATTTCGAGGAGATCCCCGCCGACGACCAGCAATTTGACCTGGCATGGTCACAGGACGCCATTCTCCACTCCGGGCGCCGCGAAAAAGTTCTGGATGAAGTGAACCGCGTCTTGAAACCCGGCGGTGAGTTTATATTTACCGACCCCATGCAGGCCGATGATGTCCCTGAGGGCGTGCTGGAACCGGTGCTGAATCGCATTCACCTCAACAGTTTGGGCTCTTTCGAATTTTACCGTCAACAGGCCCTGCGCCTGGGATGGGAGGAAGTTGCCGTCACCGACCACAGCCCGCAACTGGTCAACCATTACACCCGGGTGCGCCAGGAACTGGCCAAGCGACGTGAAGAACTGGTTGGCAAGGTATCTGAAGATTACATCGACCGCATGGTCCAAGGCTTGGGGCACTGGATTGATGCAGGCCGTAATGGCCACCTGGCCTGGGGCATCATGCATTTCCGCAAAAAATAACTTGATCTTGAGAAAATCAGCGATTTCATTTTTACAGACCTGATGCAGACTTACGACTGTCCCAAGAGCATTCTCAAACCCGTGTTAGATAGAATCCATCTGGATTCTTTGGGCTCTTTTTGATTTTATGTTGAACAGGCCCGCAAATTAGAAAGGTTAGCCCTACAATGATTGCGGATACGAAAAAGCTATTTTTCTGCACGATTGTTTTCTCCCTTAAAATTAAAGTAAATTGAAGTTAATAGAGGAATGATATTTTATTTCATAATCTTAATTCGCCAGAATATTCCCCATCTTTCTTTTTCAAGATGTCTCCAAATCTCAAAAAGCTTTTCGGATAAAAACACATTCCTTCCAACATAATCCTTAGAAAGGGATTCGATGTCCGCCTTAGACAAACCTATCGAATTAAGACCTTGGCGGGTCTTCAAATATGCATTACGGAACCCTCTTTTATCCTTTTCAGAGTTCGGATATTCAACAGAAAAAAAACTATCATTATATTTCCAACTTATTCTCGTATATGATCCTGAAAATTTATTATAGACTTGGGTAAAATATGTCCCTTCATCAGCTGCAATACTCCCAAGTTCTTCGATAAGTCTCTGCAATGTTTTAAAGTTCGGGTTTTTAGACATTTTACAGCCCCCCTTAAATGTTTCTTACTTTTTATCCACCTCCCCTCCTCCTTTCAAAATGGTAAAGAGTAATGCAATAACTAATGTTTCATAAATTTCTAAAAAACGTCTAGCTTAAATCAAAAAAGCCCCTCAACCCCATTGAAGGGAAGTGGGGCTTTTATTCTTTTTTATTGACCCGTCTTTTTGTAATCGGGCATATTCCAATTTATATCGGAATTAAGTTTAATTTTCTCTTATGTGAATTAGATGTTAGGCGGATTCTCAGCCCCCATAACAGCCTCCTTAAATTAAGTTGCAATATCTTTCGTTTTGCTTCCAATACGCCAGCAATTATTTTCGGGCAGCCTCCTGTTTCCCGTCAAAGCAATCTGCACCATTTGAGTTAAAAAGCTAAGAGCCTAAGTGACTTATAGTAGCCACTTAAGCTCTAGCAAACTTTCTTGAACGTAAGACCCAGCTTTATACCCCTTCGGGGCATGAGTACCAATGAAGAGATATCACATGAGCAAGGTGCAACAGTTAGACGCATTGGGCAATACGTCAGGAACTGGTACAGATGGGTGAGAGCTGGGGTGGAGATAAGACAAGTGTCAATTGACTGTTTGCTCAGGCTACCTCAGAACCGATATTCAAAGCGCTACCATTCCGCCTAAAGAAACTGCGCAAGGTATTGAAACATGAACTGGCCTAGTAACGATTAGCGTTTACAGATTTTGACCCTTCTAAGAGAAGAGTCACGGTTTCTCGGTTAAGATAAGTTGTCGAAACTTATTTAACTTAAAGGAGAAACCAATGACTCAGAACCAATACGTTATCAGAAGAAAGCTTAATATTCTAGAGTTGGGTGAAACGCTGGGCAATATCTCGGAAGCCTGCCGGAAGTTAGGCGTATCCCGCCAGCATCATTACGACATCAAATCTGCGATTGAGGAAGAGGGACTGGAGGGACTTCTCGAAAAGTCCCGTAAGGCCCCACGATTTGCTAACCGGGTGTCTCCCGAAATCGAACAGAAGGTGCTGGATTATTCGTTAGAGTTTCCGACCCAGGGACAGAAACGGGTAGCCAATGAGTTGAAGAAACAGGGTATCCAGATCAGCGATGGAGGTATCCGCAGTATCTGGTTACGGCACAACCTGCAAATCGCCAGCCTTCGGTTAAAGCGTTTGGAGAAATGGGCTGCCGAAAACGAGAGCATTCTCACCGAATCTCAGGTTCAGGCCTTGGAGCAGGCCAAGGAGGAAAAAGAAGCCCATGGCGAGATTGAAACACCTCATCCAGGTTTTCTTCTCGGTCAGGATACCTACTATGTTGGCTACATCAAGGGCGTTGGCAAAATTTACCAGCAAACGGCCATTGATACCCATTCTAATGTTGGCTTTGCCAAAGTGTATTCAGACAAAACTGCCTTGGTAGCTGCCGATTTTCTCAATAACAAAGTCCTTCCGTTTTTCGATGCTCAAAATATGGCCTTGCTCCGCATTTTAACAGATCGAGGCACTGAGTACTGTGGACGAACAGAAACTCATCCTTACCAACTCTTCCTTCATCTGAGCGGAATCGAACATTCGAGAACGAAGGTACGGCATCCGCAGACCAATGGATCAACGGAGCGGCTCAACCAGACGATCCAGAATGAGTTCTACAAGGTTGCTTTCAGGAAGAAGCTTTACAAATCCATTGAAGAGATCCAATCCGACCTGGACAGCTTCATGCAATATTATAATAATGACAGAACCAATCAGGGAAAGCATTGTCAGGGTAGAACGCCTATGCAGACCTTCGAGGATGGAAGACCACTTTATCAACAATATGTTTTTGAAAACTCAGAGGAGGGAAAAACAGCCGCTTAAAATCTGTTAAAATATCTCAACCGAGAGACCGACTGTACAAGCAAATCTTACGCAGGGCATATTATAATCCGCCATCGTTCCAACATTATTTTAGCTTTCTGCATTAATTAGACGGTTAAGTATTGGTTTATAATTTCTTCTCCCAGGTTTTCCATGTCATCAGCTGCAACGTCCCGACCTTTGTCCAGAATGCAAAACTTTTGGGCTACACGGCGAGCAAAGGGCAGCTTTTGCTCCACCAGCAATATTGTCAGCCCTTTTTCCTGATTCAAGCGAATAATAATATCTCCAATCTCACGCACAATATTCGGCTGAATACCTTCCGTGGGTTCATCTAAAATCAAGAGTTTAGGATTAAGAATCAAGGCCCTTCCTATAGCTAGTTGCTGTTGCTGCCCGCCTGAAAGATCTCCCCCTCTGCGAGTGAGCATTTGTTTTAACACGGGAAATATTTCAAATATGAATTCGGGGATTTCGCGCAACCCATCTCCACGAGCCAGAAGGCCAACACGAAGATTTTCCTCTACGCTTAATTGAGTGAATATTTCGCGGCCTTGAGGCACATAACCAATTCCTTTATGCGCTCTTAATTCTGCTGGTTGTTTAGCAAGCTCGCAATCCTCTAATTTGATAGAACCGGAAGTTACCGGCAAAAGCCCCATAATAGTTTTAAGCAATGTTGTCTTTCCTACTCCATTTCTCCCCATCAAACATGTACAGGTTCCAGGGAAAACATTTAGGTTTACATCCCAAAGAGTGTGGCTTTCCCCATAAAATTGATTCAGCTCTTGAACTTTTAGCACCCTTAACTCCCCAAATAAACTTCTATGACTTTTTGATCGTTCTGCACATCTTCCATTTTTCCTTCCGCCAATAAACTTCCTTCATGCAAGACTGTCACTCTATTTGCTATGGATCGGATAAAATCCATTTCATGCTCGACAACCACAATAGAGTGTTTTCCCGCAAGTGATTTTAACAGCTCTGCCGTGTGCTCAGTTTCCTGATGAGTCATTCCCGCTACAGGCTCATCGATCAATAAAAGTTTCGGGTCTTGAACTAACAGCATTCCAATTTCGAGCCATTGTTTTTGACCATGAGATAACAAACCAGCTCGTAGATTTTTTTGTTCTTTCAATCCAATGGTTTCCAGATCATCTTCAATAATTTCTTTTTGCTCACCTGTTAAGGATTTAGTTAATGAATGCCATACATCCTTTTTAGCATGCAATGCCAATTCCAGGTTTTCAAAAACAGTGTGATTTAAAAAAACTGTGGGCTTTTGAAATTTACGGCCTATACCTGCATGTGAAATTTCATATTCTGTCATTTGAGTGAGGTCATGATTTTGGCCAAAAAAAGCAGTTCCGTAATCCGGCCGTGTTTTCCCGGTAATTACATCCATCATGGTAGTTTTACCTGCACCGTTGGGGCCAATGATACATCGCAGCTCTCCCTCATCAATGTAAAGATTTAAACCATTAAGTGCTTTAAAGCCATCAAAGCTTACAGTAATCTCTTCCAAATAAAGTATACAACCGTGCGTCGTATCGACTAAATCATCCTTGATGTGAGCTCCTGTCATTAAGCAGACTCCCTCCACTTATCCTTTGATAAAAGTTTGGTAAATATACCCGCAAACCCTTTTGGAAAAAATAAAGTTACAACAATAAATAAAGCACCTAAAAAATAGAGCCAATAGTCCGGAGCTGCCACAGTGAACCAACTTTTTGCCCCATTAACCAAGCCAGCGCCAACTAGTGCACCACTTAAAGTCCCACGACCTCCAACGGCTACCCAAATTGCCATTTCAATCGAATTGGCAGGTTGCATTTCGCTGGGGTTTATAATCCCAACTTGGGGAACGTAGAGAGCCCCAGCAATCCCACACAAGAATGCCGATAGAGTCCAGATAAATAGTTTGTAGTGAATGGTATTGTATCCGGAAAACATCACGCGACTTTCAGCATCTCGAATCGCAGTCAGAACCCGACCCAGTTTGGACAACACAATATATCGGCCAAGAACATAGCTGGAAAATAAAACAAATGCGGTAATTATATAAAGGCTCATCTTGGTAGACGGGTCCTGCAGCGAGTAGCCAAGAATTCGCTTGAAATCAGTGAGACCATTATTTCCACCAAAGCCAGTATTATTTCTGAAGAATAAAAGCATTAAGGCAAATGTCATGGCCTGTGTGATGATTGCAAAGTAGACGCCCTTGATTCGAGACTTGAAAGCAAAATAGCCAAAGGTAAAGGCCAACAAACCTGGTAATATCAGGATAACAAGCAGAGTAAAAATAAAGTTGTCGAATCCGTACCAATACCATGGCAATTCTTTCCAATCCAAAAAAACCATGAAGTCGGGAAGGTCGCTTTTATATACGCCTTCTTTTCCAATACTCCTCATTAGGTACATACCCATTGCATATCCCCCCATAGAGAAAAAAACCCCATGCCCCAAGCTGAGGATACCGGTATAGCCCCAGATCAGATCCATCGCCAAAGCCACCAATGCATAACATAGATATTTACCGATGAGAGGAAACATGTAATCGGGAATATGAAAATTAGATTCTTCAGGAACCCATAAATTTAAAAGGGGAAGTAGAACTGTTGAGATAGCAAGTAAACCAAAAATAAAAAGCCATCCTTTCATAGAATGCAACTGGAATAATTTTTTAACCATTTAAAATAACTAGTTTTCGACAACGCGACCTTTAGGAGCAAATAAACCCTGAGGTCGTTTTTGAATTAAAATAATTATAAGAACAAGGATTATTATTTTTCCTAATACCGCTCCGGCCGCAGGTTCCAAAAACTTATTTAAAACCCCCAGTCCCATTGCCCCTGTTACCGTGCCAGCAATTTTTCCAACCCCTCCAGTAACTACAACCATAAATGAGTCCACAATATACAACTGGCCCAATTCAGGGCCAACATTTCCAATCTGAGATAAAGCCAACCCTCCCAGCCCGGCTATTCCCGAACCGAGTCCGAAGGTGTACATATCAATTTTATGAGTGGATATACCCATACAGGAAGCCATTTCTCGGTTTTGTGTGACGGCCCGCACCTGTAATCCCAGCGAGGTTTTTTGCAAAAGAGCCCAAACAGAAATTACAACAAAAATCACGAATAAAATTATGGAAATTCGATTATAGGGAAGCACAACTCCGTAAAAGATGCTAATGCCGCCAGACAGAAAAGAAGGATTAGCTACCTCAACATTCTGAGCACCAAAAATAAGCCTTACACTTTGAATCAATATCAGGCTAATACCCCAAGTAGCCAGAAGGGTTTCCAGGGGTCTTCCATATAGGTGCCTGAGGATACCTCTTTCCAGAAGAATACCGATTATGGCGCTCACCACGAAAGCGACTGGAATGGATGCGATCAAATACCACTCAAAAAGATGGGGAAAGAATTCCTTAAATATATTTTGAACAACATACGTGGAGTACGCGCCAATCATTAACATTTCCCCATGGGCCATGTTGATCACTCCCATCAGCCCAAAAGTTATGGCCAAGCCTAAAGCAGCAAGGAGCAGTATGCTACCTAGGCTCAAACCATAGAACAGGTTTGCGAACTGGTTGATGAAGAACTGCCTTTTCTCAATCGAGGAAAGGGCTTTTTCTGCGCCTTCACGAATTTTAGGGTCGCTTTCGAGGAATTCATTTTTTTCATTTTTTCTCAATAAGTTCTCTAAAAGGCTTTTAAAGTTAATGTTTCCAAACTCTCTGATAGTTTTGAGTGATTCAAGCCGTTTTTGCTTATCGTCACTGTTTAATCCTTCTTTCGCGAGAACCAATGAAAAAATCTCACGAATTTCATCATTTGTTTCCTCAGCCAGAGCCATTTCAATTAACTCAACCAAACCGCTTGAAGATTTTTTCAACAATTGTTTCGCCGCGGTCAAACGAATAACCGGGTTGGAGGATTTTAGTTGTAGCGTTCCAATAGTTGTGGACAATATTCTTCTAACAGAATTATTTATTCTTGGTTTCCGAAGACTCAACGACTTTAGATCAACTTGTTCTTTAGTCAGCGCGTCCTGGCCTTTTTCCCCGGATTCATCGAGTATGATAATGGCACCATCTTCACTAACCCTCAAGCGATTATCTTTCAATGCTTCAAGGGCAGGCAAAGCGGCGGTGTTTCCCTGGCTTCCGAGATTTTTAATCGCTTTTTTAATCTTTGAGCGGCTCTTGTTCCCTAAATCTTTTAACGACTGCTCAAGGTCATTTGCCGCTACGAAAGAAAATGAAAACAAACTGATTATTAGAAACACAAAAACCCCGAAAAACGGGGCAAAAATTTTGTGCTCGGTTTCGTAGAATCCCCTTTTTCGGGGTTCAATTAAGCAAATGATCTTTTTCATTATTCATTTAATACATGAAAACAAGAAAATCCCTTCAAAGAAAGGACGTAGCTACTGCCTTTAAAAAGCAGGAGGGTTTAAACTACCACCCCCAACTTTTTAAAACAACGTGAAAACGAAAAAATCCCCTCTTAAAGAAGGGACCCGGTTTCATTTCAAAAAACTTCGAACAAATAAAATATTTTCTTCCCCGGTTCCCAGAACTTAACTTGGAGGTGCAGGATAGAGCTCTTGAAAACCGGAGAAGAATTTTTTCTAATTAAAATTTAGCTTTTTTGCAGTTGCCGCATACCCAGGGGTAAGTCCAGTCAGCAACTTTTTCTTTGCTGTCCGGAATGAAAGGACTCCAAGCTTGCGCACGAATTGGCCCCTCGGTTTTCCAGACCACATCAAACTGGCCGTCTTCCTGAATTTCTCCTATAACCACAGGTTTGTGCAAATGGTGATTTTTTGCATCCATGGTTATTTTAAAACCTGATGGGGATTGGACCGTTTGACCACCTATTGCTTGACGCACAGCATCTACGTTGGTTGTGCCAGCCTGTTCCGCAGCTTGAGCCCACATTTTAATGCCGATATAGGTGGCTTCCATGGGATCGTTAGTAACACGCTTGCTTCCACCGGGAAGCTTGTTCTTCTTGACATATGCATTCCATTTTTTAATGAACTGCTTGTTTTCTTTGGTATCAATTGACATGAAATAATTCCAGGCTGCCAAATGGCCTACCAGCGGTTTGGTATCAATACCACGCAGTTCTTCCTCTCCGACTGAAAACGCAACTACAGGAATGTCTTCAGCTTTCAGTCCCTGGTTGGCAAGCTCTTTATAAAATGGGACGTTGGAATCCCCATTAATTGTAGAGACAACCGCAGTGGGTTTTCCAGCAGCAAACTTCTTGATGTCCGCCACTATGGTTTGATAGTCGCTATGACCAAAGGGAGTGTAGGTTTCCATGATGTCTTTTGCGGATACACCCTTTGATTTAAGGAAATAGTTTAAGATTTTGTTGGTTGTCCTAGGATAAACGTAATCCGTCCCCAGCAATACCCACCTTTTAGCTGAACCGCCGTCTTCGCTCATCAGATATTCAACGGCAGGGATAGCTTGCTGGTTTGGGGCAGCTCCTGTATAAAATACATTGTAGGAAGATTCTTCACCTTCATACTGGACAGGGTAAAACAGCAATCCGTTTAATTCTTCAAAAACCGGGAGTACTGATTTGCGAGACACTGAAGTCCAACATCCAAAAGTCACCGCGACTTTTTGTTTTTGAATCAATTCGCGTGCTTTTTCTGCAAACAAAGGCCAATTGGATGCGGGATCAACTACGACCGGCTCTAGCTTTTTACCTAAAACACCGCCCTTAGCATTGATTTCTTCAATAGCCATCAGAGCAACATCTTTTAGTGATGTTTCGCTAATTGCCATCGTGCCGGAAAGAGAGTGAAGTATGCCAACTTTAATTGTATCAGCCGCTTGTACCTGCGCGGTTAAAATGAAAAGTACCAACGCCAGGATCGTTGACGTAAAAGTTGTTTTAGAAGCTCCCATGCGAGACTTTAAAAAGCCCATTTCTAACCCTCCGTTCTTGTTTCTTAAAATTTTTATTTAAAGTGGTTTAACTAATACAGATTTATTTAGCAATACTAATGCCAAAACAACCATTTTAAAAAAATCCTTATTAAACAAGGGCTTAAAGAAACCGGCCTGGTTTGCACGGTCCATTTTTGCCTAAATATAAAGCATTCTAAAAACAGTATGCTTCTTATTTTTGCTAAATTACTTTTTATTTATGAAATTAATGATATCCGATGAAAAGAAAGGTTTTGTCGAGGCGATTAGAGTTTTAACTTCCAAATTTTTATTGATCTGAAAATAAAAAAAGAAGAGAGGTAAAAAACCTCTCTTCTTTTTTGCTACCTGTTTGTATTTTAGGATTACAATAATTGAAATTGCATACCAATTTTGAAAGTATCCACTGGCTGAGCATTCTGACCATTTGTATCCGAGGTAAAAGATGTCATTATTTTAGCGTTATGACCATCGATTATGTAATTCAATCCTCCTTCCATAATACCTCGGGTACCTGCATTTGCGCCTATTTCAACTTGACGGGCTTGGTACCGGACGTAGGGCTGAAACTTACCCCAACCCATTTTATTTGGCAGCATATAACTTGCCAACGCAAGGTAAGTCTCTCCCTGATCCAGAGTTCCATCTACCACATCATCTGTATCCATCTCGAAATAGGCTCCCTCGAGGTTGAGGACCGCGCCATTTGAGAGTTTTTTCTCCATGAGAAAATCCACGTTCCAGCCCTGATAATCGCCCTGGGTGGTAGCCGTTACACCTTGACCCGCTCCATCATTTTCATACCGATAGACAAAAGCAATTGCCAGCACATCCTTGGCTCCATAATAAGCACTGGTAGTATAATACCCTGGTTCCGGGTCCCAGAAATTATAGGTGGCACGAAACGCATGCTGAAAATTATCATGTTCGTCAGGGTTAGTGTTACCGTCGGTTGCATTCGTCCTACCTTCAGATATACCGTAAGACCATTTAAATTTGCCGCCAGCGTATTCTTTAAAAATCATGGCACCGTTGTCTCGTCCAGCTGCAATAGCGGGATATGGGGACGCAATCGGAAAATCAAAAACATTTAGAAAGTAAGGACCGTTCAGGTTGGATCGGTCACTTGGAGGAAGAAATTTCCCAAACCAAACATCGAAACCGCCAATAGAAAATGTAGCTCGTGCATCCAATACAAAAACGTTTTGGAACTGACCATTTCCATTTGCTTGAGAGTAGTTATTGTTAGTTCGGACATTTGTGTTGTTAACTTCGGTATTAAACTCAAAGATGATATTTTTATGCACTTGAGTTAGTGTGTAGAACCTCATATTATCAAGGGATATATCACTGGCCGAGCCACCCGCATCCACACTCTCATCGTTTGAGGTGGAAAAAGAACTTCTAAAACCGGCACCAAACTTCATCCACCTGTCACCATCCCCCTTGACCTTTACCCAGGCGCCCGCCAAAGAAGGCAAAGCCATGCCGACAATAAGCACGGCAAACAATCCAAATATTTTTGATTTTAAATGACAAAACATTCCTTCTTCTCCTGTTCTATTTAAATTATTTTTTCTTAATTGGCGTCGCAACAAGGCGGTGATCCCATCATTTAACAAACTCTAACTAATTACCATAATTATGACCAGAAAACCA
>WAIB01000032.1 GCA_009873655.1 Nitrospinota bacterium | reverse complement strand
GGTCAGCAAGAAGCTCAAGGAAAAAAAGATGGGCCTTGAAAAGGCCGAGATCAGGAAACAATGCCGAACTTATGCCCAGGAGTTTGTTGCCATTCAGCGGGAAGAGTTTAAAAGACTGGGGGTTTTCGCGGACTGGGGCAAACCCTACCTGACAATGGACTATTCCTACGAAGCTACAATAGTCCGGGAATTCGGAAAGTTTGTTGAAAAAGGGATGGTCTATAAAGGATTAAAACCGGTTCACTGGTGTACCTCCTGCCGCACGGCTCTTGCAGAAGCGGAAGTGGAGCACGCTGACCATACTTCACCCTCCATTTATGTCAAGTTTGCCGTCAAATCAGGGGCTCCGGAAAGTATGGGGGATCTTGGGAAGGCGTTTATGGTTATCTGGACGACCACTCCCTGGACCCTGCCAGCAAACCTGGCAATCAGTCTGCATCCTGATTTTCAGTATGTCAGCGTCGCCATTGGTGATGAAGTTTTTATAGTGGCGGAAGAACGATTGTCCCAGCTGATTCTGGAGTGGGATGTCACGGAATACAAGATTCTTGGAAGTTGCAAGGGAAAGGACTGGGAAAACGCGGTATGCCAGCATCCTTTCATTGGGCGGGAATCAAAAGTTATCTTGGGAGAGCATGTTACCCTGGAGCAGGGCACAGGCTGTGTTCATACCGCTCCGGGTCATGGACAGGATGATTATATTGTCGGCCTGAAATATGGGTTAGAACCTTATAATCCGGTCGATGATGGGGGAATTTTTAAATCGGATGTGGAACACTTTGCCGGAATGTTTGTCAGGAAAGCCAACCCGGAAATAATTGAAAAGTTAAAGCAGGATGGATTTTTAATTCATAACGAAGATATAAAACATTCTTACCCTCATTGCTGGCGCTGCCGTCAGCCTGTTATTTTTCGAGCGACCAGCCAGTGGTTCATCTCCATGGAAAAGGAAGATCTGCGAAGGAAAGCTTTGGCCGGAATCGAAAGAACACAATGGATACCCAGTTGGGGAAAAGACCGGATATACAGCATGATTGAAAATCGTCCCGACTGGTGTGTTTCGAGGCAAAGAGCCTGGGGGGTTCCGATAACGCTTTGCACCTGTATCGAATGTGGTGAGTTTGTGAAATCAAATGAAATATTTGAGCGCGTTGCAGAAGGTGTAGAACAGCAGGGAGCGGATTTCTGGTTTGAAACTCCCATCGAAGAAATTTTGCCGGCGGGAACTCGTTGCAAAAAGTGTGACGGTGAACAGTTTAAAAAAGAAAATGACATTTTGGATGTCTGGTTTGATTCCGGGGTCAGCCATGCCGCGGTTTTGGAAAACAATGAAAATGTAAGTTGGCCGGCGGATTTATACCTGGAGGGAAGCGATCAGCACCGGGGATGGTTTCACAGCTCATTGCTGGAGTCCATAGGGACTAGAGGCAAAGAACCTTACAGGGCGGTTCTTACCCACGGGTATGTTGTGGATGGAAAAGGTAAGAAAATGTCCAAGTCTGCCGGCAATGTTATGGCACCCCAGAAAATTATCGACCAACATGGGGCTGAAATTTTACGTTTATGGGTTGCCTCGGAAAATTATCGTGAAGACATTCGAGTTTCAAATGAGATCTTAAAACGGTTGACCGAGTCTTACAGAAAAATCAGAAATACCTTTCGCTATCTTTTGGGCAATCTTCATGATTTTGACCCAAAAAATGACCGGTTGCCCCTGGAGTCATTGCCTGAGATTGACCGCTTTATCCTGAGCCGCTTCAATATTTTAAGAGAAAAAATACTTTCGGCTTTTGATAATTATGAATTTCATACTTTTTATCATTCCTTTTCAAACTTTTGCGTTGTCGAGCTGAGCGCATTTTATCTCGACATATTGAAAGACCGCCTCTATACCTATCCTGAAAAATCCCAGGGGAGAAGGGCAGGGCAAACAACGCTTCATATCCTGCTGATGGGCATGGTGCGTTTAATTGCACCGATTTTGAGTTTTACGGCAGAAGAAATCTGGAGATACCTTCCGAGGGAAAGTGCAAAAGAAAAAAGTGTCCATCTATCCTTGTTCCCAGAAGAAGAAGATTTGAAATTTGATGCCGAGTTGACTCGCAACTGGGAATTATTGGTCCAGCTTAAAAGCGAAGTGAGTAAGGCTTCTGAAGCGAGCCGTAGAAATAAAATTATCGGCCATTCTCTGGACTCCATCATTAAGTTGGAGCTGCCAGCTGATATTGAAAAGATTGTGCGCCAGTATTCAGAGGAATTAAAATTCTTATTTATTGTGTCTAAGGTTGAATTGGTTGACGACTTGAAAGATGGCGAAGGGGTTTATGTCAGTGATTCTCTGCAGGGCGTGAAAATATTTACTGAAAGACATACGGGACAAAAATGTGAACGCTGTTGGCATTATTTTGATGTAGAAACCAATACAGGCGATAGTTTGACTTGTCCGCGTTGTCAGGATCATTTGCAGATTGCCGGAGATTGATTTCTTGATTAATAAATATTTATTCTTGTTTGTAATTTCCAGTGCGTTGATTGTTATTGATCAATACACAAAGTTTATGGTTACCCTTCATATTCCACTAAACTACTCAGTCAAAGTTGTGGATGGTTTCTTTAATTTGACTCATATTCGTAACTCGGGAGTGGCCTTCGGCATATTTTCGGACCAACACTCAGAACTAAAACCGTACCTCTTAATTTTTATATCCATCATTGCGATCATGGCCATCCTGATCATATTTCATCAGACTGGCAAAAATAAAAAGATGGCTCAAACCGGGTTGGTTCTGGTTTTTAGTGGGGCAATCGGGAATTTAATTGATCGTGTACTTCATAAAGAGGTCATTGATTTCATCGATTTTTTTATTCATAACAATCATTGGCCCGCTTTCAATATTGCTGATTCCTGCATAACGATTGGTGTCATGCTCATGGTGGCCGATATGTTCGTGAGCGGTGAAACTTCCAGTTCCTCTGACAGCCATGCATAGGAGATAACGGTGGACCAGAAAATGACTAAAAAACCCATTAAACTGGTAATGGTTAGGAGGGGGGGCATTACAATCCCAAATGTTCCTACTCAAAAACTACGGACTTTCATAAGAAAAAGAACTCTACTGGGTACCGATGAAATTTCTGGAGATGGAAAAAGCTGGGTTAGGGCTGACCGTCACTATCAATTGCGAAAACTTTTCTCAAATGAAGACTGCCCAACAAATATTTTGAAGGAAAAAAATGATTTGAGTGACGAACTTGAATTTTCTGAGAAACCCCCGAATCTGGAAAATGATTTGCAGGAAGTGGCCGATCTGTTGAAGGATATTAACCAGTAAGAATTTATTGTCCGGGAAAATTTAGATTGTGGGCGATTTCTTTATATTCCTTAAACTCTATCGGGTCGATGGTTGAAGGATAAACGATATTGACAAACCTTTCTGCAGCTCCCGACGAGCGGTGCATTGTTAATGCAACATCATCCTGAAATATCATCATGTGTAAGAAGGCATAGGGATTCAGTGTCTCCTGTTTGGCAATATAATATAATGTGCCTTTTTCGTTTTCTTTGACATATTCCACCAGGTTTCTGATTGCCTGCTTGCACTGGTCGATTTTTTGAGGTCGCACCTGGTATCGTGCGGTCATAATAATAGGCATTTATTTTGCTCCGGAGATTTTAATTAAGATATAAACATCCGGCAGAAGGTGGGTGCCGGGGGCGTGAGCGGGTTTTATTTGGTGTTGACGTTTGCTGCTTGCGGGCCTTTGGGGCCTTCACTGATCTCAAACTCAACTTCCTGACCTTGGGCTAAAGTCTTGAATCCCTCTGCTTGTATGGCGGAAAAATGAACGAAAATATCTTCTCCGTCATCTGTCTGAATAAAACCATAGCCTTTTTGATTGCTGAACCATTTCACTTTCCCGTTAGCCATTATGTGCCCTTTCGTTTAAATGGTAAGCAAATGTTGTTTAGCATAGGTTTGAAAATTATGTCAAGAATTATTGCTCATGTATTTTTTGTCTTACGGGGGCATTCTTTTTTGCGAACATCTCCCCAAGGGTGCTCTTTGTATATAAAAGTCCTTGAAAAACATACTGCTATAAATAATTTGAAGTTGAGCAGGAGTCCCAAATGAACTCACCCCTGATTTTGCTTGTAATTCCGCAAAACCGGTTTTGTGGTCAACAATTATTTGATTTAAAAGAAGTATTGGAAAGGGAAACGGGGCAGTGCCGAATTTTATCGAAATCCGGTAAGGAAGCCAGGGGCGAGGACAAATCTTCTCTTCAGCCCGATGGAATGCTGGTTGACTGGAATCGATATTTGCAGGGCAGGCATAAATACGATGCGGTTGTTGTCATTGGTGGAAAAGGATCCAAAACTTCCATTTGGGACGATCCCATCCTTCCTCAAATCCTTACAGATCATTTTCGAGCTGGAAAAATTTTAGGTGCGTTTGGTTTATCCGTTGTGGCCTTAGGTCGTGCAGGATTGATTTCTCAATGTGAAGTTTCAGCATTGGATGACCCGGCATTTTTGCAAGAGCTTCAAGATGCGGGAGCCTTTCCTGAAGGAAGAAATTTAATTGCAACGGACAGAATAATAACTTCCAACGATCCGGAAGGTGGAAAAAGTTTTGGGGAAGCACTTTTAAGAATGTTAGCAGGGCAGGGATGAAAAAAACAGGGCTTGTCACCGGTAGTTTGTATAACTCATATCAATGCCAAAATCCTTTTCCTTTAAGTTTGCTATTACCGACTGCAAATCATCCCTGTTTTTACCATTTACTCTTACCTGGTCATCCATGATCTGGGCCTGGACTTTTTTCAACCCGAGGGTTTTTATATGCTTCACAATTTCCTTGCCCTTTTCCTGTGGGATTCCCTGCTGGACTTTGATGTTTTGACGAACGGTATCCCCTGATGCGGCTTCTACTTTGCCGTACTCCAATGCCTTGATCGATACTTTTCGTTTTACCAGCTTTCCTTTCAATATTTCGATTACTGAATTCAGTTTATGATCGTCATCAGAAAGAATTTTTATTTCTGCTGTTTTCATATCTATTTCCACCTGGCTTTTACTGCCTTTGAAATCAAAACGCTGTCGAATTTCAAGCATGGTCTGGTTGCAGGCGTTTTGTACCTCGGAAAGGTTGGTTGCGGAAGTGATATCAAACGAACAGCTTTTGGAAGCCATGATTATTTCCTGGAAGAGTTTTGTTTTTTTATATCAAGTGGTTTTGATTGCAGATAATAGTGGAGTCATCTAAACCGCACCATATGCAACCATTGAGTCGGCAACTTTAACAAACCCTGCTATATTGGCACCTTTGACGTAGTCAACCTGTTTTTTTCCGGATCCATAGTTAACACATTGCTGGTGTATATCGCGCATAATATTTTTTAAGCGTTCTTCCAATTCATCGCGGCTCCATGCCAGGCGTATGCTGTTTTGCGTCATTTCTAGACCTGAAACCGCAACCCCTCCTGCATTGGCGGCCTTCCCGGGCGCAAAGGGGAGATTGGCCTTCCTGATGGCTTCTATTGCTTCATTTGTGGTTGGCATATTGGCTCCTTCTGCTACAGCCATGACGCCTCCTTTAATTAAATGCTTGGCATCTTTCAGTTCCAGCTCATTTTGAGTGGCACAAGGGAAGGCCAGATCCGCTTTAATTCCCCAGGGGCGTTTGCCTTCATGGAAACTGCAGTTGTATTTTTTCGCGTACTCTGAAATTCGGCCGCGCTTTTTGGTTTTAAGGTCAATGATAAATTGTAGTTTTTCCTCGGTTAAGCCTTTGGGATCGTGGATGAAGCCCGAGGAGTCAGAAAGAGTGACCACCTTTCCACCTAGTTGAATTAATTTTTGTGCGGCAAATTGAGCCACATTTCCGGAACCCGTTATCAGGCAGGTCTTTCCATCTATCGAATCTCCCTGATGCTGCAGCATTTCTTCCATGAAAAAAACACAGCCATAACCCGTGGCTTCTGTTCGAATAAGACTCCCTCCAAACGAAAGGGCTTTTCCTGTTAAGGTGCCGGTAAATTCATTTTTCAACCGTTTGTATTGGCCAAACATATAGCTGATTTCCCGGGCGCCCACGCCAATGTCCCCAGCGGGGACGTCAATATCCTGACCAATATGTTTGGATAATTCCGTCATGAAAGATTGACAAAACCGCATTATCTCCCGTTCTGATTTGCCTTTGGGATTAAAGTCAGCACCCCCTTTTCCGGCTCCCATGGGCAGGGTGGTCAGGCTGTTTTTAAAAGTTTGTTCGAACCCCAAAAACTTTAAAATGCTCAAGTTGACGGAATGGTGGAAACGTAAGCCCCCTTTGTAGGGACCGATGGAGTTGTTGAATTGCACCCGATAACCTCTATTGGTGCGTAAAACCCCATTATCATCTTCCCAGCATACACGGAAGATAATGGTGCGATCGGGTTCGGTCATACGTTCCAGAATCTTGTTTTCCAGATAGACCGGGTGTTCATTAATGAATGGAATTACGGTTGTGGCGACTTCTTCAACGGCTTGATGAAACTCCACCTCACCAGGGTTTCTTTTTATCAAACCCTGCATAAAATGATTTAAATTTAATTTCTCCGTTTTTTTTATTTGTGCTGAATTCATTTTTGGTTTTTGCAATAAAATTGATAATAATTTGTCCGGTACGGTATAAAAGAAGTATTAGCTGCAGCTACGTGGTTTGGTTTAAAACCATTAACAGTTTGAACATAAAATTTCGGAAATTATAACATGAATTCAAAAGGGAACCCTATACTAATTGAGATGGCCGATCAGTTACCGGAAGCCTCAAAAGCCTTTCAGTTAATTACTGCAAGCGTAGACTATCCCAGTATCATCGAACAGGCCAGAGAAGATTTCTATTGCTTTGCGGATCTCGAAAAAGAAAGGGAAAGTGGGATGACCGGCCTTGCAACTCTCAAGGAAAATGGGTATGGAAGCTGGCTCAATGATATGGAGGAAGAAGATCGTCTTAGAATATGCGGGGTTTTGCAAATGATAGCCGACCTTGCGCAAGAGCTGGATCAGGAATGATCTGTTTTTTTAATCAAGTATCGAGGAAGTATCATGAATTTTACGCTGACGGTATTGGCTTTTTTTATTGGTGTATTGCTGCCGGTTCAAGTTGGTGTCAATGCGGAACTCGCAAGGCATATTTATAGTCCTGTTCTTGCGGCGTTGGTTTCTTTTCTGGTCGGCAGCATATGCCTGGTATTGAGCGCCGCCGTTTTAAAATCTCCTCTTCCAACCCTGGGTAATGTGATCTCCCTTCCAAGTTGGTTGTGGACAGGGGGCTTGATCGGGGCTTTAGTCGTTTTGGGTTCCATTTTAGCCGGGCCAAAAATTGGTGCGCTGGCTTTAGTGAGTTTGTTGCTTGCAGGTCAATTAATTGCTTCAATTATCATCGACCACTATGGTTTGCTGGGATTTTCAATTCAAAAAATGGATTTTCAAAGGGTATTGGGAGTCATTTTGCTGGTGGGTGGGTTTCTGCTCGTTCGAAAAAGTTGAAAATGGACAAGGCAACCCTTTTAGGCGGATTAGCAGGGTTTTTAACGACCGCAGCCTTTATTCCTCAAGTATGGAAAACCTGGAAAAGCAAGTCAGCGGCCGATCTTTCACTTGTGATGTTTTTTGTGTTCAGCCTGGGGGTTTTGTGTTGGCTGGTATATGGGATTATGATTGCCCAGGCCCCTGTTATCTTCTGGAACGCCATTACTTTGGTTTTGGCATTGGCAATTTTGATAATGAAACTGAAATTTGGATGATTGCCCCCCCATCTTCAGGGATTCAGGAGGGAATGAATTTTATGGTAATATTTGATTCAAAAATTTAGTTTTAAAGATTAGGAATGAACAAGTGAGTACGTTAAGTCACTTTAAAGATATGAGGGTAGAAGAAATCATGGTGAGTCCGGTTACCTGCGCCTACCAAAGCTCCTCATTGAAAGAAATTATGGATCAGTTAGTAGTCTATCAATTTCAAGGTCTGCCGATTTTAGATAATTCAGAAAATCTTATAGGCATGATTTCCGTTAAAGATATTGTGAGGGCCATTTCCCAGGGAAAAGAGCCAGCGGGAACGACTGCCAAAGAGGTCATGACAAATAACATTATTTCCGCTGAAAAAGGATCCACCGTTTTTAGTTTGATTAAGGTAATGGTAGAAAATGAGATTACCCGGGTGCCAATATGCAATGAAGGCAAGATATTGGGAATCATTTGCCAGAGTGATATTGTTAAAAATGCGATCGAGCCCGGCATCAGGCATGTCTGAAACCGAATACCTGTCACACAATAAGTGAAATAAAGTTTAACCCGGAAACGTTCCCCAATAAAAAAGGAGTTAACCCTTTTGAGTTAACTCCTTATTTTATTTGGTAGCGGGGGCCGGATTTGAACCGACGACCTTTGGGTTATGAGCCCAACGAGCTACCAGGCTGCTCCACCCCGCATCAATATCGTACGATTAATGACTAATACTTGGAAAAGGTTACTTTGTCAAGTAGAGGAAAACTTCGAAATGAGAACTGTCGAAGTATGGGTGTTAAGTTCAGAAAGAAGTCCTGCAGGCTATTACTAAAAAAAACAGGCCCTGCCTGGAAATTATCCCATGGCAGAGCCAGTTAAAATTCAGTATTAGAGATTCGCGTTTTTGCGATCTGGATTACGGAAAAGAGAAGTTTCGTTACTCAGTTCATCCAAAGTTGGAAATGTTTCATCCGGATGGATCTTCTTGGCTTTTTCCAGCAGTTCTTCTTCGGTCTCTTTGTGGTCTTCATTGGGAATACAGCAGTCTACCGGACAAACTTCCTGACAGGCTTCTTCACCATGAAACCCGACACATTCCGTGCAGAGGTCTGCTTCTATTTCATAGAAATCCTCACCCTCGCTGATGGCCGTGTTAGGACATTCCGGCTCACATACTCCACAGTTGATACATTCATCAGTGATAATTGTTGACATCTCTTTTTCCTTTAAATTAGTTAATGAACAAAAAGTTAATATATAAAAATTAAAGCGTTTATGTTCTCAATTTGTTGGAAGGCGGTGCTGTAACTGCCCCCGCAAGGTTCTTCAAATTATAGTCAATTACATGGCAAGTCAAGAAAATTTTTGACATCCCTCATAAATTGAATTTGCACCTGTAAATCGTTCAGAAGCCCCTCAAATATGCGTCCATGTGGGTTTTATCCGTTATGTTTGAATACTTCTCCAAAAATGGATTTTTCACCCTGTTTGTTCTCTATTTGATATGATTTATTCATGTTTGTCAAAAAGGTTTTGTTATACACACCACTTTTCCTGACTGTTTTTCTCATCCAATCCTTTTTCTGGGTGCCTACTTACGATAAACAGGCGACTGGAAACCCGGCAAGGCTGGTTAAATACATCAATGGCTCGGCAGCCGATGCGCAAATCCTGAACCCGATACTCAGTGCCGACACTTCAAGCAGCACCATCAGCGACCTTGTTTTTGACGGCCTCATAGATCTTGACAAAGACCTCAAATACCGACCCAGGCTCGCGAAATCCTGGACTCAGTATGAAGAAGCCTATTTGACTATTGATACATCCTGGTATTTTCCTGCAGGGAAAAGGGAAAAAGATCCGCAAAACTGGGCTGACCTCCTGATGAAGGCTTTATCCAGCAACAAAGAATGGAATGCCAACGTTCGCAGTGTAGAGGTTATTCCCGAAAAGACAATCAAAGGTGAAATTGAAAAAATCGCTTATACCTTGAAACAACCTGCCCGGTTGATGTTCACAATCAATAATATTGACCAGGATTTTTTCATGCCCCTCAAAAAAATTCTTGGCGAAGCGTATTTTAAAAATTTCCCCTACCAAAATTTTATCAAGGCAAATAACCCCGGCAAACAAGGTGAGCTCGAAAAATATTTTGAAAAAATTCTGCAAGTGACCGAGCATAATCCCGTCATCATTTTTGAGCTAAGAAAAGATGTTGTTTTTCACGATGGTCACCCTTTTGATTCGGAAGATGTTCTATTCACTTACAACTCCATTATCAACCCGAAAGGCACTTCTCCAAGAAAGTCCGATTACGAACCGGTCAAAAAAGCAACCGTCCTTGGACCCCATAAAATAAAATTTACATACAAACGTTTATTCTCCCCCGCGTTCGGTTCCTGGGCTATGGGAATATTACCCGAACATATACTTAATGAAGATAAACTCAAACAGGAAGCCAGGGAGAGGGGCCGCGATCCCGAAAAATTTATCATGCGCGACAGCAATTTTGGCAGGCACCCCGTCGGCACGGGTCCCTTCAAATTCATAGAATGGAAGTCTGATGAAATTATAAGACTGGAGCGAAACGAAAACTATTGGGACGGAGCCCCGGAATATGGAGAATACATTATGCGGGTCATCCCAGATTCGCTGACTCAGGAAATGGAATTCTACGCCGGCGCGATTGATAATTACTCCGTGCAACCCCATCAGGTTTCGAGGTTTTCGAAACAGGGAAAGTTCCAGAGTTTTTCCAGCATCGGTTATTTTTATTCTTATATAGGATACAACCTTCGTAATCCCCTTTTTGCAGATGCCGAAATACGCACGGCACTGGGCATGGCGATCAATGTGGACCCGATCATAAAGTATGTCTTGTATGGAGAAGGGGAGAGGGTGACCGGCCCCTATCCAAAAATAACAGATTGGTATGATCCTGCTGTGAAGCCGCTTCCCTACGATCCTGCGGCCGCCTTAAAAATCCTCAATAAAAAAGGCTGGAAGAAAAATGCGGATGGTATTTTGGAAAAAGATGGAAAGTTATTCGAGTTTAATCTCATAACGAATAGCGGAAACCCCATCCGAAAAAACATTTTAACCATAGCGCAGGAGAGCTGGCGAAAAATAGGGGTTAAATGCAACACCCAACTTTTTGAATGGGCGGTTTTTCTTAAGGATTTTGTCAATCAGCTCAAATACGATGCGTTGATATTGGGTTGGAGCATGGGCATCGATCCCGACTTGTACCAGATTTGGCATTCCAGCCAGGCAGGACCCAATCAACTGAACTTTGTCGGGTACAAAAACGCGGAAGCTGACCGCCTTATAAGCCGAATCCGCAAGGAATATGACAGGTCGAAACAGGTGAAGATGGCCAGGAGACTGCATCGAATCATCGCCCGTGACCAACCTTATACCTTTTTGTATGTGGCGAAATCCACACAGGTTCTTGACAAAAAGATTATGATCGTCGAGAAAGATGAGAATGGAAATGAAAAATATTCGAAGATCTATCCCACAAAAGATGGGCGTATAAGATATTATTTTAATAAATGGAAAAAGCTTCCCCATTTGCAGGCGAGTGAACTGAATTAAAACAACATTTATGCTAAGGCACTTTGAAACCCGGGATGTTTGAATCTGATGATGAAATAAAAGAGGTGCGAAAGGGAGCCGAAAAGGGCGATGCCCAATCCCAATATTTACTCGCGGTTGCCTGTCACATGGGAGAAAGCGGTAAAAAAGACAGTGAAGCTGCCATCAAATGGTACACCCGGGCTGCGGAACAAAACCACCTGCAAGCGCAATATAATTTGGGGATGATGTATTTTGTAGGGGACGACGTGGCGCAGGATTTTAAAGAAACCGCGAAATGGTTGAAACGGGCGGCAGAGCAGGGAGAAGCGGCCTCGCAAAACGCCCTTGCAGTTTTGTATTTTAACGGGCAGGGTGTAGAAAAAAACCTGGAAGCCGCCATCAAATGGTGGCGGCGGTCGGCGGAAAACGGGAACCCCCGTGCCCAGGTCAGCCTGGGAGCCATGCATTACGATGGAAAAGGAGTCGAAAAGGATATTGTAAAGGCTCTCATGTGGCAAAATATTTCCATTGAAAATGGGAGCGATGATGGAAAGCAAAACCGGGACACCCTGGAAAAAGAAGCCACCCCGGAACAAATCGATGAAGCAAAAAAATTAGCCGATGAATGGATGAAAGAGCGGAGCAAGCCTTGATCGTAGAAAGAAATAAACAGTTTTCAGTCGTTTGCTATTCCCGCGCCGCCGAAGATTGCAGTGAAAATGGAGGCTGGTGTGATTCGGAAGAAGAGGCCCGGGAATGGGTTGAAGACAAATGCTGGATCTTTACCGGAGAGGGATGGATGTGCATCAATTGCAACGCCCATCATATGCGGAACCTGAAGGTACACCGCCGGGATGTCCATGAAAATAAGGAAAACAATAAAGGTAACGACGGACTCGACCACGATCTCGTAATAGGGATCGATCCCCTCTAGTTATTTGCCTGACCGTGGTTTAAAGATTGAAGAAAAGGTTAAACTGATCCCGCCTGCGTAGGGGTTAACCCTTCCCGCTCCAAAAGAACTAAATCGAAAAAAGACCTGGGGAGTCCAGGGTAAGCACACATACTTTTTCAATCCGAGTTTGACAGACGCGGGCCAGGCGTTTCTCTCTTATGAGAGGAGAAGATGGTTCCAGCCAATCTAGGTTTTTTCGTGCCTGCCCTGCATCCAGGAGACTCAGACGCCCTGGTCCCCAGGCCCTCATTAGCTTACTGAGGAAGGCAAGGGGCACACCTCTTACCGGTTTTAACTTTCATCTCTGCCCCTCCGGGCAAGAAAGCTATGGAGGAGATTTTCGACCGGTACTTTGCTCCAGTTAACTGGGCAGGTTTGCACCGCTGCCGCCCTCAATTGTAATTTAGGTCCGCCGGGCCTCAGCCGCCACTCAATAGTTGTAAAAATGAGATATAAAGCAAGGGGTCTGGGGGCACAGGGTAGGGGGTTATCCTTTTCGATCCAGATTTAGATAAGGTGCATCAGGAGATTCCATTTGTGGAAGTATTTTGTTGTGAAATTAAGCACACTCATCCTCCAGATGCCCTGGCCCCAGACAATGCCAAGGGGGTACGCATAACTATAGAGTTAATAGGCAGGATTTTTATTCCAGAAACTTTGAAAGCAAGAAGGGGGTGGGTATTGATTTCCACGGCTATTTCAATAATTTGTCGATGCGGGATTTAAAGTAATTGAAATTGCGAATGCCGCTAATAAAATCGCCGCTCACCAGGTTATCGGTTGTTTTTCCAAGAACGAAGGCAGGGGTCCCACGGACCCCAACCATCTGGCCATTTTTAAAGTCGTTATCGACCTGTTTTTTGTAGCGCTTTTCCTTGAGACATGACTGAAAGGGTTCCAACTCCAGTCCAATTTGAGTGGCGTGATTATTTATCGTCTCTGATGTCAAATTATTACCTTCATAAAGGGCATCGTGCATGGCCCAGAACTTGTCCTGTTCTCCGGCGCAATGGGCGGCATAAGCCGCGGGTCGGGCTTTTTTGTGAAAGGGGAGTGGAAAGTCGCGAATAACGAGCCGTAATTTGCCGGTATCAATATATTCTTTTTTCAATTTGCGCAGAGCCTTTTTATAGAATTTTTTGCAGAACGGGCATTCGTAATCCGTAAACTCGATTAACGTAACAGGGGCTTCCCTATCTCCAAGGGCAGGACTTCCCTGCGTTGCTACATTTTCAGCTTTCTTGGGAACCCCTTGATTCTTGGGTGTTGAAGCAAGCCCTTTTCTCTTTATTTCGCGCAGCTGTTTCTTGATGGCCCGAAGCTCTTTTAGAATGGCATCCCCCTGCTGTTTTGTGATTCCCTCGGGAAAAACGGGGTTTGGGATCAATAGAAATAGAGCCAAAAGAATCAGGAATTTCTGCATTTTTCTTTCACGGAAAATTCAAATTCAGGTTTGTACTGTTTTGTAAAACGCCCTGCCAGAGCTCCGCTTTTAGCTTAGCTTTTATTATTTAAATAATTGAAAGATAAGGATTATTTGTTTTCAGCCGGGATTTTTGGTTGGGGCCCGGTTCTTATTTTTTATTCCCAATATCCCTGCCTGTATTTTTTTATACCTTATATATTTTAATCATTTTTATGCCATTTTGTAATGAATTAATTAATAGCAAAGGCTTTGATTATTAAATAGATTTGTTTATAATAGCTTCTCCCGAAAACCTTTCTATTTGAGAATTAATTATGAGTATTGACGACAAAGAGTTGGAAGAGTTCATGCCTGCCCTCGAGTTTGAGTGGACGGATGAGGCCCAGAACCGTATGAAAAACGTGCCGTTTTTTGTGCGAAAAAGTGTTGTTCGCGGAATTGAGCAATACGCCAAGGACAAAAGCCTCTCCCTGATTGATGATGATGTGGTTTCTCGAGCACGGCAGGAGCGGGAAGGAGCCGCCATGGAAGCCGCCAAACAAAAACGTGAGGCAGAGCAGATGGGATCCACGGATGAAACGCCAACACGTCGCCAGTATGTAAGTTTTACATTCTACAAACTCGACCCTGCCTACCGTCGCCTGCCTAAAGAAGAGCGTGAAAAAGGCATGCAGGAGTTTATTGATGTTTTGGAAGAATACGACAACTCTTCCGATATGATCCTCCTGTGTTACTCCATGGTTGGGATCCGCGGGGATGTAGATATCATGACCTGGAGAATTTGCTACAGCCTGGAAGAATTTCAAACCATGCACACCCGGCTTTTGCAGACAGGTCTGGGTAAATATCTGGAAACACCATACTCTTATCTTTCGATGACGAAACGGTCCATGTATATGGACTTTATCAATCCGGAACATGAAGAAGACCGCACCCATATCATCCCGGGTAAGGCAAAATATTTATTCATTTATCCTTTCGTTAAAACGCGGGAATGGTATTTGCTGACCCAGTTCACCCGTCAGGGAATCATGGACGAGCACATTTATGTGGGTAACAAATATCCCTCAGTGAAATTGAACACGACCTACTGCTTCGGTATTGACGATTACGAATTCGTAGTCGCATTTGAAACCGATTCGCCGGATGATTTTCTTGATCTTGTTCAAGAGCTCCGCGAAACTGAAGGAAGCCGATACGTGAAAGAAGATACCCCCATCTTCACCTGTGTCGCGATGTCTATCGAAGACGCAGTCAAAAGCCTGGGCTGTTAGCAGGAAAGGCACGCCTTTCAGCGTATAGACTATTTTCTGACTTTCATTCCTTTTCCTCGCAAGTCCCGGGCTGTTTGCCTTTTTTGCTTATCTTAAGAGAGCCATTAAAACTTTTAAGGAAAAGTGAATGAAAAAAAACAAAGTAGCTCTCATTGAAGACGAAGCCGACATTCTTGAAGTCATTGAGTACAGTCTGTCAAAAGAAGGGTTTGAAGTTTGCACTGCTTTAAACGGCGAAGCAGGATTGGCTTTGATAAAAAAAGAAAATCCTGATTTAGTCCTTTTGGATTTGATGCTGCCTGGATTGGATGGCATAGAAATCTGCCGCAAATTGAAAGCCGACTCTGCAACCCGCTCCATTTCCATCATCATGGTGACCGCAAAAGGCGAAGAAAGCGATATTGTTCTGGGTCTCGGAATTGGCGCGGATGATTATGTCGTGAAACCGTTCAGCCCTCGGGAACTCATGGCACGGGTCAAATCTGTCTTGCGTCGCGGGGGGGTGCGGGAAGAGGGGGACAGCCTGATTTCCCGGAATGGATTGGTTATCGATATTGACCGGCATGAAGTGCGTTTGGAAGGCAAAAAAATCGTCTTAACCGCGATGGAATTCAAACTACTCCATTTTCTTGCTTCTCATCCGGGTCGAGTATTCACGCGTGAAAATCTTTTAAGCCATGTTGCGTCCGATGATGCTTTCATTATCGACCGTAATATAGATGTCCATATCCGTTCAATCCGCAAAAAGCTGGACAAGCACCGGGATCTGATCGAAACCATTCACAGGGTCGGTTATCGATTTCGGGATGAGGAAGATTAAGAGATGCTTCGCTCCCGGATTTTATGGAAACTATTTTCCGGATACGTTGTTCTTGTTTTACTCTCCACTATCATAGTCGGAATTTTTGTTTCCAGACAGGTTGAAGAGGAAACTCTGACAGAAATTGAACAGTCCCTCAGTGTTCGAGCGACGTTGCTTCGTGGTCTGGCTCTGGAGTCTTTCTCATCGGATTCGGATAAAAATGTTCAGCAGTTAGTAAAAAAACTGGGAGAAAAAACCCATACCCGATTCACTGTTATAAAATCGGATGGGACCGTGCTTGCCGATTCGGAAGAAGACCCGGAATCCATGGACAACCACGCAGGTCGGCCTGAAATTCTCGCCGCACAATCGCACGGTCAGGGTACGAGCACCCGCTTCAGCAAAACCATAGATACAAAAATGATGTACTTTGCGCTCGCTGTGGAAGGTGAAGGAAAATTGCTTGGATATGTGCGCACCTCTCTTCCTCTTTCTGCCATTGATGAAAGGCTTTCGCGCATTCACACCCTGGTACTTATTGGTACAAGTGTATCTGTCTTTGTGGCCTTGATTTTAGGCTTTTTCGTGGCAAGGGGTTTTGCCAAACCTCTAACAGCCATGACCGCTATTGCCGAATCCATATCTGAAGGAAACTACGACCAGCGGGTTGCCGTCGATCGAAAAGATGAGATCGGCTCTCTGGCCCAGACCCTGAACACCATGGCGCGGAGTTCCCGTGAACGTCTGGAAACCATTGAATTGGAAAATAATAAACTGCTTGCAATTCTGGCGGGAATGGTGGAAGGAGTGGTGGCGGTAGATAAAAATGAAACCATAATCCATTTGAATGAAGCTGCAAGAAGAATACTGGGTATTTCACCGGATCAGGATATTCATCGACGAATTTGGGAGACAACGCACTCACAGGAATTTTGCCAGATTTTCTCAGAAGCTTTAAATGAAGAAACAGAGATAAGAAAGAAACTGAAAGTCGTTACGAGTTCGACCAACCAGCTTGTTGAGGTTCACGCTTCCCCATTTCGTGATGGATCGGGCGAGCTGGTTGGCGCCGTTGCGGTTTTACACGACGTTTCTGAATTAGAGCGCCTGGAAACCATAAGGCAGGATTTCGTGGCCAATGTTTCTCATGAGCTGAAAACACCCATTACTGCCATTCGGGGTCTTGTGGAAATGATGATTCAGGATGAAAACATGCCCATGGAAAATCAACGCAGTTTTTTAAAAAAGACCATGAACCAGACGATTCGTCTTTCAAATATTGTTACCGACCTTCTTGCCCTTTCAAGGTTGGAGTCTGCAGGAATGGATTTGATTAGAGAACCCATTGATCTGCGAGATGTTGTCGATGGATCCCTGCAGGCCCTTTTACCGGTAAGTGAAGATAGAAACATCTCCATCGAGACTGAGATTTCTAAAGAGCCTGTGGAAATTCTTGGGGACAGGGAAGCATTGTTTCAGTCCGTCAACAATCTCATTGATAATGCCATCAAATATAACTCAAAAAATGGCAAGATATGGCTGCGTTTGCATGAAGAAGGAAAAAATGCAGTGATGGAAGTCCAGGATTCCGGAATTGGAATTGAACCTTTGGAACAACACCGGATCTTTGAACGTTTTTACCGGGTCGATAAGGCAAGATCCACGCAAGCGGGTGGCACCGGGTTGGGGCTATCCATTGTCAAACACACGGTTCTGGCGCATGGAGGTCAATTGTCTGTTGAAAGCATCCCGGGTTCAGGAAGCACATTTCAAATCTCTATTCCCCTTTTAAAATCATCAAAAAATTTGAATCCACCTCAAGTAACAGGAAAAAATATCAACTGAAACAAGGTGGAATTTAGAAAAGTTTTACCCCGCCTTTTTATTTTCTTTATATCTCTTTCCTACACTCCTTTTCAGATAATGTTCGTTTCCCTTGCTGCCCAATTATTAAACTAACCTTTATAAAATCTTTATCTTTTCTTTACAAAAGAAAAGTAACCTAACCATGAAAAAGGAGTTAAAAATGAAGCGTTTATTGATGTTTTTTGCCCTATCCACGGTTTTTCTGCTTTCCCTCGGCGGAAATAGCCTTGCGGGTAAAATATCCGGAAAGGTTCGGATTGATGGTTCCAGTACGGTATTTCCAATAACCGAAGCCGTTGCGGAAGAATTCCAGAAGAAGCACAGGAAAGTCCGGGTGACCGTAGGCATCTCAGGTACAGGCGGTGGGTTTAAAAAATTTACCACGGGACAGACAGATATCAACGACGCATCGCGTCCGATTAAAAGCTCTGAAAAAAAGAAGGCCGCTAAAAACGGAATTGATTATATGGTTATCCCCGTTGCCTATGACGGGTTGTCCGTTGTGATCAACCCTGATAATGATTTCGTGGACCACCTGACCACCACTGAGCTTAAAAAAATCTGGCAGCCGGAAAGCACCGTTAAAAAATGGAGTGATGTGCGACCTGGATGGCCTGATAAAGCCATTAACCTTTACGGACCCGGGGTTGACTCTGGAACTTTTGATTATTTCACTAAAGCTGTCAACGGCAAGTCTCAAGCTTCCCGTTCTGACTTTACTGCCAGTGAAGACGATAATGTTCTCGTAATGGGGGTTGCCGGTGACAAATATGCGCTCGGCTATTTCGGCTATGCTTATTACAAGGAAAATAAATCCCGGTTAAATGTCGTAGCAATAGACCCTGGTGATGGCCCTGTTAAACCCGACGAGGTCACGATTAATGACGGATCCTACAAGCCCCTGTCTCGCCCGATTTTCATCTATGTCAGCAAACCGGGAGCTCAAAGGACTGAAGTGAATGAGTTTGTAAAATTTTATATCCAAAATGCCGGTGAGCTTTCAAAAGAGGTGGGCTACATTCCTCTAGCTGAAAAAGATTATAAGGCATCCCTGGAAAAATTCGAAAAATGGAGCAACAACCTGCTTGGTGAAAACAAAACCAGGCTGAATGTAAAAAAAGCTTCGCTTAGATAAAGGAAGTCAGACTTTTGCAAGGTACCAGTGAGTTGAGCTTGGATGAAAGCGCTTTGGATTTAAGTGGGTCAAAACGCTGGCGTGAAGAAATTATTAAAGGCATTTTATTTCTATGCGCCTCCTTGTCAGTTTTAACCACGTTTGCAATTGTCTTTATATTGGTCAAGGAGGCGGGAATTTTCTTTCAGGAAGTTTCCGTCTTCGACTTTTTGTTCGGAACGAAATGGACTCCCTTGTTGGAGCCTCGTTCTTTTGGGGTTCTTCCACTTGTTTGCGGGACCCTTCTTGTAGTTGTCGGAACAGCATTGTTTGCCCTTCCCGTTGGAATGGCCACCGCAATTTATTTGAGCGAATACGCTCCTTCCAGACTGAGGAGCATTTTAAAACCTCTTTTGGAAGTGCTTGCAGGAATCCCTACGGTTGTCTACGGCTATTTTGCGCTTACCTTCATCACACCGATGCTGCGCTCGGTTTTACCCGATGTCCAGATATTCAATGCGGCCAGCGCTGCGATTGTGGTTGGGATCATGGTTCTTCCCATGGTTGCTTCGCTTTGCGATGACACGCTGAGGGCCGTTCCGGATTCTTTGAGGCAGGGAGCCTATGCTGTAGGAGCTACCCCCTTTGAAGTAAACATGGGTGTCGTTGTTCCTTCTGCGCTTTCAGGGATTATGGCGTCATTCGTGTTAGCCTTGTCTCGTGCCATCGGGGAGACCATGGCGGTGACCCTTGCGGCGGGGGCCACTCCCAGGATGACCGCGGACCCATTTGTGGCTATCCAGACCATGACCGCATATATCGTCCAGGTCAGTTTGGGGGACACGCCAGCAGGAGAAATTGGTTACCAGACCATTTTTGCAGTCTCAGCATTGCTTTTTGTCATCACCCTTTTCATGAACATTTTTTCCAGTAAGATGCTGAAAAGATTCCGGGAGGTGTATGAATGATTTCTCCTGATCTCTCGCGCCGGTATTTCAAAGCAAAAGTCTTTCATCTATTCTGTGCTTCTGTTGCCTGGATCGGTGTTTTAATTCTTGGGGTTTTGCTTTTCCATGTGACCAGGGAAGGGTTTCCGTGGTTGGATATGCAGTTTATAAATGATTTTCCCTCCCGGTTTCCCAAAAAAGCCGGTATCAATTCAGCCCTATTTGGGACCCTTTGGCTCATTGGGTTTACAGCGCTCTTTTCCGTACCCATTGGCATCGCTGCGGGGGTTTATCTTGAGGAGTTTGAGAAAAAAAATGCTTTCAGTCAGTTTGTTGATTTGAACATTTCCAATTTGGCCGGGGTACCGTCGATTGTATACGGGATGCTGGGTCTGGTTATTTTTGTGCGATGGTTTGGCCTGGAAGAAAGTGTGTTGGCGGGCGCCATGACGATGAGCCTGTTAATATTACCTGTCATTATTATTTCCACCCGTGAAGCTTTACGGGCTGTTCCCGGCACGATTCGGCAGGCGGCTTTCGCTTTGGGGGCAACACGCTGGCAAACAGTTTATGCCCATGCATTGCCGCAGGCATTTCCGGGAATTCTTACCGGCATCATTCTCGCTTTGTCCCGGGCGATAGGGGAAACCGCCCCTCTGATTATGATAGGGGCTCTGACTTATGTGGCATTTGTTCCAGAAGGCCCGATGGATGAATTTACAGCTCTTCCCATTCAAATATTTAATTGGGCCTCGCGACCGCAAAAAGAATTTCATGAATTGGCCGCAGCAGCAATTCTGGTCCTGTTGTTTGTCCTGTTATTAATGAATTCAATCGCGGTGATTATCCGACACCGGTTGGAGAATAGAAATCGATGAATGCTAATTTAATGAAAGCAGACACCCTGGCAAATGTATTGACGGAAAAAATGGAAGATCCTAATGCCAATATCGTTCTTGATTTAAAGGATGTAAAAATCAGCTATAGTGGTGAATTGGCTGTTAAGGGGATCTCTTTATCAATACCAAAAAATGAAATTACAGCGATTATTGGGCCGTCCGGGTGTGGAAAGAGCACTCTCCTTCGTTGCTTAAACCGTATGAACGATTTTATAGCAGGAGCAAGTGTTGAAGGGCGGATTTTATATCACGGGGTGGACCTGTATGGAAAAGAGGTCGACCCGGTTGAGGTGCGCCGTAAAATTGGAATGGTTTTTCAAAAACCCAATCCTTTTCCCAAATCGATTTTCGATAATGTGGCATGGGGACCGTTGATTAACGGTTACAAAGGGGATATCAATGGGCTCGTAGAAAGATCACTGCAACAAGCTGCACTGTGGGAAGAGGTTAAGGATCGTTTGAAAAGTTCTGCCATGACCTTGTCAGGAGGACAGCAACAACGATTGTGTATAGCCCGAACGCTGGCAATGGAACCGGAGGTTGTCTTGATGGATGAACCCTGTTCGGCACTGGACCCTGTGTCTACAGCCCATATCGAGGATTTAATGTTCGAGTTGAAGAAAGACTATACCCTGGTCATCGTAACTCATAATATGCAGCAGGCTTCACGGGCATCCAAGTACACCGCATTTTTTGAATCAGGACACCTGATTGAGTTTGGAGAAACTCAGAATATATTCACCCGCCCAAAAGAAAAAAGAACAGAAGATTATGTTACGGGCCGGTTTGGTTAAACGGGGAACGAAATGGGAAAACATCTGTTAAGGGATTTAGACAGTCTAAAAAGAGACCTGTTAACAAGTGGCTCCATGGTAGAAGAAGCCTTCAGCCATTCTGTAGAAGCCCTGGTCAACCGCAATATGAATCTTGCCGAAGTGGTGATAGAAGGCGATTACCTGATCAACCAGCGAGAGAACCAGATTGAGGAGGAAGCTCTCAAGATTCTAGCTTTAAATCAACCGGTTGCCGCTGACCTGCGGTTTATTATTTCCGTGCTTAAAGTTAATAATGATCTGGAACGCATAGGAGACCTGGCTGTAAATATTGCCGAACGTGCTATTTATCTCTCAACTAATGAACCTCTTGAGGCATCTCTCAATTTTCCGCGTATGGCAGAAGCCGTTCGTACCATGTTGAGAAAAAGCCTCGATGCATTAATTGGAATGGATCCTGAACTTGCCCGCTATGTTTTAACTCTGGATGATGAAGTTGATGATTTGAACCGGGAAATGTATACCATTCTGCAAAATGTAATGCGGGAGAACCCGGAAGCCATTGACCGGGCGGTGCAGACCCTTTCCGTATCTCGTTATCTTGAGCGAATTGCGGATCTCTCTACCAATATTGCTGAAGATGTTGTGTTCATGGTGGAGGGTGAGTTGATCAGGCACAAGTCCATCCATCACCGCTAGTGATTATTCCGATGCAAATTTTTCAGAGAGTTTGGTTCAGGCGCCTAGAACTTCCGGGGGATTGGTGAGTTTCGGGATTTTTTCTTCTTCCTTTGGTTCTTCCTGAGGTGTGTTTTGCAGCATATTGAGGAGTCGCACCAGGGTGGACTTCATATCTTTCCTGTGAACAACATCATCGATCAAGCCATGTTCCAATTGGAACTCCGCCCTTTGGAAACCTTTGGGTAATTTCTGCTTGATGGTTTGTTCGATCACGCGGGGGCCGGCAAACCCTATGAGGGCACCGGGTTCCGCAAGAATGATATCTCCAAGCATGGAAAAACTTGCTGATACACCGCCCATGGTAGGGTCGGTGAGAATGGAAATATAAGGGATCTTTTTCTCGCTTAGTTTCTGAAGAGCCGACGAGGTTTTTGCCATTTGCATGAGAGAGAAGATCCCTTCCTGCATGCGCGCACCGCCTGAGCAACTGACGATAATAATTGGCACATGATTCTCTATGGCTCTTTCGATGGATCGGGTGATTTTCTCGCCTACGACCGATCCCATGCTTCCCCCCATAAAACTGAAATCAAATACAGCGAGTTCGACGGAGATTCCTTCCATCACCCCGGATCCGGCAATGATGGCATCATTGGTTTGATTTTTCTTGATGGTGGCACGCATTCTTTCTTTATATTTTTTCGTGTCTTTAAACTTCAACGGATCGGGGGAGGTAAGATTTTGGTCGTGTTCGATAAAGGATTCCGGGTCGATCAACATTTGTATCCGTTGACGGGCATCCAGCCGGAAATGATATTCGCATTTAGGGCAGACTTTGAGATTGTCCTCTAACTCGGAAACATAAATCTGTTCCTTGCATTTCTTGCAGGAGACCCACAGGTCTTCGTCTTTTGTTGGCTTTTTGCCAATGATTTTATCTAACCAGGACATAGTTGCAATTATTAAGGAGTGGGTGCGGGCGGTGACGTTTCTTCTTCGGCGACCGCTTCTCTGTTTTTAAGGAAAATTCCAATGGGTCCGATCACGGTATAGGTGATGCCCAGTATAAACAACGCAACGCGCGGGATCGTTGCCAGTACGTAAAAGAAAAGGATTACGAACAGAAACCTTGAAAAAGCCACGCGTTTTTTGAAATCCAGTTTTTTAAATGCGGGATACTTGATATTGCTGACCATCAGGAAGGCCAGGCCGTAAATCACCATGACCATGATGAAGGGGTTGATTCGTGTGGCGAACCAGTCTTCAAAGGCAATGACTATGGATGCCACGACCACCGCCGCTGCCGGACTGGGCAACCCGATGAAATGAGAACCGCGAATATCGGGCTTGGTGACATTGAACCGTGCGAGGCGAAGGGCTGCGCAGAGAAGGAAAAGGAAAGCCGCCATCCACCCGAGTCTTCCAAAAGGTTTTAGAACCCAGGCGTAGGCTAAAAATGCCGGAGCCATGCCGAAGGTGATGATGTCGGCTAAAGAGTCGTATTGCATTCCAAAGGCGCTGGTGGTTTTGGTCAGTCTCGCGATTCGACCGTCCAATCCGTCAAAAATCATCCCAATTACGATAGCCCAGGCCGCGTGATAAAAGTCCTCATTTAAAACCGCAACGAACGCATAGAAACCACAAAACACGTTTCCTGTGGTAAACAGGCTTGGAAGAATATGGATGCCTTTTCTTGGTTTCATATTATTTCAAATACCCGATGATTGAGCTGCCCCCGCTGACAATATCGCCTTCTTTTACTTTTAATTCGGTGCCTTCGGGGACGAAAATGTCGGTCCGCGAACCAAACCGTATCAGACCAAACCGTTGTCCAAGTTGGTAGTCATCTCCTTCGTTAGCATAACAAACGATACGCCTTGCGATCAGGCCTGCGATCTGTTTGACCAGTATTTTTGTTGAACCGTTGTTCAACAGTATCGTGTTTTGCTCGTTGTCCAATGATGCCTTGTGACTGGCAGCATTCAGAAACTTTCCTTTATTGTACCGCGTTGCTTCAATTTTACCAGCAATTGGTACACGATTTACATGGACGTTAAAGACATTCAAAAATACGCTGACTCTTGTATAGTTATCGTTCGGCAGCAACGGGTCGCTTTCTTTAATGATTTCCACAACTTTACCATCTGCCGGAGAAACGATGACCCCTGAATCTTGTGGAATCATTCTCTCGGGATCGCGAAAAAACCAGCAGCAGAACAGGAAAAGTCCTCCCAGCAACCCGGTAAGCCAGTATATGGAGAACCAATAAGACACGATGGCTAAAAAAGCCAGGGGAAAGATAAATATAAAGCCTTCTTTGGCTATGGGACTGCGCATAAATTTTTGCCCTTATTGCAGTTTCTTGCCCACGAAAGGCATCATCTTGCGCAATTGTTCTCCCACCTGTTCTACACGGTGCTCTTTGCCCTTTCTCAGTAATGCACTGAACATGGGCCGATTCGCCTTATTTTCCAGAATGAATTCTTTTGCAAAACTTCCGCTCTGAATTTCGCTGAGAATTTTCTTCATTTCAGCACGTGTTTCATCGGTGATGATACGGGGTCCCCGGGTAACATCGCCGTAAGCGGCGGTGGTGCTGATGGAATAGCGCATGTTTCCTATTCCGCCTTCATAAATCAAATCCACGATTAACTTGAGCTCGTGAAGGCATTCGAAATAAGCCAGGTTGGGGTCGTAGCCCGCATCCACCAGGGTGTCGTAACCAGAGCGGATCAATTCGGTAACTCCTCCGCATAAGACCACTTGTTCCCCAAAAAGGTCCGTCTCTGTTTCTTCCTTAAAATTTGTTTCTAAAACTCCGGCCCGTGTTCCCCCGATTCCTTTGGCATATGCCAAGGCAATTTTTTTCGCGTTTCGGGTGGCGTTCTGGTGAATCGCCATGAGGCAGGGGACACCCGCACCCTGCTCGTAGGTGCGGCGCACTAAGTGACCCGGACCTTTGGGTGCAACCATGAAAACATCGACATCTTTAGGAGGCTCAATCTGCCCGAAGTGGATATTGAAACCGTGACCAAAGGCAAGGGCCTGGCCTTTTTTCAGATGGGGCGCAATATCGTTCTCATACATATCCCGTTGTTTGTCGTCCGGGATAAGAATCATCATAATGTCGGCCTGTTTGGCCGCTTCAGGAACGGTGACCACTTTGAGACCATCTTTTTGAGCGCGCTTCCAGAAGGCGCTTCCCTTCCGAAGTCCGACCATGACTTTCATGCCGCTGTCATGCAGGTTCCGGGCATGGGCGTGACCCTGGCTTCCGTAACCTATAATGGCGATGGTTTTTTTCTTTATGATTTTAATATCCGCATCCTTGTTATAGTAAATCTTAGACAAAATTTTTCTCCTTATCCTTTAATTGGTTGTTAGCGATTTATTTCCACGGCCAATTGCGATCCTTCCTGAACGGACTATTTCCTTGATTCCCATGGGACTCAAAAGCTCAAGAAAGCTGCTAATCTTACCTTCATCGCCGGTGATTTCGATGGTATAGGTGGAAGAGCTGACGTCTACCACTTTTGCCCGGAACAGGTCTACAACTCGAAGCATTTCTTCCCTGACACGGGCTTCGGCATTCATTTTTATCAAAACCAGCTCGCGATCCACAAAGTTTTCCTCCGTCAGGTCCACGACTTTGATAATATCAACGAGTTTGTTTAATTGCTTTGTGATTTGTTCTATCTTGGCATCATCGCCAACGGTGACGATCGTCATCCGCGAGATTTCAGGATCGGATGTTTCGGCAACATTCAGGCTTTCAATGTTGAATCCGCGACCGCTGAAAAGGCCCGAAACGCGAGAGAGAACGCCAAAATGGTTATTCATTAAAACAGAAATGGTATGCTGCATGTTCCTGAAACCCTGTTAAAAAGTTAAGGGATATTGCTATCCGCCATTTGATTGATTCTATTAGCAAAAAAGGTCATTAAACCCCTTATACTAGCAAAATCAATGCTTTTTTACTAATAAGAATTGTCCAAACACACAAAAT
>WAIB01000031.1:17234-26162 GCA_009873655.1 Nitrospinota bacterium | reverse complement strand
GGTCGAACACGCCCCCTTCTGCCATTTTTGTTAAACTTTTATCAAGGATATGCAGGGTTTCTTCATCTCCGGTTTCGGCCCAGTGCCTGAGCAAAAGGGTATAATGCATGGGCTCAGGAAATTTCATTCCCGCCCCGAATCCTCCATACTCGTCATCGAACCGTTTTTTCAAAGTTTCCACGGCACTCAGGATCAGGCTTTTGGACTCAATTCCCCGGGCTTTTCCGGCCTTTTTTTGAAGGTTGATCTTGTCTAACAGATCCCGGGCCTTGCTGTCTGTCTGATTGGGATTTTCTGAAAAATACTTGTTTGCCTCTTCCAGAATCTGGGGAAACCCCGGTCGGTTGAATTTGGGTGCTGGCGGAAAATAAGTGCCACCCAGATACGGTTTCTGGTCAGGGGTAAGGAATAAGCTCAACGGCCACCCTCCCTGCCCTGTCAGTTCCACCAATGCCTTCATATACAGGGCATCCACATCGGGATGCTCTTCCCGGTCCACCTTAATGTTAATGAACCATTGGTTCATTAATTGGGCTATTTCCGGGTTTTCAAAGCATTCATGGGCCATGACATGGCACCAGTGGCAGGAGGAATAACCAATACTCAAAAATATGGGTTTATTTTCCTCTTTCGCTTTTTTAAGAGCTTCGGGACCCCAGGGGTACCAATCTACCGGGTTGGCCGCATGTTGTAATAAATAGGGACTGCTTTCCTGGAGCATCCTGGAACGATTATCTGACAAGGCTTGACCTTTCCATCTAAATTGAAAGGGAACAGGATACTAAAAAACCGGGAAGGATCAAATAGGAAGAATGTTTTTTCCGGGGGAGATAATTATTTAAAAAACTATTTCTTTAGCAGACCGTGTCTGAATTGATGGTAAAAATCACGAACACTTTCATATTCATCCAGTGCGCTGTCTTCCAATTGTTTTTTATCATCTACGATAAAGGAGGCCTGATTGATATTATCTTCCGCATTGATAATAACATTCGCACCGAAGCTTTGACCTGTGAAAGCCCCGGGACTCGTCAAGGTATCCACCGCCCGTCCTACAATATTTCGTGCGGTAGAGGGACCGAAGAACGGAAGCACAACATAGGGTCCGGTTGGGATTCCATAATAACCTAACGCCTGATCAAAATCCTCATTCACATCCTCAACGCCAAATTCTTCGCCTGCCACATCTGCATAGCCAGCAAATCCAATGGTGGTATTGATCAGGGTCCGGACAAGGACCCGGCCTGCTTTTCCAAATTCCATTTGAAAAAGACTGCTTACGAATTTGGCAGGAGCCGTGGCATTATTGTACATATTTTTGATCCCGATTCTTAAATCCTCGTGAACAAAATCCCTGTACCCCCTTGCAACCGGTTCCAAAGCATAATCATAGAGAGTCTCATTGATACCAAACATCCATCGGTTGTACCCCTCAAACGGATCTGAAAGTATGGGAATATCTTCTTCAACACCTGCAAAGGGGTCTTCCAGGTCTTCATAATCCTCAGTATCCTGGGAAGACCGCATGGTCCCTTGTGCCGTTTCCAGGGAATTTGGCCAGTCATCGGCTTGAGGCAATTTCTTTTCGAGTTTAATAGTAACATCGGAGGTTTGCGCAACAACATCATCACCAATTTGTGTAATAAAATCAGGTTCCTTATTTTCTCCGAAGCTGCTATTGGAGGCGCTCGCCCAAGAGTAAGAGAAACCTAAAGCTAGAAATAGGGCAACAATGAAAAATGTTTTGCCCATGTACTGAACTGTTTTATTAAACATTATTCCTCTCAATTAGAATAATCAAAATGATTGAAATTGCCCAACAAGCCAAAGTTCAGGACTTGACCAATGCACCCCAAATATATCAAATTTTTGGGTCCGTGCACCCTAAATATATCAAATTTTTGGGTCCTTGCACCCTAAATTCCACCCAATTTGGAAATGTTTACAAATTTGACACGAAAGCCGGTTCTAAAACCGCCTGTTTCCCCTCCATTTCCCGTTAGTCGCCTCAACGGGTTAAACTTATCACGTGTCTTTTAGGGTTCGGGAAAAGCCTGAGCCAACCTGTCAATGGATCCTTGAGGTATGGAAATATTTTCCGCCCGGGCTTTTTTAACAATTTGCCAGGCCTTTTCATATCGCTTGAGATTATATAAAACATCGACCCGAATTCCATACGCTGTATTATTAAGCGGGTGGAGGGCTATACTTTCATCCAGTTTAGTTAAGGATTCCTCATATTTCCCAAGGGCATTCAGGGAAGCCCCCCAATAGGCATAGGCATTGCTGTGTTCCGGGTTAATCTCCAGAACCGTACGGTAGTGCTGGATAGCTTCTTCAAATTTTTTATCCATCGCCAGGGTCAACCCCCAATAGAGGTGGGCTTTTTCATCGGTGGGATCTTTTTTGGCCGCAATGATGAAATGATTAATGGCCTCCTCTTTTTTCTTAAGTTTGACCAGAGAAATTCCCCACCAGGTATTGAGTTTTGCATGGTCCGGAAACTCTTCAGAAACCTTTTGGGCCATATCTATGGCCTCCTGATATTTTCCCAGTGCATTCAATTCACGAATTTTTTTGATCGGGTCAATTTTTATCTTCTGTTTTTGGTCTGCAGAATTTTGTAATTGCTTGAGGCGGGCTTGAGACCTTTTATCGGCCTTTTCTTCTGCCCGGATGGCTTCCTCCATCTGGTCTTTTGCTGAAAGGTACAAAAAACCAAAAATCGTAATGACAATACAAAGATACCAAATGATTTTAATTTTAGTGGGCATTCAATTTGACTTTCAAATTTTCGGGAATATTATTCCGGCGGGCCACTGGCTATTGGTGTGAGTATACCCCATTAGAATAATCAAAGCTTCTTTAATAATTGTTCTGCTTTCAAAATCAAGTTTCTATGCTCAGATTCATTCTTAGTTAAACGTAAAAATGACTTAAGGTGCCTTACTGCCGAAGATCGATCGCTTTTTTGCAGCTGGACCCCAAGGTAAAAATGCGCCAAGGAATAGTCCGGCTTCCATTTCAAGGAGGTCTCAAACTCTTTGACCGCGAGTTGGGCATCCTTTTTAAAAGCATACGCCAGCCCCAGGAAAAGACTTAATTCGTGGTCCCCTTTATACCATTCAAGTGTATCTTTTATAAGGGTTATCGCTTTATCTGATTGACCGGAAAACACATATAATCTTGCCAGATTCAGGCTGCCAAAAATATAAAATGGGTTGGCCTTGAGGGTATTTAAATAAGCTTTTTCCGCCTCCTCTGTCAATTTTAATTCCTGGTAAATATTTCCCATATTCATTTGGGCCAGAATATGCTGCGGGTTCTCCACAAGCACCATTTTATAAAAAGACAAAGCCTGGGTGATGTCCCCAACGTTATAGGCTGCTTCCGCTTTTTCCAAAAGGGTTTCGATTTTTGCTTTCCGCTTTATTTCTTCTATCTGGCTTTCGGATCTTTTCAGTTCAGAAAGCCTTTTTCTAACCTCGGCCATGACCCCGGCATTTTCAAATTCCACGAATTCGGGTCGCAGCTTGATGTAGGGGGTCAACTGTCTTACCAGAACATCTCTCTCATCTTTATAAACATATTCCGGTGCATTGAATTCCAGCAATGAATTATCATCGGTATGTAGCGGTGCATTTTTACTGAACTCCACAAGGTCAGGGCGGGACATGATCATCAAACTCATCAAATCGGGAACATTCCTGATGCCGATTTGAGCTAAATCTTTTCCAGCCACTTCGTTGCCTAAAAGTTTTTGCGCTTTTTCAAACGATAATCCGTACTCCTCTTCAGAACCTATTAGCAAATAGTCATCCCCGGCTATGGACTCCCACATGGTTACATAGGGAAATTTTTCAGTGAACGAGCGGACAATGGATTTGAAACTGTCAGGGGACATATTCGTATGGACCCAGATACAGGCCAGCCCTCCCGGGTTCAGCCTCTTTTTCAGCAACTCGAAAAAATCAACGGTGAATAAAGCCCCGACCCCTGAAATCCATGGGTTGGAAGGTTCTGAGACGATCACATCATAAGTATTTTGGGATAAGGCAATATGGTTTCTCCCGTCTTCGAGTAATATGGAAAGCCTTTTATCATTGAGGGCATCATGGTTGAAAGGGTCAAAGAACCTCGACCCTTCGATAACCGCAGGGGAAATTTCCACAAGATTGATTTTATTTACCGGGAACTGTTCCACCGCTCCCAAAGTAATTCCGCTGCCCTGGCCAATCACCAGAGCCGATTCAGGTTTGGGGTGAAAAAGCATCGGCAAATAACCCGATAACAACTGGGTGCGCATATCCAGGGCCAAAGACGCGTCTGTTTTTCCGTTTACGCGCAGGAAAATATTTCCCGAAGTAGAAAGTTCGGTAGTAACCGTGGTGTGCATGCCCTCCTTAAAATAAAGAATTTTATTTTTCTTTAATTCCGCTTCTCTTAAATCTCCAATTCGATAGGGCATGAAAGATCCACTGGAAATAACGGACTTGTCCCAGGGGGGGATGGAGTTTGCAATCACGACACATAAAACAAACAACCCGGGTAAAACGTACATTTTCCAGTTAAAACTGATGGACGCACCCCATACTAAAAGGCTGATTCCCAGCAGGACATTAAAAAATACCACGCTCAAAATGGTGGTCTGTAACCCCAAAGCCGGGATCAAAACAAATCCCGCAAGAAACGAACCTATAATTGCTCCAACGGTATTGAAGGCATAGACTCTCCCTACGTTCTGACCTACTGTTTCAAGCTTCGTCGCCAGTATCTTGATCACAATCGGGAACTGCGTCCCCATAAAAAATGTTGGAATAAAAAGAAGTCCGAATATGATTATAAAATTGGCGCCCTGAATGAACTGAAATTGCTGACCCCAGTTTTCATATATCCAACGATTGACAAAAGGAATGCGGCCGAAAAGCGGAATTATCGACAAGGAAGAAAACCCGATCATCATTTGAACCAGCCCATAACCTTTTACAAGGTCACTCAGCCTATCGAGAAATCTTGATGCCGTGACCGTTCCCAGGGCCAGTCCCAAAATAAACACGGAAAGAATCATGCTGAAGGCGTAAACAGAAGAACCGAGGAGTAAAGATAAAATTCTCGTCCAGACAACCTGATAAACCAGGGCGGTCAGTCCGGACAATAAAAAACTCAAAAGAATAAAAATTTCCGATTTTTTCAGAGCAGGTCCCTCCTTGTCGGAGGAGGTTTCTATGAAAGGCAAACGTTCTTTTAAAGGAGGTTTGAATAAAAAATAAATAATCAAGGCAATGCTGATATTGACAGCGGCGGCAATCCCTGTCGTCGCTTGTACTCCAAACAAGCGCATAAAAATAAAGGCAGAAGCCCAGGCACCCAAAACCGCTCCAAAGGTATTGATCGAATACAAAGTACCTACATCTTTGCCGATAAAGTTTTCTTCCCTGGAAACAAATTTACTGAGAACGGGAAGAGTGGCTCCCATAAATGTGGCAGGAATAATTAATAAAGCGAAGCAAACGGAAAACCGCACCAGACTCGTCTGGGTGTAGGAATCTCCCAGGCTGAGGTAGATCCATTGGAATAGAGGAAAAGCCAGGTCGATGAAAAAAGGAAGCAGCAGGCAGTAAATGCCAATACCCGCTTCGAGAATGGCATAGGCCGCAAGCGGATTGAATTCCCGGTCTATGATTTTTCCGCCGGTGTAACTCCCTAAGGCCAGCCCCCCCATGAATGCAGTTAAAACCGTTGCTATGGAGTATTGGGTATTCCCCATAATCAAGGTGAGCAAACGGGTCCAGACCACTTCGTAGATCAGACCTGTGGCACCTGAGATGAAAAAAAACAGAAAAATCCAGATTCTGGAAGGGAATTTCAGCGGAGTCTCTCCACTTTTGAAGACGGGATCAACATGGTTCAGGTATGAATTCGGGTTTTACAGATTTCCTGTTTCCAAACACACCTTTATTTTTTATCTTCTTTTGAGCGGGCACAGCGAAAACCCACGATACTGTCTTTTCGCCCGGGAGAGGCCGCAAACCTTTTTGAGGTTCTTATGTCGACACTCCTCGCATCCCAGGAGCCCCCTTTAAAAACGTGGTTTTTGCCATCTTCGGGACCCGTTGGGTTCATTATGGGGGCGTTTTGATAGTAAAACTGATCGTAATAATCGTTCACCCATTCGGAGACATTTCCCGCCATATCATAAACTCCGTAAACACTTCTTCCCATGGGATAGCTTCCTACCGGCCCCATATAAGAGTAGCCATCCGCCGTTCCTGCAAAGTTGGCGCGTTTTGGAAGAATCTTATTCCCCCAGGGGTAATTCAGGCCATGCGTTCCCCTTGCGGCTTTTTCCCATTCTGCTTCTGTGGGGAGTCTTTTCCCCGCCCAGGTACAATAATTGACGGCGTCGTGCCAGGAAACCCCCACCACGGCATGACTGGGCACTTCCATCACCTTGTGATCTCCCGGAAAGAAAGGCACAGACGGTTCGACATAATTGGCGGCCTTTCGGTATTTATTATATTCTTTAACGCTGACTTCATATTTATCGATATAAAAAGCATCCAAATAAATTTCCTGAGACGGTTTTTCATCGTATCCCCCGGAGTCTGATCCCCGTGTAAAAATTCCCTCGGGAATCAATACCATTTCCCGGCCATCATCCCCCGCCAGGGTTTCATAGATGCTGAAATCACGGTTATCGGCTACTTCCACATCTTTGGTTTTTTTTGACATTTGTTGTACTCTCTCGTCATGGTCGATTGATTTTTTAATCTCCCAAATAATGACGAGCAGAAACAATATGGAAATGACAAAGCAGAAAATAACCCCTATCATTAAATTTTTATCGCGCATGAGTAATCACAGAAAAATAGTTCAATCACAAATATTTCAAAGAGATGATTATAATTTAATCCACCATTAAAGCAATATCATTTTAAGGCCAAACTTAAAAGGCATTTATTAAAAAAACTCACAGGAAAAAATATGGGAATGGATTTATTAAAAGTTAAGGACCAGGCTTTGTCTTTTATGAAACCTGCCAAAAGAGAGGTTTTAAGGTGGTTCAGAGGTCAATACCAGGTTGAACTGAAGTCCGATTCCAGTCCCGTAACCATAGCAGATCGCAATGCAGAAGAGATTCTCAGGAAAAAGCTCTCCAAACATTATCCCGAACACGGCATCATAGGAGAAGAATTCGGAAACCAAAACCCCGAGGCCGAATGGGTTTGGACCATTGACCCGGTGGATGGTACCCGGTCCTTTATTCGCGGTTTGCCCCTTTTTGCTTCCATGTTGGCACTGTTGCATAAAGGCGAACCGGTTCTTGGAATCATTGACCTCCCCGCGCTGGGGGAAACCGCCTGGGCCGTTAAAGGGAAAGGGGCTTTTTTAAATGGAAAACCCTTAAAGGTTTCCAGACAAAAAAAACTTAAAGGAGCTTTTGTTGCAGTTGCCGACTGGTATTGTTTCAAACAGGAAAAGCACACCTCTCTTTTTAATAAACTCAATAAAGAGGCGGGTATTGTAAGAACCTATCCAGACGCTTTTGGCCATCTCATGGCGATCCGCGGAACGGTGGATGTCATGGTCGATCCCCTGGCCAGGATTTGGGACTACGCTCCCTGCAAAATTCTGGCTCAGGAAGCAGGAGGAAAATTTGCAAACTTTTCGGGGAACCGGGCAAGCATTGAAGAAGGAACGGCAATTGTAGGCAACGAAAATATCGTAAAAGAAGTGCGGAAAATTATTTCCAAATAAAAACGCTAGATAGGTTTTCGACCTGCAAAACCCGCATGAAGATCATGCCAGAAAAGGATTTCTTTTTCGGGCATTCGCCAGCACAGATAAACCTCCTTTCCATCTCTCATGGAAGGAAAGTCGATAAGACCTTCACGAATTCCCTTGATCTCACAACCCATCTCTTCCACTTTTCGCATGAGGTTATTGTATTTAAGCACGGCGTTTAAATATTCCACTCCCTGTTCACTGCCCCCACCCCATTTAGCTTTCTCCCTGGCATTTTTGATATCAGGGAATTCGTTTTGAAGAGAAGCAGAAAGTTTCTGAATACGAGGGACCCATTCCAGAAGTTGAGGGATAAACGAATTGGCTTCTTCAAGAGTAAAAAGTTTTTTAAATGCCATACAGAGACTGAATTATTTTTAGAGAACGGGTTCAATATGAATTAAAAAAAAACCATTATACGAATTCAAAAGTTTAATTCCAAGTACCCCTCAAATTCAGTCCGGTTTATAAAAATTTGGCGGCAGGAAAACACTTTAACGGTGATTTAAACCCAGACCCTCAAAATCTTCCCTGATAAATCTCTAAACTCATATTTTTTAGTGTTTTATGGAGATTCGAAAAATTTTATTTTAAATTCTGATTTCAAGTATTTTTGATGTTTTAAATTGAGCGGGTTTTCTATTGACAAATGGCCCGTAAGGTTATAAATTCTGACATTATTAGAATATTTAATCCTATAATTTTTAAGGATTTTAAGGAAGGTTTTTCTAGGACAAAAATCTGGCCAATCAGAAGTCAATAAAATACTGATTTGTGCTTTAAGTTTGTTTGTAAGTTTAGCAGGGTAAGTTTAGTAAAAAGTTGTTATTCAAACATCAAGTGTGGGGAGGTTAGTAATGAAAAAGGCAATTTTTTTCGTAGCAGTAAGTGCATTCGTAGGTTTCTTGGGATTCGGTACCGTTGCTTCCGCTGATGAGGTAATTCCTGGCCAATACACTCAACAAGATGCAAGTGTAATGGGTGTAGGGCAAACCATGATGCAAATGGGAGCCAGCACAAGAGTTATTACAAATGCAACCAATTTACGCTCACAGGCAGCCAATTCTCGAAGGCAGGTTGGGGTAAATTCAGACTATCAGTTTGGCTCATCTCAAAGTGAGCAATCCTGGAAAGCTGCCAGAA
>WAIB01000031.1:0-17224 GCA_009873655.1 Nitrospinota bacterium | reverse complement strand
GGTTTGGTACCGGGAGAATGTCGTGGTGATAACTCTGATGGAAAATACAGAGCCCAAATGAACGACAAGCGGATTGATCCTTTTGGTAATCCTTATATGAAGGAGAATCTCGTGTCCCAGGCGGATTGCGAAGCATACCATCCAACCATAAAATAAGCTAAACTCTTAAAAAGAGAAGCATTCAACCTCTTAATGAGGTATAAAGCCGATAGAACAAAAGTTCTATCGGCTTTTTTTGTGGGGAAATTTCCCCTGGACACAGATAACTTCATGGTCAAACCCCTTACCCACAAGCCAATCTGTTTCGCTCTGTTCATTTGCCTGTTGCTTTTGTTAGCCGCCAGGCCCTCTTTGGCCATCAGCAATATTTCCCTGAAAAAGTACCCTCAATTGAGCATTCAAGTACCCAATCCAATGGAAACTGCCAAGTTGCCGGCAAGGAAAACATATCAGGTCAATCATGAAGACTTTATCCTGCAGTTTTTCTTTAATGAAAGGGATATATTCGGCTATGTTTTAAAAAGAAATAAGAGCCGGCCTATCCACTTTCGCTGGTGTTTTTTCAGGACTTGCGAGGAAAGCCCCTATGATTTCAAAAAGGTGATTGCCAAAGCTTTCCACCCCCCCTATGACTCTGGATTTTTTGCCATTAAATTTCCAGCCTACCTGAATTACAGTTTTCAGGGCATTAAATTCTCTTCCCCCAAATAGCCCTACAAAATATAAGAAAATTCCTTAAATCTTATAAGAAATCCATATCAATACTGTAAAACTCATTTATAGAAAAATTATTCCCAAACCCCTACCAGGAAAAATAAACCTATATCTTATAGGAATTATTTAATGAAAAAATCAGACTTTTGCCTATATTCCGGATTTCAACAAATCGTTAGGATAGGCCAGTTTCACATCCTAAATCATCCTTCAGGGGAGGAAAGTAATGAAGAAAGTATTGACGATTGTAGCAGTAGGCGCATTGGCTCTGAGCTCAGTTGCTTCAGCAGACACCAACATCCCAGGCGCTTACGACCAGGACAACAATGCCCAGGTTATGGGAGTGGGGCAAACCATGATGCAGATGGGTGCGCAAACCCGAGCGATTACAAATGCATCAAACCTGAGACATCGAGCTGCAAGTGCCAGATCTCAAGTAGGTGTAAACTCGGATTACCAATTTGGATCTTCTCAAACCGAGCAATCCTGGAAACAATGGAAAACAGTAGAAGATGCGGGTGGGGTAGTCGGTCTGGTAGTTGGAGACTGTCGTGGTGACAATTCAGACGGTAAATACAGAGCCCAAATGAACGACAAGCGGATTGATCCTTTCGGAAATCCTTACATGAAAGAAAATCTGGTGTCCCAGGCGGATTGCGAAATAAATCATGCAACTATAAAATAGTTCGGGTTTGAGATTCGTCTCTAAAAGATAACAAAAGCCGGTAGAACATTTTGTTCTATCGGCTTTTTTTCTGCGCGGAAACAAAAACTTCCCAAAAAACTCTTCTCCTTTTAAAGAATAAAAACCTGTATAATCTCGATATATTACCAACCGATTTTGAGGTTCACCATGTCTCGATTTACCGACAATGGCAACGATACGATATTAGATACCCAAACGGGGCTTACCTGGTTCAAAAAAGACTCCCGTCAAATAGCAGGAAAATGGCTGCACCTGGAAAAATCAAAGAAGTTTGCAGAAGAACAAAACGCCGCAAACTTTGGCGGGTTCAACGACTGGAGAATCCCTAAACTGGAAGATGTAAAAACAATTTTTGATAAAAGTTTCAGCCAAAAGGATTTTGGAAATAACGAAATCCATATTCCTGCTGAGTTTGAGCCAAAGGGGGCCGACTGCACCTGGACAGATACTATCAACGGAGACAGGGCCATGATGTTCAGCCTTGTAAAAGGCCGTTCCAGCTGGATAAACAAATTCGGGGAAGGCCCCTTTGCGGTTCGATTGGTCAGGGGCACACACAAAAAGGATTAGGATCCGCCTTTAGAATCTACGAACATCCAGACAGCGGTTATTACAAGTAAAACTGAAAAAACTCTCTTAAAGTTCTGTTCTGAAACATGCTGCAAAATCTGCGGGCCGATTTGCGCGCCAATCACGCCCCCCAACCCCAGCATCAAACCTGTCTTGATATCCACATTTCCAAGGCGATAGTGTGCAATGATGGATGAAATTGCGACCACTAAAATAAATACAAATGAAGTACCCACAGCCAGCTTGGCCTCACGCCCCAGAAAAATAAGCAAAGGCACGATCATAAATCCCCCACCCAAACCACTTACCGAAGACAGGATCCCCACAATAATTCCGACCAATGCTAAAGTGATCATGCACCCTCTCCTTTCTCAACCCATTTTTCCTCGAGTGTATCCACAACGGCTGCACCCACAGAATCTCCCCATACGTTGAGAGTTGTGCGGCAGCGATCCAAAAACCAATCTATTGAAAGCAACATACCGATCCCTTCCAAAGGCAGCCCTACTGCCTGCAGGACCATAACCATGGTCACCAGCCCCGCTTCAGGAATTCCTGCGGCGCCAATTCCCGCCAGAGTTGCCGTTATCAGAACAATCATCTGTTCAGCAAACCCCATTTCTACGCCAAGCATTTGCGCAATAAACATCACCGCAACCGCTTCGTAAAGCGCGGTCCCATTCATATTCACGGTGGCCCCCAGGGGTAAAACAAACAAAGATGCCTTGCGGCTGACTTGATTATTTTCTTCTGCACATTCAATGGTGACGGGCAAAGTCGCAGAACTGCTTGCTGTTGAAAAAGCGGTCGTCAATGCGGGGGTCAGGTTTTTAAAATAATGGAGAGGGTTTCTCCCTGTCGCCAGATACAGGATTGCGGGCAAAATTAAAACTCCATGTATCAAAAGAGCCAGGATAACCGTCCAGGCGTATTTCCCGATTTTTGCCAATTCCGCAAGAAACAGGTCTCCCCCTCCGGCGGCCCCGAGTTTCGAAGCAATCAGTGCAAACACCCCTATTGGCGCAAAATACATGATCAAATGAACGATTTTCATGATGGCGGTATTGACCGTATCAAAGAATCCTATCGCCTGTTTACCCGGTTCCCCCAATGTGGTCAGAACGGCCCCGAAAACAAGGGAAAAAACGATTAAGGGAAGGATTTCCATTTGAGCCATGGAATGGATTAAATTGGGAGAAACAAAACTTTGCAGAATATCGGTAAGTCCTATCGCTTCCTTACCTGAAACATTTTCCGGAATTTTATCCGCAGTCATTTCTACCGAGGCGCCGGGTTGCAAAAAATTGACCATCACCAAACCAATTGAAACGGCGATGCCGGTGGTAGCCATGAAATACACCAGCGTTATCAATCCAGTTTTTCCTACTTTTCTAATATCCCCCAAGCCGGAAATTCCTACTATCATCGAAGAAATGATAAGGGGAACCACCAGCATTTTTAGAGAATCCAAAAACATATCCCCCAACCACCCTACAGCCAGCATGGTTTCACCAAAAATCCAGCCGCAAAATATTCCCAAAAGAATACCTGTGATCATCAAATAAAGTAGAACGTTACTTTTCATAAAGGTTTTCCCTGAAACAAAAACTCTCCGGATTTTGCAAACACCGTTTATAATACATTTAAAAGAACACTTTGCAATCGTTACCATGACTAAATTTACCGGAGGAACAAAATGGCAAAAACGGTCACGTTAACCTACGAAGGGAAAACTTACGAACTCCCTCTCATCGAAGGTTCTGCTGGGGAAAAGGCGATAGACATTACCGCTTTACGAAAAACGACAGGGCTAATTACATTTGATCCTGGGTTTATGAGCACCGGTTCCTGCAAAAGCAATATCACCTTTTTGAATGGTGAAAAAGGGATTTTGCTCTATCGCGGCTACCCCATTGAACAGATAGCGGAAAAAAGTTCCTTCATTGAAACAGCTTACCTTTTGATTTATGGCGAACTTCCTACCAGGGAACAACTCGATTACTTTGAGTATCACATTATTCACCATTCCATGGTTCATGAATCCATTAAAAACTTTTATGACGGGTTTCCCAACAACCCCCATCCCATGGCAGTATGCAGCGCGGTGGTCGGTTCGCTGGCAACCTTCTATCAAAATGAAATCAGCGTTCGTGACGAAAGAGAAATAGAAATCACCATCCACCGGTTAATGGCCAAGCTTCCAACCATTGCCGCATACAGTTATAGAAAATCTGTCGGGCGACCCCTCCCCTATCCGGACAATTCCCTGGGTTATGCGGCAAATTTCCTGAAAATGAAGTTTGCCTTACCTTGCGAGGAATACCAGATAGATGAAGATGCCGCGAAAGTCCTGGATGTTTTATTGATTCTCCATGCCGACCATGAACAGAATTGTTCCACCAGCACCGCAAGAATCGTGGGAAGCTCCATGTCGAACCTTTTTGCCTCTATCTCAGCGGCTATATATGCACTTTGGGGTCCTCTTCACGGTGGCGCTAACCAGGCCGTTATCGAAATGCTTCAGGAGATTCAAGATAATGGGGGGGATGTAAATAAATACGTCGCCAAAGCCAAAGATGCGAATGACCCGTTCCGACTGATGGGGTTTGGCCATCGGGTATACAAAAATTTTGATCCCCGAAGTCGAATCATCAAAAAACTCGCCCACAAAATATTGGACAAACCGGGGAATAAGGAGCCTCTTCTTGAGCTGGCCTTGCAACTTGAAGAAATCGCAATCAAGGATGATTATTTTATTGAGAAAAAGCTTTACCCCAATGTAGATTTTTATTCCGGCTTGATATACAAGGCCCTTAACATTCCTATTAATATGTTCCCGGTCATGTTCGCCATGGGCCGCCTGCCCGGTTGGATAGCCCAATGGAAAGAATTGCAGGAAGACGAAGATTTCAAAATCAGTAGACCCAGGCAGATTTACACCGGAGCCGAAAAAAGAGACTACGTTCCGTTGGAAAGCAGATAGTAAAACCTCAAACAAGGATGGATGGGCCTGAAATAAGCGGGAAATACTTTAATGTGGAACGGGTGCGACGTGGAACGGGCTCAAGCCTGCTCAATGGTGCATGTGAAGGGAAACTCTTCCATTGCCGCTGCACAGTGAACCTGCTCGACCTTGAACTCAGCCTGTTCCAGGGGCATGGTTGCAACGGTGGCGGCACCCTTAAGGTGTATTTCGTACATCAACTTTTCTGCAGTTGAATAGTCTTTACCCATTAAAGTGATGAGAATGCGAATGACAAACTCCATCGTCGTAACATTGTCATCCCACATTATAATTTTATATAAGGGCAAATAGGAACGGTCCGTTTTCCCTTCCGACTCTTCAACAATTCCTGGGGAAAATGGCAATGTCTCGGTACTCATAACGACAAATCGGGAAAAACCCGAAAAGGGTTTAGATTTATAAAATTAGCTGAATATCTACTAAAAAATATAATATAAAAATTAACAGGTTTTTTCAAAATTTTTTCATACTACCGGGCATTATGATTTTTTCTGAAAAACCAATTCGCTATCTCCCTATTATTTTATTTTCCCTGTTTGGGCATTTTTTTGCAACTTCCTCCACCCTGTTCGCCACAGACAACGTTGACGACGCGGGAAAATACTTGGGATTCAAGGCCCGGGGCGATATAACCCGATTTGTCGGGGAAACCCTTTTTTACAATATCAGCTTCCTCTGGTTCAAAAATGCGGCCACGGCTAAGGTCCAGTTTTACAAAGAAAGACAACGGTATTACTCTACTTTGGAAGCCAGCACGAAAGGGTTTGTCGGTTTTTTTACATCCTATCGGAAACATTTCTATAAGACGGAATTCGAGATTGTGGATGATAACCAAAGCCTCCGTCCCCTTTCTTTTTTACGCCAGGTCACCATAGGCGAACGGGCAGAGGTCACGCGTCATCAATTCGACTACGAAAAAAGAGTACACACGTGGTCCAAGTTTATAAATAACAGGGAAATTGAAAATGGAAGCAATGAAATCCCCGGAGACCAGGGCTTCCATGATATTTTGACCGCTTTTTATAATGTTCGAAATGGAAGCTATGGCCCTTTAACCAAAGGCAACCGCTTTAAAATAAAAACGATTCCTGAAAAAGGCCACGATGAAATTTCCGTTCATATACTGCCAAATGGGGAAGAAGAAGAATTCCGGAAACTGGAAGGACGGGAAAAGAATGATGAACTGTTATTGAATATCATCGTTCCCAAGGAAATATTTCAGACCGAAACGGGGGAGTTGATGGTTTGGAGTTCAACACATTATATTCCGGTGGAAACAACAGTCAAAGATTACATTCTGCTTGGGGATTTACACGCAAAATTCACTCACCGGAAGATTTCCTTACGTTAGCTGGTTCTAAACATCAAAGGAAGGGACAGGAGGATCCTGCCAAATATTGACCTCTGTCTTTTCATCAAGCGTGACCGCACCCCATTTGACCACATAGGGTTTTTCTCCTTCACACTCGTAATCCACGGTTATCTTTTCTATGTCCCACTTCCCTTTTTCCGGTCCGACCAGGGTCAGGCTGTGAGCATAACTATTGACATCGAAACCACCTTCAAAAATGGACTCAGGCTCATTGGAGCCAATCACATTATCAAAAGGCATTTTATGACCGTTAAAACAAAAGTTCACCGTTTCGTTCGGCCCCTGGTTTCCGGTTTCGATATTTACTTTAAACGTAAGCACTCTTGGCATATCAACCTCATGAAAAATACGGGTTCAACCCCGCAGTATGATCGGTTTCGTCAAATATGGCCCCCACCTGCGGGACTGCTTTTCTAAATGATGTGTGTATTCCCTGCTTCAATGTCAGGTCAGCCGCACTGCAACCCTGGCAACCGCCACCCATCTGGATCGTCACAGAGTTTCCTTTTACATCCAGAAGGTTGATTTGCCCTCCGTGTCCGGCTACACCCGGATTCACTTCTTCATCTATTACTTTTTGTATCCCCTCCCGGATTGTCTCTTCAGAGGGTATGGAAGAAATTATTTTTTCCGCAATAAGGACATTGCCCTCTTTTAAAACGCCACGGATAGCCGCTCCAACTTCCTTAGCCAACGGGGCCCAGTCGACAAGCGTTTTATCTTTACGGGTAACCGTCACGGTGGACTCGCAAACCAATACGGTTTCAACATCATCCAGTGAGAAAAGAGCCTCAGCCAGGGCCGATTCTGCAGCGCTTTCAAAGCTGTCAAAGTACCAGGAGCAGTTATTCATCAACACCCGATTCACCGTGAAAAGGCATTGATCGCCCGTTGCAGAAGGTTGGGCTTTAATCAGAATTTCCTCGGAACTTTCCGGGAATAAGTTTTCTTTCAATACGGGCGCATGTAAAACCGTCCTGGGGGCCGGAGGGGCATCAGAAAAATTTTCATTCGTTGTCGCGGGCTCTGGAGCCGCAGGTTGCGAGGCACTCGTCGCATTGGGTTCGGATGGGGTATTTTCAACTTCAGCAGGGCCGGAAACAGAATCCTTTTCCTTCATTCCTGTGAAAAAACGTTTAATAAAATTCAAGGGTATCTCTCCTAATCATTTTTCAACAATTATATAACTCTTTATTGTTCATATAGATGTATGAAACAACCAAAAGTAGCATTAAATATTAATAATAAAATCGGAACAAACCTAAAAGCCTTTATTGCTGGGAGTTACAGGAACCATTAAAACAGGAATCAGGACAACCGTTGGTCTCTCAGCCGTTTCAGGAAATTTGAAATGCGTTCTCAAGCAATTCGATTTGAAAAGATTTTGAATCATCCGAATCGACAGTCACTCCTACCACATCAAATCTTGCCGGGGTGTCCAGCAAACGATGTTTGGTGAGATAGGTTTGGGCTACCTGAATTATTTTTCGCTGTTTCGCGGGAGTAACCGCATGGAAGGGGTGACCGTACTGAGAGTCCGCTCTGGATTTAACTTCCAAGAAAACCAAAGTTGCATCCCGCTCAGCAATGATATCGATCTCCCCCAGTTTGGAGCGGAAATTGCTCTCTAAAATTCGATAACCTTTCTTTTTTAAAAAATCCACTGCGGCTTTTTCTCCCTCACGTCCAAATTTCTGTCTTTTTTCAGTCATACAGATCCAAAACCAAAAACAATTGTCGGTGAGAATCCCCGGGTTAAAAGGTCAAAGTCAACGATGTATAAGTATAAATCGTATTTGCTGCTTTTGGTGAATTGGCCACATTTTTTTGAAATTCCCCGTCCATCCTGCAGGCAAACCCTCCTTCAAACTTGAAGTTGGAATGGACATTCCATTTGGCCCGTACAAATAACTGGTGTCCCAGAAAACTCCCTGAGTTTCCCGTGGTATCCCTCAACCCGGAAGCTCCTTCCCATCCATCCCTGTCGGAGGCCAGCCAATAGGCTCGGTAAGATAAATACGCAAAAAGATTGCGGCTGGGTTTGACTTCAAGCCTTATTCCAGGGGAACGGATGTTAGCTCGCACAAATGCGGTATGAATACTGGTAGGCCCATATTCTGTCACATTGGGTCCGAACAACCTTTCAAACCTTTCATTATTACCATCATTGGGATCATCGTCCCCACTGGCATAATCATATTCAAAGTAAAGGCGCGGGGACCAGTCTGCTTCAAAGGTATAGCCTGCCTCGAAATGGTGAAAGTAGGCGGAATGGTCCAGATCCGTTGTGTCCGAAACGGCTGTCGTGGCGCGAACGGTTCCAAACTGGAACATGGATTCTAATTCATAATCCAATCGGCCCTTCTTTGCGGGCCGGTAGATTCGGAACCCGGGCGTATAAACTTCACGATTTCGGGTTTTAACATTAGAGCCGTCATCTTCATGCAAGCCAAAAAAATAGAGTTCCCCTTTATTTTCTCCCGGCAAATGTGGAGTGGAAACAAAGATGCCCCATAGAATATTATTCAAATTTTCTTCATCAAAAGTGACATCGTTTCCCAAAAGATCTGCAACGGCCGATGGTTCGCGATTGACCGGCATTGTTAAAATACTGCGAACCTGAGTTTTATCTTTAGCCACCCAATTCCAGTCAATGCCTGTGTAACCTTGAATAACATTTCGGAATCTGTTTCGAGCTATAAAACGCCGCTTCCCAATATCCATTGTCAGGCGGCCCCCTCTAAAAGTACTTTGGCTGCCTTCTGAAAATAAATTATTTACTTTCCAGACAAGGTTGGCTTCTAAAAGCTCCGCAGAGTTGACAATGGAGGAGTTCATTCTCGAACCTTCGTCTGCCAATTCTGCCCGGGCGTCCTGCAATTCCAAATGGATCTCAAAGGTTTTACTGAAACGTAAATCCGTTTGCACCAAAGTACGTAAAGAAAGGATCTGGTCGCTCCCCACGCTTCTTGAACGGAATTGATTGTTCAGGAATTCATATCGGGTTCTATGTTCACCGGTTATGGATAGCCATTCGGGCAAATTAACCGCCCGGTTCAATTGCCAATGCTTCTCCTCCAAGGCCAATACGGACGAACCGGGAAACAAATAAAAACCTGTCAAAAAAATAAACGCTAAAAAAGACCGCAAATCAAAACCTCCCAACCATGGCTCAGAAGTCTTCAGTTTTTATGGAAAAGAGTCAGATATCTTTTGAATTTATGGAGCCCGCGAGGAAAACTCCATTCAACGAGTAACACCATCGACCTTTTTATTACGAATCAATGTGCGTCATTCCAGTTTTTTCCCCAACCCATGTCAACGACCAGGGGAACCTTGAGTGGCATGACTTCTTCCATTTCTTTTTTAACAAGGGCGCGCATTTTTTCCTCTTCCTGGGGCGGGCATTCAAAAACCAATTCGTCATGAACCTGAAGAATCATTCTTGACTTTAAATTCCTGGCCTTTATTTCTCCATCTAAATTAATCATTGCAAGCTTGATCAGGTCCGCAGCACTTCCCTGGACGGGGGTATTGATAGCCACCCTCTCCGCGGCTTCCCGTGCCTGCCTGTTCTTGCTATTGAGATCCGGCAAATAGCGTTTCCGGTTCATTAACGTTAAGGTATAACCCGTTTTCCTTGCGGCCTCAATCGTCTCCTCCATATATACTTTCACGTTTTTGTATAGCTGGAAATATTGATCAATAAATTTCTTGGCATCTTTCGGAAAAATTTTCAGCTGCCTGGATAACCCGAAGGCGCTCAACCCGTAAACGATTCCAAAATTCACCGCCTTAGCCATACGCCGGGCCTCCGCATCCAGACGCTCCGCGGTCGTTCCAAAAATTTCTATTGCCGTTCGCGTATGAATATCTTCACCGTCATTAAAAGCTTCAATCAATGATTCATCTTCGGACAAATGGGCCAATATCCTCAACTCCACCTGGGAATAATCCGCAGACAAAAGCTGGTTGCCCTCTTCCGCAATAAAAGACTTGCGGATCTCACGCCCCATTTCGGTTCGGATGGGAATATTTTGCAGATTGGGATTACTGCTGCTCAACCGGCCGGTAGCTGCGACAGATTGATTGAATGACGTGTGAACACGACCTGTTTTACTGAAAATCTCTTCCTGCAACGCATCTACATAGGTGGATTTGAGTTTACCCAATTGCCGGTACAAAAGAATGATTTCCGGCAGATCGTGCTCGGCCGCAAGTTCTTCAAGAACCGAAACATCGGTTGAGTAACCACTCTTTGTCTTTTTAATAACCGGCAACCCCAGCTTCTCAAATAAAATCACAGAAAGTTGTTTTGGGGAATTTATATTGAACTCCTCTCCAGCCAATTCATAAATCTGTTTTTCCTTTTCTTTGAGTAACGAGTGGATCTTTTGCGACAGCTTTTGCAAATGGGATTTATCCAAAGCCATCCCTTTCAATTCCATGTCCCCCAGCACTTCAAGTAGAGGCAGCTCAATTTTTTCGAAAATATTCAGATCGTCCCCCTTAAGGGAACCGGAAAGCTTTTTATACAGGCGCCAGGTAATATCCGCATCCTCCGCGGCGTACTCCGTAGCACGTTCAACCTCGACTTCGTCAAACCCGATTTCCTTCGAGGCGGTTCCAACAACATCTTTATACTGGATTGTTTTTAACCCCAAATGCTCGAGGGCAAGCGCATCCATATTGTGGCCTCGACTGGACGGGTTCAACAGATAAGAAGCAAGCATGGTGTCAAAGGCAATGCCTTCTAAGTGAATCCCTTCATTTTTTAAAACGATGTAATCGTATTTAATGTTCTGGCCCACTTTTTTCATCTTTGGATCCTCCAGAACCGGCTTGAGTTTTTCAAATACCCAATCCATCTCCAGTTGATCGGGAACCCCAAGATAACTGTGCGCCAAGGGGATGTAGCATGCCTCTCCCGCACTGCATGAGAAGGAAATTCCAACTGCCCGGGCCTGGACGGGTCTAAGGCTGGTTGTTTCCAGGTCCAACGCAAAAATTCTGTTCTTTTTAATTTTTTTCAACCAGTTATTGAATGCCGTCTTTGTTAAAACAGTTTCATAATTTTTCTTTTGCGTTTCAGTTTCTTCCTGAGTTTCCTCTGCTCCCTTGCCCAGCCCCTCCAGCATCGAGGAAAATTCAAACTCCGAAAACAGTTTTCTCAGGTCTTCTTTTTTTACGGGTCGAACTTTCAAGTCTTCCAAAGCACAATCCAAATTCATTGCCGTATCGATGGTGACCAGCTTGCGGCTCAAAAGCGCGAGGTCTTCATCCTGAATCAGTTTTTCCTTCAACTTCTTCTTTTCTATCTCGTCGATTCTTTTATAAAGTTCTTCAATCGAACCATATTTCTGTATTAGTTCCGTAGCCGTTTTTGGGCCCACCCCTTTCACCCCGGGAATGTGGTCACTGGAATCCCCCATCAAACCCATTACCTCAATCACTTTTTCCGGAGGAACACCAAACTTTTCTTCAACTTCCTTCACCCCGATCCATTTGTTCTTCATGGTGTCCAGCATTGTTATCTCCGGGCCCACCAACTGCATCATATCTTTATCTCCGCTGACAATAACGACACGATAGCCCGCTTTGGAACCCTGTACGGCCAAAGTGCCTATGATGTCGTCAGCTTCAAAACCAGGAATCCGGATACTGGAAATATTAAAGGCATCCACAAGGGGTTCAAAATAAGGGAATTGCTTTGCGAGGTCTTCGGGGGGCGCGTCACGATTCGATTTGTAGTCCGCGTAAATATCATGACGGAAAGTTTTCTCCTTGCTGTCAAATGCGACACATAGATAATCCGGCTTTTCCTCCTTTACCACCTTTTGCAGCATATTGATGAAACCGTATAAGGCGTTTGTTGGAAATCCCTTGGAAGTAGATAGAAATTGCCTGATCCCAAAATAGGCCCGGAAAATGTATGAGGAACCGTCGATAATGTATAAAGATTTTGTTTTGCCCATTAATCACCCGACTGAAAAATTCAGTCCCCAAGTATAAAGTCGCAGCTTTACCGTGTCTAATCATTTGTGATATGATTGTAATTTCATGGTTCCACAAACTCTTTGAAATAAAAGGCTTAAAAAGGTTCCCTGTAAACAATGAACGCTCCAAAAGGCTCATCTTCGGATAAAAATTCGCAAACGATCATTGACTCGGCCAAAAGGGCTTTGAAAATTGAAAGTCAGGCCGTGGAAGATCTGGTCAACCGCATTGATGAAACTTTTGTCAATGTCGTTCACCATATCGACCAATGCCAGCATCTGGTCATCACGGGAATGGGAAAGTCTGGAATCATTGGAAAGAAAATCGCTTCGACCTTTTCCAGCCTGGGTTTGCCGACTTTATTTGTACATGCGGCAGATGCAAGTCATGGGGACCTGGGGATGATTATGAAAAAAGATACGGTGATCGCTATTTCAAACAGCGGGGAAACCGAAGAGATCGCAAAGCTCCTCCCCTCATTTAAAAGGATTAATTGCACCCTTGTCGCAATAACAGGAAGACCTACATCCACCCTGGCCAAATGCAGCGATTATGTTTTAAATATCGGTGTCCAGGAAGAGGCCTGTTCAAAGGATCTGGTTCCAACATCAAGCACAACCGCAACCCTGGCTTTAGGAGATGCCCTGGCGGTTGCCCTCATGGAACTGAGAGGCGTTCAGGAAGAACGTTGTGCGCAAAACCATCCCGGGGGTAGCTTGGGTCGCAGGCTGCTCACAACGGGAGCTGATCTGAGGCATTCGGGAGCTGAAATCCCCAGAGTTCTGGCAGATGCGCCTTCCTCAGGGGTCCTTGGAGAAATTTCCAAGAAGCATCTGGGAGTCACTCTTGTTGTAGATCAGGAAGGAAATTTGAAAGGTCTGGTAACAGACGGGGATCTAAGAAGGATTGTAGAAAAGGGAAAAGATATCTCTAAAATGAATGCCTCAATCATGATGGTAAAAAACCCAAAGACAATTACCAAAGAAACCCTCGCGGCAAAGGCCGTACAAATAATGGAAGAACATTCCATAACATCATTGATAGTAACGAATGAAAAGAAAATAGATGGAATCATTCACCTGCACGCAATACTCAAAGCAGGTGTTGTTTAATCATTTCCCGAAAATAAAATTATGACTGGCCAAGAGCTTCGCAATAAATTCATACAGTTTTTTAAGGACAGAGAACATGCTGTCGTTGCCAGCTATCCCCTGGTTCCTAAAAATGACCCGACGTTGCTATTCACCAATGCCGGCATGGTGCAGTTTAAGGATGTCTTTCTTGGGGATGAAAAACGGGATTATAAACGGGCTGTAACCGTTCAAAAATGCGTTCGAGCAGGAGGCAAACATAACGACCTGGAGATGGTGGGCCGCACCGCGCGCCACCACACTTTTTTTGAAATGCTCGGGAATTTTTCTTTCGGCGATTATTTTAAAAAAGAAGCCATTCTTTTTGGATGGGAGTTTCTAACCGAAGTCATAGGCCTGCCCCGCGACCGTCTCTATATTTCCGTATTTCAGGATGATGATGAAGCCTTCAACATCTGGGCCAACGACATGAAAATGCCGCGGGAACGGATTTACAGGATGGGTGAAAAGGACAATTTTTGGGCGATGGGGCCCACGGGACCTTGCGGACCCTGTTCGGAAATTTTTATTGATCAGGGAAAAACAATCGGATGCGGCAAACCCACCTGCGAGGTTGGCTGTGATTGTGACCGGTTCCTGGAAATCTGGAACCTGGTATTCATGCAATACGACCGGGATACCTCCGGCAAATTAACTCCCCTTCCAAAACCCAGTATAGATACCGGGATGGGACTGGAACGACTGGCCGCCGTGGTACAGGGAAGAACCACAAACTACGATACGGATTTGATGATGTCCATCATCAGCGAGGCCGCAAAAATCACCGGGCGGGAATATGGACAAAGCAACGAAGTCGATATATCCCTTCGAGTGTTGACAGACCACGCGCGGGCCGCCACCTTTTTGATCGGTGATGGGGTCATTCCATCCAACGAAGGACGGGGTTATGTGCTTCGGAAAATCATGCGCCGTGCCCTGCGACACGGAAAACTGCTCGGTCAAAAAAATCCTTTTTTTCACAAAATCACCAGCAAAGTCATTAACGACTTCAAGGACGCCTATCCGGATTTGACAGGAAACGCAGACTTTATTCAAAGGGTCGTGCTCAACGAGGAAGAAAGTTTTGGCAATACGCTGCATTTCGGAACACAGCGATTGGAAGAAATCCTGCAAAAAGTTCAAAAGGAAAACCTCTCATCCATTCCGGGAGAAGAAATCTTCAAACTCTACGACACCTACGGTTTTCCCACCGACCTGGTTGAAGAAACCGCAAAAGATGCCGGACTGGAAATGGACATGGCAGGTTATGAAAAAGCCATGCAGGAACAAAAATCGAAGGCCATGGCATCCTGGAAAGGTTCCGGGGAAAAGGAAGTGCCCCCCTTCTATAAAGAATATTTACAAAAATCTCCCGCTACCGGATTTGAGGGCTACGTGTCAACCGAAGGAGAAGCAAAGGTTCTGGCCATCCTGAAAGAGGGAACTCAGTTGGATTCAGCAAAAGCCGGCGACAATATTGAACTATTAGTAGATCGAACTCCCTTCTATGGAGAGTCAGGGGGGCAGGTAGGCGATTCGGGCAAGGCTTTCAACGAAAATGTTCAAATGGATTTGCTGGATGCCACCAAACCTCTACCCGAATTAATCGTTCACAAAGCCAGAATAACAAACGGATTAATTTCAAGAGGCGATTCTTTAACGATGCGGGTCGACAAATCCACCCGGAACGACACCGCTCTAAACCACTCTGCAACCCATCTTCTGCATGCAGCCTTAAAGGAAGTATTGGGGGAACATATCAAGCAGGCGGGTTCTCTCGTGGCACCCGATCGACTGCGGTTTGATTACACGCACTTCTCACCCTTGACCGAAAAGGAAAGAGGAAAGATCGAAGCGCGGGTCAACGAAAAGATTCGTGAAAACATTCCCGTCTCCACCCGGGAGATGGAAATTGAAGAAGCGCTCAAAGAGGGAGCCATGGCCCTGTTTGGAGAGAAATACGGCGATCAGGTCCGAGTGGTAACGGTCCCCGGTTTCAGCATGGAATTGTGCGGTGGAACCCATGTTTCCGCTACAGGAGACATCGGCCTGTTTCGTATTGTATCTGAAGGGGGAATCGCATCCGGTGTCCGGCGAATTGAAGCGGTTACGGGAAAAACCGCTTATGAAAAAGTTCATTCCGAATATGGGACACTGGCCGCAATACGTTCGCTTCTCAAAGCGCCTTCCGACGAAGAAGTTTCAAAGTTGAAAAAACTTCTCGATAAAAACCGGGAACTGGAAAAAGAAATCATCGCATTGAAAGAAAAAATGATCAGCGGAAATGAATCTTCTGACCAGGACAATATCCAAAAGCTGGGCAATGTGTCCCTGTTAATAAAAAACCTGGATGGAACCGATGCAAAAACACTTCGAACCTATATCGATAACGCCAAGAACAAACTCCAATCGGGTATCGTGGTTGCCGGGTCCGTCACGGGAGGGAAAGTGGCCATGGCAGCGGGAGTGACCAAAGATCTGACCGATAAGTTTCATGCCGGCAATATCATCAAAGAAATCGCGGCTATCGTGGGAGGAAGCGGCGGCGGACGGCCCGACATGGCCCAGGCCGGGGGCACCCATACAGACAAACTCGATGAAGCCCTGAAAAAAGCGGAAGAAATCATCAAAGCCTCATCCTGAACCATCCGACTTTTATCATAATCCAGGCTGGTCAATCTCCTTGAAATCAGGTATTATTCCCACTTACCTGATAATTTTATTCGACCTGTATTGTCGAAAAGGATTTTAATATGAGCGAAATTCTCGGAGCTACCGGGTCCACTTCCCCGATCAACCCCATCCGCAAGAAAGAACTGGATGACAAGTGGAAAGAAATCGTAACCAAAGCGGTTACGGATGAGGAATTCAAAAAGAAACTGGTCGCCGACCCCGTCAATGTTATTGAGGAGCAGGGTCTGAAGGCCGGTGAGGGAATAAAAATTGCCTTTGACGAAGTCACCAAAGTCCATAAAGTCGGCGTTGACAACGAATCCAATGAAGAAATTGTCGCCGAAGGCAAGTGGTGGGGCATTCGTTTAAAAATGATCAAGGAGTTTGGTGTCGAATTGAATCGACAGGTTGGGAACGTTGTCGGATTTGAAGAAGGCAGCAAGGCCAGAAGCATCATCAACTAAAATGCGCCCGTAGCTCAGCTGGATAGAGTAGCGGTTTCCGATACCGTTGGTCGGAGGTTCGAATCCTCTCGGGCGTGCCAATAAAATCAATAGGTTATAGGTTAAACAGCAAAAGCCCTTGATTTTTAAAACCCTGTTTTTCTAACCTGTTTCTAACCAGTATGCCCAATTCCCCCGCCCTTTAATACAATAAGGCCATTCTTATCCCTTTGCATGGGGAGATATTTTTAAGGAGTGACTATCGTGTAGGATATAGCTTCGAGTCTAAGGAACTTAGGCAGTCCCGAAGACTCTAGCAAACTTTCTTCCACGTAAGACCCAGCTTTATACAGAAAGAATAACAAAGGAATAACGCATGAGCAAGGTATGAGCAAGGTGCAACAGTTAGACGCATCGGACAATACGTCAGGAACTGTAGCCAATTGCTGTTCTGCTTCCTGACGAGCCGCTGTTGCTGCGTCTAATGCTGTTTGAGCGGTAATAACCTGCTGCTCTGCTTGCTGTCGAGCAATCGATGCTCGTTCAAGTTCCGTCTGCGCGGAAGATGAAAGCTGTCCATTAGGTGATTCAATG
>WAIB01000030.1:29102-31553 GCA_009873655.1 Nitrospinota bacterium | reverse complement strand
GGGGCAGGCGGCAAAATTGGTCCCAAAACTCAAAGTAAAATAAAACCAATTCCGGAACTTGGAATATTCATACCTCTATTTTGATCTTATCTATAGACCTATGAGGTATTGGGTTTGGCCAAAAATTAAAATTATTTTTGAGCCCTTAAAAATCCATCTCAAAGAAATGGAGGCAAACCATGGATAAGTATGAAAAATGGTTCCAGGAGCTTTCAGACAGGTTAAAAAATGGTGATCGGTTTGGCCTTAGAATGAATGTTGAAGGAGAAGGAAAATTCAAGGACTTCCAGGGCGAGCATGAAATTCCGGAACTCAAACTCTTTATTGAAAATGCCCGGAAGGAAAATATCGAAGACCTCACTGTCCGCGACGCAAACTCTGAGAAAAGTATTATCAGTGAATTTTGAACGGTTGCCAGACCAACTCAAAGAAAAAGGGGTCCTTGGCGGACGGTCAATATTGATCTCAAAAAAAATGCCGCCGAACCCAGTGCATTGATTCACTGCGTCCAGCGGCCAGGCTGGTGGAGCTGAGGGGGATCGAACCCCTGACCTCTTGAATGCCATTCAAGCGCGCTCCCAGCTGCGCCACAGCCCCAGTTCTAAATTCTTCATTCCCACTTAACGGACTGATATTAGCTATTTTAGGGTGTCTGTCAAGTGCTAATCCTTCCTCTATTTTACGGGTATTGCCTTGTCGTTGTTTCCTTATATACTATAATGAAGTCTTTCGATTGAATCTGTTCCAATCAAAGCGGAAATGAAACTCCCTTCCTCTCAACCAGTCGGATACCGTGATTAAAAATCTGCAACGACGCATTCGAAATGTATTCATCACCGGGCTGTTGATCACCCTCCCCATAGCCCTGACCTATTTTATATTACAGTTCCTTTTCAGAAATCTAGATGCCCTGTCACCGGTATTCACCAAAGTTTTGATTGATTTGGGTGCTCCCATTCCCGAAGGGTACCGAATTCCGGCCCTCGGGCTGGTCATCACATTACTCATCGTTCTTGCCGTCGGCTGGTTCACGACAAACTTTTTCGGCAAAAGATTCCTGCATTTAGGAGAAAGGATTGTCGAAAAAATCCCTTTCGTCCGCAGAATCTATAAGGGGTCCAAACAAGTGGTGCAATCCATCGCCAATGCGGACACCAGCGCGTTTCGAAAAGTCGTGTTACTTGAATTTCCACGAAGGGGAATGCTGGCTATTGGGTTTGTCACCGGCGCAGCACGGGGTGAGGTTCAGGACCTGACACAGGAAGATGTACTCAATGTTTTTGTTCCCACCATGCCAAACCCCACCTCCGGGTTTCTGGTATTCGTTCCCCCGGAAGAAGTCACCGAGGTGGATATGTCTATTGAAGATGGTATCAAATACGTGGTCTCAGGGGGCATCGTAACTACCGAGGGGTTGAAACTCACGGATGTAAAGGATATCGAGATTGGCCCACCCAAGTGATTTACCCATCCTCTACCTGGACAATCATTTAATCGCAGTTTGCAAGCCGCCGGGTTTACTCACTCAGGCAGATGCCTCCGGTTCCGAGTCGTTAATGGACCAGGTTAAAGAATGGATCAAGTCGGAATTCAACAAACCGGGGAATGTATTCCTGGGTCTGATTCATAGACTGGACCGAAATGTATCCGGAGTGGTTTTATTTGCGCGCACTTCTAAAGCGGCCTCACGATTGTCTGAACAGTTTCGCAAAAAGACCACTCAAAAAGTTTATCGCACCATCGTAGAAGGAATTCCCAATCCCGCACAGGCAAGACTTTCTCATCATCTGCGAAAAGAAAAATCGCTCAAGTCCACGGTTTTCAAACGGCCCGGAAAAAATACGCAAGAAGCCGAGCTGGAATACAAAACATTGGAAAACCGCCAGACCTCCAGCCTTCTGGAAGTAAGATTACATACAGGAAGGTTTCACCAGATCCGCGCACAACTTTCATTCATCGACCACCCTGTTTTGGGAGATAAAAAATACGGTTCTACCATCCACCTTCCGGACAGACAAATCGCTCTTTATGCCCACCAACTTGTTTTTGAACACCCGGTCAGCAAAGAAGAAATTTGCGTAGAATCTCCCCCTCCTTCTCATTGGCCGATGGATTGAGAAAGTTTTTTACGAGGTAGGAGCCAGCGAATCCGGACTGGACTGCAATGAATCTTTTACCAGGTCATCCTTCGTGGTGTGGAATCCCATATCGATAGCCAGGGCGATAAGAATCGGGACGAGAAACAAAGTAAAAAGGGTCGATATACTCAACCCGCCAATCAATGCGGTTCCCATACCGCGATACAATTCTGTTCCCGCACCTTCTCCAAAAGCCAGCGGAATCATACCGAAGACGCTGGAAATTACGGTCATCATTATGGGACGCAACCGTGTCTGGCAGGAGACCAGCAACGCCTGCCGCTCTTCCATACCCGCCTTAATGTTATTCAGC
>WAIB01000030.1:0-29092 GCA_009873655.1 Nitrospinota bacterium | reverse complement strand
GAGGATGGCGTTGTTCACAACAATTCCCGCCAGGATAACCACGCCTAACTGGGTCAGGATATCAAAAGTAATCCAGTTCCATCCCTCGGCCATCGATTGAGCGTTGGGAACATTCCACTCTTCCAGAATGGCCAATATATTGCCGCGCTGATACCAGTTGTTCCAAGTGATTCCAAGAAACGAACCGGAAACCGCCAACGCTACGGTAAGCATGACAATGAAGGGCCTGACAAAGGATGAGAACAAAGCCACCAGGAGAAGGTAAATAAACCCGATCGCATAGGCAAAACTGTTCAACAAGGATTTTTCGGTGGACGCCAATTCATCGGCAGAGCCACCAATACGCAAGCCAAATTCTTCATTCAAAGTAAGCCGCGTCGGAGCCAGCACCTTTTCATCCACCCGGTCAATGGCGGTCTGCATGGGCATATCTTTTCGAACCTGCACTCGGAGCTTGATCGCCCTTTCGGTTCCTATGTGATCTATCCTTGCGGGTCCGGCGTCAATTTTTATATCGGCCAAATGCCCGAGGTGGGTCATGAGACCTTCATCGGTCCAAACAGGAAGGGAACGATAATCTTCCAGCCCCAGTTTTCGATCACCCTTTTTCTGGACCAGGACAAAGTCAATGGGTTCCCCGCGGTCGTTGAATTCTCCCAGGTATTTTCCTGCGTTAAGGGATTCAACAATATCTCCAATTTCCTGCATGCCCATATCCAATCGCGCAGCATCCTCTCTCCGCGGTATAAACCGAAGCTCGGGGTTGCCGAATTTGAATTCGGGCCGTACCGAATGTACTCCTTGTATCCCTGAAATTTTTCCGATCAGTCCCATGGCTATATCTTTCAACTTCAGAATTTCAGGTCCGGTTATTTCTACTTCAAAGGTTTTATCAGCCGATCTGAAGATAGGTCGCTGCATTGCAAATGCGAACCGGTAGCCGGGAATAGCAAATATCTGCTGGCCCATTTCATTCGCTTTCACGGCCATTTTCACTTCTCCCCGCTGACCTTTGGCGAGTTCCTTTTCAATGATGGCTCCTCCGCCATTAAAGCGTGGAGAAAAAACCAGGAAGTTCCGGTTCACATCTTCCATATTCACGATTTTCTTTTCATAATCCGCCAGATACTTCATATTTGTTTCCACAGGAGAACCGGCAACCGGCTCAATCAGCATGAAAACCATATTGGTGTTTCCATAAGGAAGATAATCTTTTTTGGGAAGGATCTGACCGCTGTACCAAAGCATCCAGCAAACGCCTGCCAGGATGCTCACGCGAATCAGAATACTGAATGAGGAGTGGCGAAGAATCCATTCCATTAATCCGGAATAAACATTGCCAATGCCTTTTCCCAAACTCAACACCGGCTTGAATAAAGTTCGGTGAAAAAATCCCGGCTGGTATTCTTCTCCTGGTTTGAGTCGGATCAATAAAGTGGTCAACGTAGGGATAACGGTAATAGACACCAGTAATGAAAGGGCTATGCAACCACTGATGGTGATGGCAATATCGCGAAACATTTGTCCGGCTTCTTCTTCTATAAAAACGATGGGAATAAAGACAGCCAACGTTGTCAACGTCGAGGCCAGCACCGCTCCCCACACTTCTGACGCGCCATCATAGGCCGCTTTGAAAACACCTTTCTTCATTGTCAAATGGCGATAAATATTTTCCAGAACCACAATGGAGTTATCGACCACCATTCCTACCGCAAACGCCATGCCCGCCAGCGATATAATGTTGATACTGCGTCCAAAAATTTTCAGAATGATAAACACGGACACGAGGCTGACCGGAATACTGATTGCCACAATCAACAGGGAACGCACCGACCCAAGAAAGATCAGCAACACAGCAACCGCAAGAATGGCGCCCAGACCGAGGTTCGACTTTACCAGACGCATGGCTTCATCAATATAATCCACATCCTTGTAGACAATCTTTAACTTGAGAGGAATACCTCGGTTCAAAAGTTCCTGGTTCAATTCCGCAACCTTTTCAGCAGCCAGGTTACAGGTTTCCACTACATTGGCACCGGCCTTGCGAATGACTCCGAACGCATTCGATAAATTTCCGCTTATTCGAACCAGCGAATCGGTTCTTTTATAACCGTCCACCACCGTTGCAAAATCGCGGACTCTTATGGTCTTGTCCCCGTCACGCTTCACCACTGTATCCAGAATATCCCTGGGTCCCAGAAACTCACCGAGCCCCCGAACCGTATAGGAGCGGTTCTCCTCGTCGTGAAACCCGGCACGGGTGTTCTGGTTTTCTTCCATGAGGCGGTCAATCACATCTTTGTACGTCAAATGCAGGCGCGCCATGCTATAAGGGTCGAACTCGACCCGCATTTCGCGGTCCTCCCCTCCGAAATGCCAGACATCCGCGATTCCTTTCACCCGTCTTAAAGAGGGGACGATGATATCCTCACCGATCTTGAACATATAATTCTGATCCAGGTTCGGCATTTTTTTGTCAGGCTTATCAAAAACAATCCACATGATGGGGCTTGAATTATCACTTGAAATGGAACGCAAGGTAGGCTTGTCTGCATTTATCGGCAGGTCTTTAACCTGTTGCAACTTGTTGTTCACGTCCAGCACCGCGAGGTCCTTGTCAATTCCCCATTCAAACTCAAGGTTGATGGTGCTCAATCCATGCTGACTGGTGGAGGTCATCTTTTTCATCCCTTCAACGGACTCAAGCTGGTCTTCCAGTCGGCGGCTGATGTTGCGCTCCACTTCATTTGGGGACAGCCCCAGGTATTCGGTTTTAACTTCGATTTGAGGCTTGTCCACCGTGGGGGTCAACTGTCTCGGCAGGGTTTGAAAACACAAAGTACCCACCACCAATGCCATGACAATGATTACGGTAACGGTATGATAATTACGAATGGACTGGTCAATGAGTTTCATCAGGTTTCCGGATTTTTTACAGGGGTTTTTCCGGAGGATTTCGCAGGCTCCTTTTCTTTAGCCGCAGAACTGAAAGGAGTCTCCGTGCTGGGTTTCGGGTTGGTTATAAAAACATTTGCTCCCGGAAACACGGCACCCGATCCTCTTAATATCAAATCGGTATTGGCATTCAACTGCCCGGTAAAGTCCTTGATCTCGACAAAATCATCATGCTCCTTGAAAGCCTTCACCGGAACTAAATGGGCTTTCTTGTCCTTAACGATGTAAACCACGGTTCCTTTTTCCGAGATCACCAGAGAAACGGCCGGGACGTGAAGAACATTTTTGCGGACCCCAAAATTCAAAGTGCTTTCAAGAGTCAGTCCGGGGAACATGGCCGGGTTGGGATCAGGCAGGTCGATCTGGACTTTTATATTTCCCGAGAAAATATTCGCATCGGGAATCACCCTCACCAGTCTGGCCAGGTTGTTCCGGTACTTGAACCTGAGACCCAGCTCCTTGGCGAAGAATTCGGCCTTTTTCAATTTTTTTAATTTATTCCGGTAGCTCTGGGGAACTTCCAGAACCGCTTTCAACCTTGACGACCCGATCATTCGAACAATGGAGGTTCCCGAATTGGCGATGGCGCCCCTTTCGATTTCCTTGGAGATAATGACTCCGTCAAATGGAGCGACAATATTTACCTTGGACAGGTTTAGTTCGGCGACTGCAACCTGCTTGCGTATGGATTGCATCTCGGATTCCAGTTTTTCTATATCTTCCTGCCGGGACTTCATGCCTGCGGCCTGTTCTGCCTGGCTCGCCTTTAAAGTTTCACTGGTTTGACGCAACTTATCTTCTGCCGAGTCGAGAGCAGATTGGGGAAGGACTTTCTGTTCCACCAGTTTTTTTGTTCTTTCAAGTTCAATTTTTGCAAGATCAAGCGAGCTTTTTGCCGCGCGTGTTTGCGCATCCAACCGATCTTTATCTTCTTTCCGCAAACCTTCCTGCGCTTTCTTGTATTCCTTCTGTGAAGCCGACAGGTCGGCTCGCAATCTCTCTAAAGTCAGTTCATATTCCCGGGAATCGATTTGCGCAACCAGGTTTCCGGCTTTCACATTCATACCTTCCTCCACCGCAATGCGTGCCACTCTGCCGCGGATTTCAGAAGTGATGGTGACCCTTTGCTCCGTTTGAATATTGCCTACGGCGCGAACCTCATCGGCAATATCCATATAAGCCACTTTGCCAATCTGTACGGGAAGCGCGAATTCTTTCTTTCCAGCTTTTGGTTTTTCTTCCTCTTTGGGAGCACAGGAAAGCAAAACTGATAAAATAAGGGCCAGGGAAGCACCCCATTTGAGGTTCAAATTTCTGATATAATCCGTCATTTACAAAATAATTTATTGCTTAAGTTTCTTTAAATATTATCACAACAGGAAAAACAGGTTTTCAAACACATCCATGAGTTCTTCCTACCCTACTGACGATTTCGAATACAAGCTTCTGGATACCGGTTCTTTTCAAAAGCTGGAACAATTCGGCCCCCATCGATTTTGTCGTCCCGCACCCCAGGCGCTTTGGCCCAAATCCCTCCCCGCTTCCGAATGGAAAAAAGCGGAAGGAGAATATAAATATTTCAAAGGCAAAGACACGGGTGGAGAATGGAAATTATTTACCAAGCTCCCGGAAAACGGATGGCAGATCAAGTTCCAAAATCTCGTTTTCAAAGTCCAGCCGACGGGGTTTGGACATATCGGAATTTTCCCGGAACAAGCCCCTAATTGGCTCTGGATAACAGACCAGCTTAAACTGCTTAACGGCAAAGAAATCAAAGTACTTAACGTTTTTGGATATACCGGGGCAAGCACCCTGGCGGCGGCTTCGGCAGGGGCTCATGTCACCCATTTGGACGCCTCCAAGGCCTCGGTAAACTGGGCCCGGCAAAATCTGGAACTTTCCGGGATGGGAGACCGGCCCGTTCGCTGGATTGTTGAAGATGCCATGAAATACATGCAAAGAGAACACCGGCGTGGGAGCAAATACGACGGAATCATCATGGACCCACCCTCATTCGGGCGCGGACCCAAGGGAGAAGTGTGGCAAATCGAAAACAAACTCTCGGAATTCATGGAAGCTTGCAGGAATATTCTTAGTGACAATCCTGCTTTTTTGCTTTTTACAACCCATTCTCCGGGATTTTCCTCCCTGACATTGGAAAATATGATCCGGACTTATCTCCCCTCCACTTTAAAAGGGAGTTTCGAAACAGGAGAAATGTTCATCCCCGATACTTCTACCGGACTCAACCTGCCTAACGGATTCTTCTGCCGGTGGGTGGCCAGCTAGATTTTAGAGCACAAGGTGATATTGGCATGAACCCCTAATCCAATGTCATTTTTCACCAAGAATAACCAGGGGTATAATGCTTTTCCCTATGTTTAAAAAAAATCTGGAATCCAAGAAATGACTTTTTACAACTATTTAAAATCCCATTCGGAAAAAAGACCTGATGCCGCCGCGATCATTGAAGGGGACTGCACGGTAACTTACGGTGAACTTTGCCGGCAGGTCGAATCTTTTGCTTCGGCCCTTTCAGAGCTTCCTCTCCAAGCAAGCAGCAAAGTCGGCCTTTTGTGCCTGAACCAGAAAGAACACCTGGTGGCCATGTTTGGCTGTTTGTTAAAAGGGGTTCCCTTTATCCCCTTCAATTTTCTTTTGAAACCGGAAGACCTGGTTTTCATCGCACAGGATGCGGGCATCGACACCCTGGTTGTCGATTCCGCTTTTGTAAAACCCGAAGTCCTTCCGTTTTTTAAATTTTTTCCCAATAAAATCCTCGTCGGCCCCGCCGACTTGGATCAGGTGGGAGAGGGAACATGCCGGTTCGATGAATTTTTAAATTCCGGAGAAAAAAACAAAGCATTCATAAAACACGATAGAGAAGCCGGAATTCCGGATGTGATCCTTTATACCTCGGGCACCACCGCCAAACCCAAGGGAGTGATGCTCAATGAAGAGCAGTTTGATGAAAACTGCTCCGGGTTCCTGGAACATTTGGATATCACCCCGGAAGACAGGGCTATTGTTGCCCTGCCCTTGTTTCATTCCTTCGGCAACATCATGGCCCTGGTATTTATCCGGGTCGGGGCAGCCTTGATTCTTCTCAAACAATTTCAGCCTAAAACGATCCTGGCCTCCATAGCGGCACACAAGGCAACGTTTCTGCCGCTGGTACCCACCATTTATTCGTTTCTGGTCGATCTTTATTCCCGGGGCGGTTATGACGTTTCTTCTTTGCATACCTGCATTTCCGGTGGCGCGGCTTTACCCGAAGCGCTCCTGAAAAAGGTGGAAGAAGTTTTAGATGTCACGGTAATTGAAGGGTACGGTCTCACCGAAACTTCTCCGGTTATCGCGGTCAACCGAATGCGGGATGGAAGTGTTGCGGGATCAGTCGGCCCGGTTTTGCCCAATGTCGAGGTGACTATTGTTGACGAATCCGGAAATGAGGCAGGTCCCGGGCAGGTGGGAGAAATTCTGGTTAAAGGCAAAACGGTAATGAGTGGTTACTGGAACCGCGCGGAAGAAACCCGGGAGATGATCCAACCCGATGGCTGGTTAAAAACAGGCGACCTGGGCCATCTGGATGAAAAGGGCCGGCTCTATATTTCCGCGGGCAGGAAAAAAGATCTCATCATCCGGGCGGGGGAAAATGTTTCCCCATTAGCTATTGAAAACACCTTGATGGGCCACCCGGCACCGGCAGAAGCAGCGGCGGTGGGTATCCCGGATGAACGCGTTGGAGAAAAAGTGAAAGTCTGTATTGTATTGCGGGAAGGGGCAGAAGCAACGGAGCAGGAACTGAAAGATTTTTGCAGGAAAAACCTGCCCCCATTCATGACCCCCGATATCATCGAGTTTCACGAATCACTTCCTAAAACAGCTACGGGGAAAATAATAAAAGACCAGTTGAAATAAACCCGCTGGAAATTTATTCAAAAAAAAACGACAACCTCGGGATCCACCAGCCTCTCCCTGGAGAGGCTGGCCACCTTTGGGATTTTCCAGGTTGAATATCCGAAACTAGAAAACGCAACGGAATCCGAAAAGATCAATCCGGTAATCTACGACGAAACCTTTCCGGGCCGCAGACCGTTGACTGTTTGCGTCGCTTGCCCAGGATCCGCCACGGAGAACTTTGCGAACTCCCCCTCCTTTTCGGTCTGAGGGATTGGTGCGAATCGGTCCTTTAGGATTATCTTTAGGGCTATTGGCATAATATTTGTCATCCATCCAGTCTGAGGTCCATTCATACACGTTTCCTGTCATATCATGGAGACCCCAGGGATTGGCCGGGAAGGAACCTACCGGAGCGGTACTGGAAAATCCATCAGAAACATTTTTTGCACTGATATTCATGTCACAGGTACTATCACACAGGTTCGATTTGCCGGCTTCGAATTCATCTCCCCAGTAATATTCCGTGGTTGTCCCGGCGCGTGCCGCATATTCCCATTCCGCTTCCGTGGGCAGCCGCTTATGGTTTTTCCTGCAAAACTCATCCGCCTCATGCCAGGTCACTCTTTCAACGGGTCTATCAGCACCTTTGAAGCGTGCGGGATTGTGGCCCATAGTGGATTGGAACAGACCCTGACTGACTTCGTATTTATCCATCTGAAATGCTTTCAGGCAAACTTCATGAACGGGCCTTTCTGCAGCCGCTCCTTTATTACTTCCCATTTGAAAACATCCACCCTTCACTTCAACCATTTCCACGGGTCCGGTTTTTCCGGACATTCCAATCAATATGTCTTCCACCTTGACATGCAGCTCGTGTACGTAGTCATAAACCCGACGCGGCACCCCCTTGTATTTTAGTTTGGCATCTGAATGCGGGACCAGGCGCATTTTGCCGGTTTTTAGGTTGAAGAGCCGGTAATGGAGTATGGGCTTGGCTTCTTCACCGTCCACATAGTTTCTCATGTTATTTTTTCCATCGTCCGGCGGAACAACATTTTCGTCAACTATCTCTGCTTCGAATGTTTGGCCATCCTGCAAAGTCACTTCGACGCTATTCCTCTTTATGATCTTCATGGCTAAAATGCGATCCACAAGTTCCTTGGTTTCCCGGTATTTTTTCAGCTGAAATTTTGTTTCCGCCAACCCACGCATGATGCGCCAACTATCGGGGTCCATTTTAAGCGCGGAAGAATAATATTTTTCGGCCTTTTTCATTTTGCCTGCCTTAAAAGCAGCGTCCCCTTTTGAAGTTTCTTCCTGAACACTTGCAAAAACCGAGAAGGGAAAAAACACCAGGGCAAAGATGCTCCACCTTAGCAATAGATTTCTAGATAAAAAGCTAAAACACATGACAAATAAACTCCTGAAAAACTTTGAGCGATGAATGGGTAATAATTAATCCTGATGAATTTATGCAGTATATACAATCTGGATGGAGTTTTGCTAGTTTCTCTTTTTTTCCTGCTGTTTTTTTTCTGGAGAAGGAGGAGATTGGGCAGGAATTTCATTCTGCTCGATTTTTTGCTTTTTCAGAGCACCCCACCCGGAATCAACCTTTTTCTTCTTATTATGCCGCTCCCGTTTGGGGAAATAATCTATTTCATCAATCATTTTTGGCCTTACCTTCAATAAGGGCTTTGATTCGGTCAATAACCGGGCCCTGGACACCCAGCTGAACGGCTCGATTCAAGTGTTCCAGGCTTTTTTCATTTTCATGGAGACTCGAGTATATCATAGCTAAATTAGCATGACCGACTCCATAATTGGGGTCAATACTTATGGCATGTTTCAGCATCCTGATGGCCTCTGGCCTCCTATCGAGGGTCGCCAGAACATGAGCCAGCGAATCGTAAGCATATTTGTTCATGGGCCAGCTTCGAATGGCTGCACGCAGCATTTTTTCAGCTTCAGCACCATTACCCAACCGCTTTAAATTGTTCCCCAACAGGGTCAATGCAGGGCTGTTTTCAGGGTTGAATTTAAGGGCCATCTTGAAATATTTATTTGCCTCTTCAAGGTTTCCCCTGCTCTGCCAGGTTTGACCCACTCTGAAATAGGGTTTCCATGCGGTGGGCATATTCCTTGAGGCTTCCATGTAAGCCATGCGTGAGGAATCTATCTGCCCTCCTTTAAAAAGGGATTCCGCGCTTTGCACGGCTTCAAGATAATTAAAGCGGGCCTCAATTTCTGCCTCCGATTTGGTCGGAGCAGCAAAAGCCACCACAATTACCAGAATCAAGCTTAGCCCACTGCTGTTCACCAGAAAAAAACGGGAATTGAGAAAACCGGTCCCATTCCCCTTAAATATTTTTTGAAGCAAAAGGAGGGTCAATGCCAAAGCCATCAATTGAGACAGTGGGAATAACAAAAGCAACATTCCATCTAAATAGTCCCAGGATTCAGGAAGACCTGAAAACAGGATCTGGAAAAAGTTGCTTGAACGCATCAAAAATTCCGGATGCCCGAATAAAACATCCATTGAGGAGCCGATCGCCTTCAAAGTAAATTCCGGGTGGTTATAAGGAAGCAGTACCTTATATTGTATGAGCATGGAATATTGGGCCAGAACAGCCACCGAACAAATAATAGCAGGGCCTGCCTTCAAAAATTTCAGTTTGTCGCTTGAAAATCTTTGAAACAAAATTCCCAGACCTATGGCAAAAACGGGAAGGGCGGAGATTAAATGGCGATGTCCATAAGAAGCGGAATCTTCCGGATACAAAAGAATGATGCCGAAAATCCCTGAAAGGTATGCAAGCAGTCCTGGACGGAGATTTCTTGAAAAGTCTTCCTTTAAAAACAGACCCAACAATCCCAAAACAGCAAGGGGCATGGAAAATAACAGCCCCCACTTCGCATCAAAAAATAAAGCGTAAATATTTTCCAAAAGCGGCCCAGCATTAATCCCGGTTAAACCCTCTCCAGCAAATTTCATATGGCGAGGGGGAAACGGGACTCCATTCAGTTGATACCAGCAATAAATCTGCGGCAACAGGGTGATGAAAAAGAATCCACCCAGGGTACCCGCCAGGATAGAAAACTTCTTGATGGTGCTGGTTGGATCTGTTTTCCAGTCTGAACGATATACCCACAGAAGGTCCGCGGCAAACAGAGCAAAAAATGAAATATTGATGATGCGTGTCATGCACAGCCAACCCAATATTACCCCCATCAATGCATAGTGAATGGGTTTTCTGGACTGGCGGAATCGAACCCAGATATAAATCAGGACGGCGGAAAGAAAAAATTCCGAGGTATGCGCCATGCGTTGCCGTATGAACGAAAAATAAACCAGCGGTGAAGCCAGCCAGATGGAGATAGTCGCCAACAGGCTGACACGACTTTGGACAAACACGCACAAGGTACGGTAAACAAAAAACAAGCCTGCAAAAAGATATGTGACTGAAGCGACAGCGGTGGAAAGGTAATAAGGGACAGAATAGCCATCTGTAGAGACCGGATACCCCAGACTTTGATAAAAATGGGCCAGGACATGCCCGATCAGGAAAAAAGGCAAAAATAAGATCGCCTGTCCCATCTGCCAGTTGTTAAACACATAACCCGTGGGATTGATTTTTTCAGAATGGGCATAGTTTCGTTCATTAAAAAAATCGAGGTCGCCATCGAAGAAAGCGGATCTCAGGAAAGCGTAATAGCCCGTGTCATCGCCTGCATCAATTGTGGTGACAGCATAGTATCCCTTGTGGATATTGGGTGGAATCCACGAATTGAAAACTCCCAATGGAGTTAGAAGCAAAAAGGTGAAAAAGAAAATTCCGCCAAAAATAAGAACACTGCGATTAGACATTTGTGCTTCCTGGTTTTATCTGGAATGCCCGGATACCGGGTTTTGCGGGAGCCTTCTATTTACTGGAGACCGGTTGTGATTCAAGCACCAGTCCTTTATCAACCAACTGCTGATGAGCATCTTTTACTTTTGAAACCGCTTCTTGCCCATCACTCCAGTCGATCAGGTTTCTCAGTCCTTCTTTAAGTGAGTATTGAGGTTGGAATCCTAATTTCTTTATCCTGGATATATCCGCGTAACAGTCACGTATGTCACCATTTCGAAACTTGTAAATCACATCGGGTCTAAAAGACTTTCCGCAGAGTTGAATCAGTGTTTCCGCAAGCTCAAGGATGGAAGAGGGTTTCCCCGTTCCAATGTTGAATATGCCGTAATCCGCTTCCTGCCTGTCGAGCAAAAGAAGTTTACCTCGGACAAGGTCTTTTACATGGATAAAGTCACGGCGCTGGTTTCCATCTTCATAAATCAGGGGTGGCGTGTCATTTTTTATAGCGGAACAAAAAATGGCCGCAGCTCCCGTATAAGGATTGTTCAATGATTGACGGGGTCCATAACAATTAAAATATCTGCAAGCCACCGTGGGAATATTGTGCGCCCGGCCAATCATAAGGGAATAAACTTCCTGGTCCTTTTTGCTTTGTGCATATACGGACGTGCAATCGAGTTCCTTTTCCTCATCGGTTGGGACGGGATCAACCGGAGAAGCGCATTGAGGACAAAGCATTTCCCATTGCCCCTGGGCTAACTGGTCATCGGGCCTGGGTTTGGGCGAAATTTTACCATGTTCAACACATTCGTAATTCCCTTCACCATAAAGGCTCATTGAACTGGCTACCAATACTTTTTCAACACCATGTTTCTCATTTACAAGAATATCCCAAAGCACTCCTGTTCCCTGCACATTGGTGGAAATGTACTGGTCGATGGAATACATGGATTGTCCCACACCGACTTCAGCCGCATCATGAATGATAAGGTCAATATCTTTAATAGATTTGTATAAATGGTCCCGGTCTCGAACGTCGCCTTTTACGAATTCAGCATCCGGGTGCAGATAATCTGGTTTTTCGGCCCCCTCGCCATGCACCTGCGGATTAAGATTGTCATAAACTCGAACTTCGTGGCCCTGGGCAATCAATTCATCCACCGTATGGGAACCTATGAACCCTGCCCCGCCTGTAACCAAAACCCTTTTACCCATTTAATTTCCCTCTCCAGCCAATGGTTAGCGTTTTCTTTTTAAGGTATCCTGTAATTTCTTCCATTATCTTATCCCATTCGGCATTTCAGGGAAAGTACTTGAGGAGCAGATCCTTTTTTTGTCACTGGCAACCCCATTGAAATTCAGGTTAAATTGGGCAATAATCAGGTAGCACGATAATTTCGAGTCCTTCCTTTCAGCAACAATCGGCCTGCAAAGTGGATCTTTCCTGCATCATTGTTAATTACAATAGTAGCAAACAACTTCAAAATTGCCTGGAATCCATTTACAAAACCATCCATGGGATAGACTTTGAGGTGATTGTTGTTGACAACAGTGAAGATGACCCCGGCTGGCAAGGGCTGAGGGAAGCATTTCCCCAGGCCAAATTCATATCCAACCCTTCCAACGTTGGGTTTTCCAAGGCCAATAATCAGGCGGCTAGAATCGCACAAGGGGAAGCTTTAATTTTTATAAATCCAGATACCATATTATCCGATCAAGCCATCAATTCCATGCAAAGCTACATTTTATCTAATTCAGAAGTGGGTGCGCTTGGGCCAAAAGTAGTTGATCCAGACGGGAGTCTGCAGTATTCCTGCAGGCGATTTCCCACTATATGGACCGGCCTGTTCAATCGGTATTCCATTCTTACACGGTTATTCCCCAAAAACCGTTTCACCAGCCAATACTTGATGCTTGATTTCGATCACAATGAAATCCTGCCGGTTGACTGGCTCTCAGGATGCTGTTTAATGGTACCGAAAAAGGTTTTTGAGGAAATTGGCGGATTTGATGAAAACTATTTTTTGTTTAATGAAGATATAGATTTAGGCCGGATGATCAACGAAACAGGAAAAAAAGTAATTTATTTCCCGCAGGCCATAGTTAATCACCAGGTGTCAACCAGTAACAGCAAGACATCCGCAAGAGTGATTGTAAAGCGGCATCTGGGTATGATGCACTATTTCAAAAAGCACCACAGGGTCAACTTTTTGTTTCGGGGAACCATTAATTTTTTCATTCTTATGAGGGGAATCACTCAACTCATAATTAATTTGGTTAAATGAAATTTCAAACTTTTCCTATTTCAGGTGAGGTCTACCTTGTTGGATATTTTATTGCCCTTGGTTTGTCCATTGCCATTACTTTATTTTTAATTAAAGTCCCGTTTAAATTCACGCTGAATCAGCCTTCAAAAGGGAAGAATGTCAAGTCCCTTGGAGGAATCCCTGTTGTCTTGTCATTCCTTGTTACCCTTTGGCTTTTCCATTTGATTGGCCTAATCGACCCTCGCCATATCAACCTGCTCACTGTAATTACAGTGAGCACCGGAACCATGATGGTTCTTGGAATTTACGATGACATCACCCAATGTACCGCACGCCTTAAATTGACAGTTCAGATTCTAATAGCCTGCATTCTTTATAAATGCGGCTTTCAGATTGAGCGAATCGGGGACTTGATTGAACTGGGTAATTTTTCCATTTTACTCACAGTCCTCTGGATTGTAGGTATTACCAATGCCATTAACCTGATTGACGGAATGGATGGACTGGCTCCAGGCATCATATTTTTTTCCTGTCTCACACTGGTTTTTGTTTATCTTGAACGACAAATCATTGGTGCTTCATTTCTAGCGGTAATTTTAGCTGGAAGCGTTCTAGGTTTTTTCTTCTTTAACTTTCCACCTGCAAAAATAATCCTTGGAGATACAGGCAGCTTACCCTTGGGTCTTCTTATTTCTCTAATTACCCTGCTCCCCTTGAATCAGGGCTATACGGATGAGATCTACTATCTTATTCCGGTTATTACCCTTTTGATACCCATTCTGGATACCACCTTTGCCTTTTTCCGAAGAATTTTTAAAGGAACCAGCCCATTCCTCAAAGATGCAGATCATTTTCACCATCGACTTGGGAAACTTGGCCTGACACCCGTTAAGTCTATATCTATACTTTTTATTATTGGTTTTTATTTTGACCTGACAGCCCTGGCTACTGTCTACAACATCACTCTGATACCAAAGTTAATTCCAATATATTTTATTTTTATAATTGTCAACGTAGCTGTTTTAGTAACAATATTAAAAAGAAAAGAGAAAAATCTTCCGCATGGCTGAACCTGCAACATCAAAAAAGTCTTTTTTTTATGTGGGCATCATTTTGTTGGTTTTGATCTCTTTTTCTTACGCAAATACCTTAAACTCCCCACTGAACTTTGATGACCATGCCGTACTACAGCAAATAAACCTTGCAGGACCTGACTACTACAATAATTTTTCTCCAATTCAGTATCGACACCTTTTCTTTCTCAGCTTTATCATAAATCAATCTCAAAACGGCCTGCCCCCTGTTGGATACCACATGGTTAACATCTCATTCCATTTCATAACAGCGCTTATTTTGTTTTTCCTGATATTTCTTACCCTGGAAAACGGGACAAACTGGCAGGGGAAAAATGCTTTGGGAATTGCCGGGTTGACCGCAATTTTATTTGCCATTAACCCTTTGAACACAGAAACGGTAACCTATATCTCAGGCAGAGCCAGCGGAATGGCGGGTTGTTTTTATTTACTGGCCCTTCTGGCATTTGTTCTCGGAAGCCTTAATAAGTTCTCGGGAAAAATATTGATCTTCTATTCTGCAGCACTTTTATCTTTTGTTGCAGCCATTCTCAGCAAAGAAACCAGTTTGACTTTTCCCGCAATCGTTATTCTTTATGATTTCTGCTTTATGAATAATGATCGATGGATTCCTCCAAAAAGCCGCCTGGCTTTTCTTTATCTGCCTATCCTGTCTTCTCTCCTGGCCTTGCTGATCTTCCAGCCGTCCTTTCAGCAAATGGTAACAAAATGGATAGGAAAGATGGATTTCAATTATGCGATCGCCCAGGCACAAATCTTAGGTTTTGCCTTCAAACTTTGTTTTTTTCCTATCAACCTTATATTTGATTACGACTTCACCCCAAACTGGTTCGCAAGCGGTCCTTTTAAATGGCTTCCCGTTCTGCTTTGGTTCTCACTGGCTGGGGTTATTTTAAAAAATTTTAAAAAATTGCCGGTCATCATTCCCTTCTCCATTCTTTGGTATATTCTGACAATCTCCATTACCAACAGTTTTTTACCGCGTGCCGATTTATTAAGCGAAAGAAACCTTTACCTTCCCGGGATAGGCCCGACACTATTGATTTCATGCGCTTATCACCAATTCTTTTTTATTGGAAAAAGATGGCCTCTCAAACCAGGGCTCGCTTTTCTGGCTCTGCTTCTGGTAATCCAGGGATCATTGGTGATAAAAAGAAATTCTTCCTATAAATCAAATATCACACTTTGGGAAGATACTTTGAAAAAGTCTCCCTCCGACTTAAAAGTTCTGCATAATCTCAGCCATTTTTACCTGGAAAACAAGGCTCACGACAAGGCACTGGTCACCCTGGTAAAACTTTCACGGTCAAACGCGTCTGCATTTTACAAGTCTTTCGCCCACAGCAATCTGGGAAGCATTCATGCACAGAACAAAAATTTTAAACTGGCAGAAAATGAATTCAATAAAGCGATTCAGCTGGACGCAACGATTCCCCTGGGTTATCTCAATTTGGGGACCTATTACGCTTCCCGTGGCTGGTACCAAAAAGCGAAAACCACACTGGAAATGGCCCGGGACCGCTACAAAAAATATCGATGGGGATATGCCATGCCGACCAGTCTGAATTTCAACCTTGCAAGGGTAAACTTTGAACTGAAGAATTTTTCTGAATCGGAAAAATATTTAAAACAGTTTTTAAGTGATGTGGATGAACCTGCAAATGGGTTGCTGCTTCTTGGAAAAGTTTACCAGCAAATGGGAGAAGTGGATCCTGCCATTGAAACATATCGTAAAATTAAAGGCCCCTCTGAAATTCAGGCAAAAGCAGCCAACAACCTGGGAATATTATACTTGAGCATGGATCAGCCCGAGATGGCTTTAACAGAATTTGAGCGCTCCCTTAAACTAAACCCCAGGCTCCCCGATTCTCATTATAATCTTGGGAAATTAATCCTCGATTCCAACGGAAATATTGAATCCGCGCGCGCCCACCTGAACGCTGCTTTTTCGCTAACAAAAAACTCTGCTTTGAAAACCCAGATAAAAAATCTTCTATCCCGGATTTCTTCCTGATTTAATCGTGCCCTTGTCTTAAATAAGGGGCCCAAAAATTTCTGTCCATTTTATCTATTACACCCGAAGCTTCCCGGGATCGCTCCTGCTGGGTTTTTTTTCGCAGTTCCCACACTCTGCTCAGTCCTTTCAACGCATGCCATTTTGCCCTGAACACAGGACCTGGTTTCCCCTTCAAGGTGAACCAAATTAATGCGGCCAGATTAAACAGGACATGCTGCGGCAGGTAATACCAGAACCCCGGCATATTTCTTATATAGGACCAGACCAGGTTTCTTTGCCCATGATAAATAGCAAAATCACTGTACCTGCTGGTGGTTGCGGAGCCCACATGTTCCACAACCGCGTTGGCAACGTAAAGACTTCGATATCCCTTCAACTGGAAACGGAACCCGAGATCCACATCTTCGAAGTAAGAAAAAAAGTTTTCATCGAAACCACCCAGTTCTTCAAAATGGTCTTTACGAATAAAGGAGGCCGCGGCGCAGGGAGAAAATATTTCCCCGGTTTTCCTGTCAACAGTTGAGGCTCGAATTCCATGATCGCGTCTCCATGCCGAGCCACATACATGGTAAACATCTCCGGTGCCATCCAATTGATCGCTTTCATACCGAAGCATATGGCTGCCAAATGAAGTGAATTCAGGGAAATTTTCTGCAGCTTCCGCTAATTTTTCCAACCAGTCGGGTGCCGCAAATGCATCCGGGTTCAAAAATGCGATCCAATCGCAATTTTCCGCCCTTTTAACCGCAAGGTTATTTGCAAAAGCAAAGCCTGTATTTTCTTTTAACCTTACTATTTCGTAACCCTCAAACTCTACTTCCAGTCCTTGAACGGAATCATCGGTGCTGGCGTTATCCATGACAATCACCCGGCTCGGCTTCAAGGTCTGGGCTTTCAAACTTTGAAGACATTTTTTAAGGTAGTCGCCAGCATTCCAGTTTACGACCACCACCGCTATTGTTAATAAAGAGGGCATTTTATTTGAGATTGAGGTGACTTATGCCGATATATCGGTAAAACAAGGGAGGTGCATTATCTTGAAAATACAGGTTTAAACGCTTATACTTCCGAAAAGACGTCCTCAGCATTCCCTGCACTGCTTGTTTTAACACCGATTTTTAAAGAAATGAAAACTTATTTTATTACAGGCGGCGCCGGATTCATCGGTGGAAACTTTATTCTAAACCTGATGAATTCAGGTCAAGCCAAGGTCATAAATTACGACAAACTCACCTATGCGGGAAACCTGGATACTCTTTCTTCAATAGAGGGTGAGACCGGCTATACTTTCGTACAGGGAGACATTTGTGACCGGGAAAAGCTTACCAAATTATTTGAAACTCATGAAATCGACTATATCGTCCATTTTGCCGCAGAGTCCCATGTAGACCGGTCCATTGACACTCCCGGGGATTTTATACAAACCAACGTCGTTGGGACCTTCGAGTTATTAGAGGCCGCTAAGAAATATGTGGAATCTAAAAAGTTAACGGGAAAAGAAAGCTTTCGCTTTCTTCATGTTTCCACCGATGAAGTCTATGGTTCGCTGGGAGAAACAGGTCTTTTTAGAGAAGAGACTCCCTACGCTCCCAATTCCCCGTACGCGGCCTCCAAAGCTTCTTCAGATCATTTAGTGCGGGCCTATTATAAAACCTACGGCTTGCCTGTGCTGACCACGAATTGTTCCAACAATTATGGCCCTTACCAGTTTCCTGAGAAACTATTGCCGTTAATGATATACAACGCGTTGAAAGGAGAACCCCTTCCTATTTATGGAGATGGGAAACAGGTGCGTGACTGGTTGTTTGTGGAAGATCATTGCAAAGCCATTCTTCAGGTTTTGGAAAAGGGAAAGGTGGGAGAGGACTATAATATTGGCGGACATAATGAAATAACCAACCTGGAAGTCGTCAAAACCCTTTGTGAAGTTTTAGATGAACTGGTGCCGGATTCCAGGTTTCGCCCGCATGAAAACTTGATCCAACATGTAACGGACAGACCTGGTCATGACCGGCGCTATGCCATTGATGCAAGCAAAATTCAAAACCAGTTGGGATGGAAACCGCAGGAATCGTTTGAAACGGGTCTTCGCAAAACGGTGAAATGGTATCTGGAAAATAATGATTGGGTGGAGCGAGTCATGTCCGGTGCCTACAGAGGAGAGCGACTCGGTCTTGAGAAACCTTAAGGAACCGGAAATATGATCAATAAAGGAATCATACTGGCGGGAGGTTCGGGAACCCGGCTTTATCCTTTAACCCAGGTTGTCAGCAAACAGTTAATGCCGCTTTATGACAAGCCAATGGTTTATTATCCATTGAGCACGCTTTTACTGGCTGATATTCGCGACATTTTTGTTATCACCACGCCTCAGGACCAACCCCTGTTTCAAGAGTTACTGAAAGACGGAAGCCAGTGGGGTGTCAATATCACTTATGGCGTCCAACCAAGTCCCGACGGGTTGGCCCAGGCATTTCTTATTGGAAAAGATTTTATCGACAACGAAGGGTGCAGCCTCATTCTGGGTGATAATGTTTTTTACGGAACCGAATTGCCCGATTTAATGGAAACAGCACAGAAAAGGGAAAAAGGGGCTACCGTATTTGGTTACTGGGTTAAAGATCCGCAAAATTATGGTGTTGCGGAATTTGATGACAACGACAAGGTGATTGGCGTTGAAGAAAAACCTGCACAACCCAAATCCCATTACGCTATAACCGGTTTGTATTTTTATGATAACCAGGTGGTAGATATTGCCGGATCCATTAAACCTTCAGCCAGAGGGGAGCTGGAAATCACGGATGTTAACCGTGTATACCTTCAGCAATCTCAACTATCCGTTGAAAGAATGAGCCGGGGTTTCGCATGGCTGGACACCGGGTCTCATAATTCCCTTCTTGATGCGTCCAATTTCATTGAAACTATACAAAAGCGCCAGGGCCTGATGGTTTGCTGCCCCGAAGAAATCGCATTCAGCAAGGGCTGGATTTCCTCGGACGATGTCGCCAAACTCGCCCACACCCTGAAAAAAAATGAATACGGCCAGTATTTAAAACGTATGATTTCGAACGCTTGATCGGATAAGCTGTATACCCCCACAAAAAAACAAATCTCATTTTCCCCTTGAAATGAAAATTCTTCTTATAGGAAAAACCGGGCAAGTTGGCGGCGAATTAAAAAACCTGGCGGGTGATTTAGGAACCCTTATCGCGGTAGACAGAAAACAACTGGATCTTTCCAAACCGGACTCGATCGAGCCCGCGATCTTGAGCATTCAACCGGGAATCATTATAAATGCCGCAGCCTATACAGGAGTCGATAAGGCAGAGGAAGAGCCTGATTTGGCAATGGCTGTAAATGGAACGGGTCCCGGCCTATTGGCAAAAGCAGCTAAAAAAGTGGGGGCCGGACTGATCCATTATTCCACCGATTACGTGTTTGATGGTTGCTCCGATACGCCCTATAAGGAAGATGACCGTACAAATCCATTGAGTGTTTATGGAAAATCCAAACTGGCAGGAGAAAAAGCATTGGCTGAAGCGGGCATTCCCTTTCTTATTTTAAGAACCAGCTGGGTTTACAGTCTTAGGGGAAAAAACTTTTTACTTTCAATACAAAGGCTGGCCAAAGAAAAAGATTCTCTTAGAATCGTTGACGACCAGATAGGTGCCCCGACATGGGCCCGTTCCATCGCAATGGGAACTCATAAAATTCTCGGGCAATGTTTAAATCAAAACTGGCCTGAAACAAAAGATGCCTCATTATCCGGAATTTTCCATTTAACCTGCCAGGGAAAAACCAGTTGGCATGGCTTTGCAAAGGAAATAATCAATTTATCGGGCACCGGTCAAAACACCGTGCTGCACCCCATCCCGACATCCGAATATCCTACTCCTGCCACCCGACCCCTGAATTCCCTGCTGAGCAACGAAAAGATAAAAAAAGTTTTTTCTTTTGAAATGCCTCAATGGGAAGATGCATTGAAAGATTGCATGAGTTCAAAATAAAAAATCTGTTTTTCAGCTGTTTTTTGATGATCTCAGTTCCAGGCAGGTTACCTCTGGCGAGCATCGAAACCGGACTGGCGCTCCAGACGTCCCCACACCGGGTCCCGTAAAACCTGCCATATCTTTATAACTCCATTCTCCCAGTCCCAGTTCCCTTGGAGCCTGGGAATGCAAAAACAGGGGGCCATATAAAGGAAACTGAATCTGGCCATGGTGAGTATGGCCACATAGATAAAAGTCTGCGCCCTTTTCACTGGCATCTTTATATAAATCAGGGGTATGAGATAAAAATATATTAAAGGAATTATCCGGAACATTTCTGAAGGCCTTTTCCACATCATGGAAATCGAAATAAAGGGGATCATCCACACCCACCAGATAAAATGGAAGAGAATTCTTTTCCAATAATATGGACTCGTTCATAAGAGTGCGAACCCCCATTTTTTCTAATTCAGGAACCAGTTCAATGGTATCGTGGTTTCCGAGAACCGCAAAAATGCCAAGAGAGGCATTTACAACGCTCAATATTTTTTTCATTCCCTCTATTGTCGGCTCAAGAGATTTACTTCTATAGTATTGATAATCTCCACCAAACAGACACAAGTCAACTTTAATACCATGAAATTTTTTAACAATAATCTCTATCAATTCCAGCTCATTCCCGAAATGAAGATCACTCAAAAAAAGAATTTTCAGGCCCTCAAGTTCTTCGGGCAATCCCTGGACATTTAAAACCCGATTCTCTAATCGCAAATCCAAAGCATTTTTTCGACCCTGCTCAAATAATCCTGCACTCTTTAAAAACAACTTTAAAAACCAATTTGGAAATTTCCAAGCGCGGTATTTTAAATGCGTGACCTTGAACTTTAATGACGGGCTGCTTCCCTGCCCCTCATAAACCTGTCTTTTACTATGAAGAAATCTACCTTCAATTCGGTTCATTTCGGTTGCTTCCTGAAATTTTTTACAATTGAAATTAATTTTTTATTATTAAAAAAGGATTTTCTATAAATCAAAATTTTTCTTGTCACATTAACTATTTTACAATTACCATGATTAATATGCATCGTTAATAAGAAAAATTTTCTCGAACAATGGTTTCTTCAAAAAGATTTTTAATGTTTTTACAAAAAGAGGGTTCTGGAATAGTGGTCGAGGCCATAGATGAAAATCATTGGGAAAATTTGAAACAAGAAGCTGAGCAGAAAGGAATGACCTGTCTACCTCTGAGCATTGAAAATTTTTATCCTGATTATCGGGGTTATCGTTATTTCGATTTAAGAAATCCTGTAACAAGAGAATCTTTCAGCATTGATTACGTCCTACATTCCTGGGAAATGGACAAGAAACACCAAGAAGGCCACGAAGGCACCGACGAGTGGTTCATCCATTGAAACAGCATAATAATAACGAATAATTGACCCTAATTACTCCATAATGATAGAAAAATATTATCTTATCCTTAAATTAAAACCCGGTGCCTCTCTTAAAGATATTAAAAAAGCTTATAAGGCTCAAGTCAAGGTTTGGCATCCCGACCGGTTTCCCGTTGAATCTGCGCGCTTGCAGAAAAAAGCCCACGACCGATTTCAAGAAATAACCACTGCTTATAAAAAGCTCACAGAAGTTCATATTAAGCGTAGTTTTAATGAAACCTCAAGCTGGAAAGGTAATTCCACAACCTATACCAAAGCACGCAAAGAACGAAGAAAAACCCAACCCCGAGATGAAAACAAAAACGAAAAAGATAAAATTCCCGGATTCATTACCTGTACCTGGCCAAATGGTGACAAATATGAAGGACAAATGTTTCAGGAAAAAATGCATGGAAGAGGTATTTTCACATGCTCCCAGGGATATGTATATACCGGCGAGTTCAAGCATGGAAAACCAAATGGCATGGGAAGGCTTGTCTACGACAATGGGGACAAATATGAAGGTGGCTTTTTAAACGACATGTTGCATGGCGAGGGGGTCTATTCCTATGCCAATGGCGACTGCTACCGTGGGGAATTCATGAACGATTTACCCCACGGACACGGAGTTTATATCCTGGCCAATGGAAATGTTTATTCCGGGAAGTGGGAAAAAGGAAATTTAACTACTGAATAGTTTTATGACTGCAATTCAGCCTCACAAATTTTACAATCAAGATAGGTGCCAAGATGCTCCTTCCTGCCAGCATCACTATTTACCCAGGGTCTAAAAATGAGCGGGGGATTGTGTCGTACATGCTGTTTATGACCACATTCCAAATTGGCAACCCAAAATGATTCCTCATCTTGATGAAACCCGGAAATTTTCCTGTTCACAAGGTATTTCAATTCCCCCGAAATACCGTTTCCGCCGCCAGCAAACCCATTTTAGTTGTATCAATCACTATATCAAGTTCTTCCTGGGTGACACTAAGGTTACCCAGATAACCTTCTTCAGGTGGGTCTTCAAAAGCAGTCATAATGGGGTGGGTAATGCCATGGTGATTTGCAATTCGGTTAGCTGTGGCAACCAATTGGTAAAGGTTCATCGATTTATTTTCAGATGGCATGGTTTCATGATGCTTCAATGCGGCACCGATCACCTTTTCGGAAATCGCCCACCATTTTCTCACGAATATGGCACCTGCCTCACTGTGGTCTATTTTAAAATGAGCCTTTTCCAGGCCTTCCAGAGGCTCATCAGAGGCGCTCAAATCTTTTAATGTGAGAAATTTAAAATATTCCTCAGGTATAACATTATCCAACACCAGTATTCCGACATCGTGCATCAGCCCTGCAAGAAAAGCTATTTCCCAGTCTTCAAAGTCTGACAGGACTTTTTTCGCCAAAGACCGCGTTATAAATGCCACTGCTAAAGAATGCTTCCAGAACTCTACCTGATCGAATGCTTTACTTTTGGTAAATGTCCCGGGCAATTCTAAAGCGTAAACAAGATCCATAACCTGCTGCATTCCCAAACGAACGACAGCATCTTCAAGGTTTCGAGTTGTGTCCTTTCCAGAACCAAACAAAGCACTATTAGCCAGGGTAATTATACGTCCGGATAAAACCGGATCGGATTTAAGCAGGTGATAAACATCCTGCACTTCACAATCAGGATCGTTCATCAATTTCTGCAATCCCAATAGAATTTCAGGAAGGGGGGGGGGGAAGATCTGGCTTGGATTCAATCAGTTCAATAATTTTTTTACGCAAGGCCGTCCTCAAAATTGGGTTTAAATCAGGCCGCATACTATCAGACGGTTACCCGCTTCTGAAGAAAAATATAGAAAGATCGAACCTTTCAGGATGTTCCTGAATAGAAAAGGATAAAAATTGATATCACAAACAAAGAAACCACTCATAAATTCAGTGGGTTCACAAAAACCTGAAATTTAACTGTTATTTTTTCCGGGTATTACAACTGTCCATGAAACTTGATTCCTGAAAAAATAATAAATATGATTCATTACTATTAACAATTTTTCCGGTTCATCAGATGGTTACATGTGACTTTCTTATTATCGGGGGCGGAATTATTGGTATCAGCATCGCCCGCGAACTTAAAAAAAGATATCCCAATGCCAGCCAGATTCTCATAGAAAAGGAGGCAGACTTCGGCCTCCATGCAAGTGGGAGGAATAGCGGGGTTCTTCATGCTGGATTTTATTACACGGCAGATAGCTTCAAGGCCAAATTTACCCAAAAAGGAAACCAACGTTTAACAGAATATTGCGCATCCAAAAATATTCCTGTTAACAGGTGCGGAAAGCTCGTCGTTGCAAAGAATGAGGCCGAATTATCTCAATTGGATGAATTGATGGCTCGGGCACAGGCCAATGGGGTCTCCATGGACTCCATTACTGAAAAAGAAGCTAAAAATATTGAACCCAGAGTAAAAACTTTTGAGCGGGCCCTTTTTTCTCCCACAACAGCATCAGTAAACCCAAGCGAGGTCGTTCAAGCTATGCGTGAGGACTCCCTTAACGAAGGCATAGAAATGAAAAGCCAGGTCCGATATATGAAAAAACTTGATAATAATATTATAAAAACTTCTCAGGGCAATATAGAGTTTGGCTACATGATAAATACCGCAGGTCTTTATGCTGATAAAATAGCGCTGGATTTTGGTTTTTCCAAAGACTATCGCATTCTCCCGTTTAAAGGCTTATACCTTTACTCCAAAGAGCCCGCGGGATCGTTTCAAACAAATATCTACCCGGTCCCCGATCTCAGGAACCCGTTTCTGGGTGTTCACTTTACAGTAACCGCAGGAAAAAAAGCCAAGATTGGCCCAACGGCTATCCCCGCTTTCTGGCGCGAACAATATAAAGGATTGTCCAAATTTAATTTTGACGAACTCCTGGAAATTTTATTCCGCCAGGCAGGGCTCTTCTGGTCCTCTGATTTTGATTTCAAAACACTGGCGTTTGAAGAATTACAAAAATATTCCCGGGAAAAGATGGTTTCTCTAGCCTCTTCTCTTGCGGAGGGCGTTGAACTTAAAAACTTTCAAAAATGGGGAGAACCCGGAATTCGGGCACAGCTTTTAAATATAAGAAAAAGAAAACTTGAAATGGATTTTGTAACAGAAGGAGATAATAAATCTCTCCATATATTGAATGCTGTTTCGCCTGCCTTTACATGCGCCCTGCCCTTTGCCGATTTTGCATGCGATAAAATCGCCGAGCTATCAAGAAGCTAAACCCTTATCCAGCAATATTCAAACCTGCATACGATACATTTTTTAATATTGTCCATTATTTTTATTTGATATATAATTTTTTAACAAGGTAAGAACTCGATCACTTCCCTGACAAACACTCTTTGGCCTTACATTCAATCCAACTCTTAAGAAAAGAAAAATAAGATAATTATTATGTACGGTGTTATTTTAGCGGGTGGAAGCGGCACCCGGTTTTGGCCTGTCAGCCGTGAACAAAGCCCCAAGCAATTGCAAAAACTGATTGGCACCGGGACTATGATCCAAAACACGGTTCAACGCTTGCTGCCTCTTATTTCCATCGAGAACCTGTACGTTGGCACTCATCAACATCAGGCCATTGAAACTCTACGGCAATTAGATTCTTTTGGGTTTTCTCCAGACCAGCTTTTAGCCGAGCCCTGCAGCAAGAATACGGCTTTGGCGATCGGGTTAATGGCAAAAGTTTTGGCTGAAAAAAATGCCGATGCCATCATGGCTGTTTTTCCGGCTGACCATGTTGTCTCAAAACCCGAAAACTTTATCAAGGTACTTCAAAAAGCGGAGACCCTCGCGCAAAAGGGATTTATGGTAACTCTTGGCATCCCCCCCAACCGCCCGGAAACAGGATTTGGTTATTTAAAACAAGGCCTGGAACTTGAGGATTTTGAAGGTATCTATCGGGCAGATCGTTTTGAGGAAAAGCCCGATATTTCTAAAGCGGAAAAATTTCTGGAGCAAGGGACTTACTTTTGGAACTGCGGCATCTTCGCCTGGAAAGCCACCACCATTTTAAAAGAATTGCAACAATATGCTCCAGATATCCACTCCCAATTAGAAACACTGAGAGGTTGTATTCAGAATTCATCCGGAAAACTGAACCACCTTGAACTGAATGCAAAAGGTTGCGAACTTTTTTCCTCCCTCCCCAGCATTTCCATTGACTATGCCGTCATGGAGAAATCTTCTAATGTGGTCATGATTCCAGCGGATATTGGCTGGAACGATGTGGGTGCCTGGAACGCTTTAGATGAGGTGTGTGAAAAAGACTCAAAAGGAAATGTTTTAACCGGAAATATTTTGGCCCAGGACTGCAGCAACTCCATAGTGAAAGGGCAAAACCGGCTCATTGCCACCTTGGGATTAAAAGACACCGTAGTGGTAGATACGCCAGACGCCCTTTTGGTCTGCGCCAAGGAAAGGTCTCAGGATGTTAAAAATTTAGTAGAATCCCTCAATGAAAAAGGACATCAAGAGGGGAAGCGGCCGGCCACTGTGAAAAAACCCTGGGGATCCTACACGGTTTTAGATTTAGGCCCCAACTATTTACTGAAACGAATCGAGGTGTTGCCGGGGGAATCGCTCAGCCTTCAATCACATCAGCATCGAAGTGAACATTGGACCGTAGCAACAGGCACTGCGAAAGTCGAACTAAAAGATGAAACCCACCAGTTAAAAACCAATGATTCCATCGTCATTCCCTTAAATGCCAAACACAGGCTGGGAAATCCCGAAAAAGAACTGCTGGTTATTTATGAAATCCAGTTTGGCGAAATAATAGATGAAAACGATATCTCCCGCTATGACGATCGCTATGGGCGATGCTGACCTGATTTACTTGGAGTCAGCTTGATTTCAATATTTTTCCGGATTGAAAGCATAAAACGATAACCAGCGCTATCTCACAGGCAACGGTAGACCATGCCGCCCCTATTGCGCCGTGCTCAGGTATCCACAGCAGATTAAGAAAAATGTTTAAAAGGGTTGCACCAACTAATATCCGGGTATTTGCCTGTTCCTGCCCTGAAACGATAAGGACATTCGATAATAAAAAAATTAAAAAGGACAGGACCATGGCAGTAGCAAGGATTTTAAGCACCTCGCCAGAAAACAGGAAATCGTTTCCATAAATTAAACTTATAGTTTCAAAGGAAAAATAAAAAAAGACCAGCGCAATGATGCCTCCCACCCCAGCATAAACTGCCAATGCTTTTTTCAAACTGACTTTAAATTTTTCTTTTTCGTTGTGAAATTCTTCCACCAGGCGGGGGAAAAGGACAATCATCAAACTATGAGGCAGAACAACTACCAGTTCAAACAACTTATAAGCGGCATTATAAAATCCAACCGTCCTTTCGTCCGTCATCAATTGCAACATGACCGTATCCAACCTGAAATAAAGAACACTGAAAATAACACCCATCCCTATGGGGGCGGATTGTTTTAAAAATTTCCAACCTGCCAGCAATTGAAACCGGGGCACAAACTTTCCATATTTTCTCTGGACAACGTAAATCGACAATACCAATGCCAGAGCTTCTGCCAATACAATTCCAATTACCAGAATTTCCAAGTCCCGGAATAATAAAACCAGTACAATTCCTGTCAGGGATTTTATTATGTTGGAGGCCGCCCATAGAAAAGAGTGATAAATAAAATCTCTAAAACAATCCCCGTAATGCCAAAGAGTCTGTGAAACGGAATTAAAGATAAGTGAAATCGATAGTATACCCAGCAGTTTTAAAGTAGATTCAGGTAAATCCGTCGCCCGAAATATAAAAACAACAAGGGCAATGGTAACCAGGGAAGTTCCCACCTTCAAACCCAGAATAGTGGAAAGAAATTGTTTTGCTTTCTCAGGGGCTTTGGTTATTTCGCGAACCATCCAGACATCCAGTCCCAGACTGGAAAAACAGCTGGCAGAAACCACGACCGTAGTAAGAAAAGAAAATAGCCCGAACATTGCCGGGCCCAACTGGCGGGAGACGACCCAGGCCAACAAAAAAACAAACAGCGCGTTTGAAGCCCTTCCTGCAAAAATTAAAATAGAATTTTTTATCACAATTGGAGGCGTGGGAGAATTGGAAATTAATTGGCTTGCGAAAGACAACTCAAAACACAATAAACCTGTAAATACTATACCTTCGACTAAATATCATTGCGAGGGTTAATTACGCTTGATTATTGCTGCAATTAAAAATATGATCTTCCGGAAAGGTAATTTTCGAACCTGCTGGCATACCGGATATCATTTCCTGGCATAAGAAAGTTTTTTCCCGAATACATATTCATCTCCCAATCTTTAAAGATGATTAGATTATGAAAATTTTAGTCACTGGAGTGGCAGGATTTATCGGCTTCCATACCTCCAAGCAATTACTTGAATCGGGTTTTGATGTTATCGGACTGGACAATCTTAACGACTACTATGACGTCAATTTAAAAAAGGACCGACTCAATTTATTAAAGAAATGGGAAAAATTCACCTTCCACAAAACCAATCTTGAAGACAAGAAAGAAATCGACAGGATTTTTCAGGAAAATCGCCCCAACCGTGTCATCCATTTGGCTGCACAGGCCGGAGTCCGGTATTCGATCGAACACCCCGAGGTATACATCCAAAGCAATATAGTAGGGACCTTCAACATTCTTGAAGGATGTCGCCACAATAATGTAGAGCACCTGGTCTATGCCTCGAGCAGTTCTGTTTACGGCTTAAACACCAACTACCCGTTTTCTGTCCAGGACGATGTCAGCCATCCTGTCTCATTTTATGGAGCAACCAAAGTATCGAATGAGTTGATGGCCCATTCCTATTCACATCTTTACGGAATACCCACAACAGGGCTGAGGTTTTTTACCGTTTATGGGCCATGGGGTCGACCCGATATGGCTCTCTTCCTTTTCACCAAGAATATCCTGGCTGGAAAGCCTATAGATGTATACAACAACGGGAATATGGAAAGAGACTTTACCTATATTGACGACATTGTTGAAGGGATAGTTCGTATCGTAAAAAAGTCCCCCTCACCCGATCCCGACTGGGAAAGCGACAAACCCAACCCGGCATCTTCTTCAGCACCCTATCGGTTATATAATATTGGATCCAACTCTCCCATACAGCTGATGGATTATATAAAAGAGATCGAAACAAATCTGGGGATGCAGGCTAAATTAAACATGATGCCAATGCAAAGCGGGGATGTGAAAAAATCACATGCGGATGTTTCTGACCTGATAAGAGATTTCGACTACACCCCTGAATGGACAATAAAAAAGGGGGTAAAGAATTTTATAAGTTGGTATCTGGACTACTATAAAATAACGCTCCCATCCTCTTGAAAAAACTCTTAAATTGGAGGGCTCTTCTTTCTATGCCTCCTTCTTTTCCAACTCAGAAATAATCTCGGGCTGGGACAACAACATTTCTTCAATCTCGCTCACTGTCATGCGCAGGGTGTTCTGCGAATTATAATCCTCGGTCTTGATTATTTTCATATCGCCTTCATTCAGGTACTTGTTATAGTTCAAGTCCCGG